>JAJCYS010000053.1 GCA_029262815.1 Deltaproteobacteria bacterium | reverse complement strand
TAGGTTCCCCGGCTACCTTTTGGCACTGAAGTTCACTATAAGGAAGTTCCATTGCCCAAAATGTGCCACAGTGTCTGCATATATGAACGGATCTCCAGTTTTCATATACTATTTGTTGTAGACATTTAGATATTTCATCACAATAAGACATTCTTTCCTGAACATCTTCAAGAGTTTCAAGGGGTTTGATGTATTCTTCGCAGTTACAGCTCATTTTCTAATTAATCCATGACGAGAGTTAATATTTGTATTGCTCTTCGTCCCACTCTTCTTTTGATTTAATATTCAGAATCCGATAACAAATAGCCTCTTTATGTGCAAAAGGACCTTTTTCGAGGAATCTACCTAAATCAGATGAGTAGTATAATTCTATTGGCTCTGGGGCATCTGGAGGGTCCGCTGTTTTGATGAATTTTAAATCAGGGAACGCTTTTTCAATCGTGAATTTATCAAATGTCGTTTGTGAATCAATTGAGCTATTAAAAGCATAAATGCGATATCCGATTTCACCCTTTGAATTAGTAGGCTCTTTTTCAAAGAAAATATCTGGAAATGTAGGAGAAAAATGTGTTTCTACCCTACAACAGCTATCTTCATCTAGAAGGTATTTTGGCAATTCAAAATCAAAGCCTTTGAAATACTTATCAGCATCATCAATTAGTCTTAAATCTTTAACATGCTTCTCAATATCCTCAATTGAGTATACATTTCCTATTTCAAATTCTTGACGCTTCATTTTTTTATTTCTCTAATTTTATAGTTGGTTAAATATCCCTTCATATTAGCGTCTGCATCAATTAGCCATTCTCTAGCCCCTCCTTTAGTTCGTCCACCAGGAACCCAACCATATTTCCGGACTTTCTTCTCTTTCTTATAATATTGTATTGGACTCCGAATTGAGTCAGCTCTATTGTCTTTAAAATCAAATTCAAGAATGACATGATCATCAATATTCTTGAGCTTAGTCCCATGTCTATCCTCGAATAAAGAGAGCTTGCTAGCTACATTCTTATGTCCTTTTATGTCTTTTACCTCATCTAAAGCTGTTATAAAAGCTTCTGTTTCTTTTGGATTTAGTACTAGGTGTTGTTTTTTATTTATTATTTTTATAGCACCATCTCTATGTACAACCTTTGCATACCTGGCATTCTTGGGTAATGGATTGTTAAGTTTCGATACTTTATTAAAGTGTTTGAACGAGTCTCCATCTTTAATAAATCCTTTGCCTCTAATTTGAGGGTAGATTCGTTTGATTTTAGGATTTCGCTCAACTATTTTCTTCGCAAGCTGGCTTGCTTTAGAAAACTGCTGATATCCTTTAGATGATATTTTTTTTGCGACACGACTTAGGATCTTAAACCCTTTATTAATTTTACTTCCAAAGCCGAGCGTAGCTACCCCCAATAGAGCGAATGCTTGATCAGCCTGACTGAGTTTTTCTCCTGTAACAAAATTTTTCCCGGTCACAGTTTCATATGCATCTCGTGCTAACCCAGTAATAGGATCTATCCCTACAAGAAGATCTAAAATGGATTTCGCTATATTTTGTAACTGCGTTGCTAGGCCTTGATCTTTACAGTAGTTTTGATCTCCCTGGAATAAAAATGCGAGTCCAAGTTCTTTGAGCTTCTTTTCTTTAACCGTCTTTGGATTAAGCCCTTGATAGATCGCAAATATCTCTAATGACTTCTTAAAATACTTGGATCCCCAAGGAGCACTATGTAATTCAGGAAAATAACCTAGTTTTTCAATGAAAGAATTATAGTGAGAACAAAAGGACTCACAATAATAACTGGGACACTGAAAAGTGCCCATATTCACTGCAAGAGAACCACAATCAATCTCACAGAGCTGCCCAGGACGAACTTTATTCGCTAAAACACCTTCTACAAACCATTCTTGACATCGTTTACTTTGGCAGGGTTCTACAGCAGTACTGATTAGCGGTAAAATTAGAACAAGTAATGGTATAAGTCTTTTCATAGCTTTCACCTCAGATTATGCAAGCCTCATGCCAATTGTGTTTACTAGTTCTAAGATGAGCTATTGTTGAATGACCTTCAGAAGCTCTTTTGTTTTATTTGGCGGAGGGAACGAGACTCGAACTCGCAAGGCCCGTTAAGGCCAACGGTTTTCGAAACCGTCCGCTTACCAATTAGCTGTATCCCTCCAATAATTAGCCTAGTGAGAGATTAAACCATATTCGGTGAATATGCTCAAATTGTTCGCTGAAAAAACGGTTTTGGTTAGGACACGCCCTAAGCCTGTATTTTAGAATTTAGGGTTTCGACAAACGTTTTTTGGTTGGGTGGGTTGAAACACAGATATTTGTAGACCCCGCTTTTACGAACGATTGTGACATACGTTTCAGAGTCTGGATTTTTCCACCATTCAGTCTTAAAAGATTTAGCAGTGCCTTCCTTAACTGAAGAAATGTCTTGATACGGAATGGCTCTGAGGGTCAGAGAACCTGTCTTAATTAAGAGATCTGTCTTGCCTAGTTGAAACTCATAACTTGCCATAATCTAGCCTACCCATAAAACGGTTATACCTCAAGATTATAGAATTCATATGTGCTGAAGTAAAGCTATGCGTAGGTGAAGCTCAGTTCTCTTGAGCACCGCCTTAAAATAGCTTCTTTCGAGGTATTAATGAAGGATTGATCCCCTTGAATCTCAAATAAGGCGTAACCAGGCAGTCCTGAGTGATTGGGATACCCTGTTAGGGTGTCGCCTGGGTTGTAAAAATTGACTTGTTCTAGTGTCTCTATGTTCTCATCCTGAAATTCAATAGAATCAGGTAAGGATTTGATCACTCCGCCTCCTTTGATCTGAAATAGGTAAAGTAGAGTTGTGTGTGTATGTATCATTTCCAAAAATGGTTTAGGAGGTTGACCGATAAGTTCGCTAAGCACAGCTTTGGTTACATTCATACCGTAAGCCGAACTAAGCAGTTTGTGTGTCAGCCCATTGCCACCTATTCTTAATCCCACATCTAGGATATAAGCGTGATTACCTTCAATCTTAAATTCCATATGGGCTATCCCAGATCGAATGTCCAGAACCTTAGCAGCTGATTGAGCGGCATCAGACAAAAGATTTGTGTGGTGATCCGAAATCTGTGCAGGCAAAATGTAAGCAATTTCTTCAAAGTAGGGTTCAACCATAGGTGCTTTTTCACAGATGCCTAAGATTGTAGCTTCCCCATCACTTAAAAAAACCTCAACACTGTACTCCTCTCCAGAAATGAATTTCTCACAGAGTAAAGATGTACTTAGTTTATTGTTGTTTAAATCGGAAACGGTTTCAGTTAGAGGGGCAAGGCTGCTTCTACTTCTGGTAAAAGCGGCTTCGAACGATTGTTCGGGTCGAACCAATTCAACGCCAATGCTACCGTACCCAAGGCTGGGTTTGAGGACGATCATATGATTATCAAAAGGTCTTGTTTTTGGGATAGTTTCACCAAGCAAAGTATAGGACGGATTTAATTGCGTAGAGTCAAGCGCTCTTCTGAAAAGCACTTTGTTTTTGCACGTGTTGGTGACGTCTGGATTTGGAAATTGTGCGTCTTTAAAAAATGCGTGATTCAACTGGGATACCAAGGGTGTATGCCAATCACGTACGTTCCAGATGCCAAGAATATTTTTGTGAGCTTGATATTCAATAATTATTTGCTCTAAATAGTCCGTACTAAACGTTGGCGTTTCAATCTCTAATACTCCAGGAAGCCTGCTGGGCCACTTCGTAATATGCAATACCGAAAGGCCAAGATCCTGTGCTGCAACAAAAGGTTCTTTGAACCACACAGGAATATCAAGGAATATGAGCCATTTTTCAGAAGATCGATTATACATAAGGGTAGCTTAATTCATGCACGCCAATTTTTATAATATATAACGACATTGATCATTATAAAAATAATTTATGATAAAATGTAAGTCAAATGAACCTATCTCTTAGTGAAATAAAAGTTTTTCAAGAAGTTGTACGTACTCAGAATATTTCTAGAGCTGCAGAACGATTAGGTCTGACACAGCCTGCAGTTAGCTTAGCTATTAAAAAAATTGAAGGAGAATTAGGCGTCATGCTTTTAATTCGGACGAAAAAAGGCGTGTCATTGACCAAAGCGGGCGAGCGGTTAATTGGGCACACCAAACAACTGATCCATATCTGGGAAAATGTAAAAGAGAAAGTGACGCAAGAGGCGCAGGCGATCCAAGGGACTTATTCGATTGGAGTGCACCCCACATTGGGGACCCATAGTTTACCAAAGACGATAGCATCGCTGTTGAGTGAACAATCGGGGTTGTCCTTTCGGTTTTTGCATAATATATCGGATAAGATTTCTGAAGCGGTGATTAGCTTTCGTTTGGATTTTGGCATAGTTGTGCACCCGCCAAAACATCCAGATTTAGTTATTTTGCCATTATTTAATGACCAAGTGATGCTTTGGACATGCAGTCGTCCCACCCGCTTACAAAATCCAAAACACCCAGAGTGTGTGATTATTCACAGTCCGCCAATGTTACAAGCGCAACAGATATTGAAAGTAGCAGCTCAGAAAAAATTATTGGACCATTGCCGATTTGTTGAAAGCACGTCACTTTCATTTATTGCAGGATTAGTTGCTTCTGGAGCAGGGATGGGTATATTACCAAAATCTCTGGCATTGGGTGCCTATCCAAACATCCTCAAACCTCTTCCTGAAAGTCCAATCTATAGAGACAAGATCAGCCTAATTTACCGGAAGGAACTTCAACAGACTGTTGCAAGCCGGTATATCAAAGATTATCTGCGAAAGGCACTAAATCCATCGTAAGTATTGTTTATGATGTAGAGATATAATGAGGGAGATTGCTTCGCTACGCTTGCAGTGACGAGGTCAACTATTTGTTGCAGATGAGCGTCACGTCTAAATTTTTTTTGAGATTTTTTGTAATTTTATTCAATTTTTCATGGTTGCAGAGAAAATCTCTAGCACGTTTTTTTTGATCACTACTTGCAGTACTTTGTGTTGAGTTACTCAAAAAAAGACCAAGGTGTATCATGGGTGACAGGCCTGTGTTTAGTTTGGTAAAGGGTGTAGAAATTTTGCTGACCTTGATATACCACTCAACAGGATCACCCAAATCATAAATATTACAGTTCGGATCTCTATGTTTGATTTGAGGGTGTTTTGTATCTAGGTACCCGCATGTTTCATAAGAAGTCGGCGGTTTTGTCCCATTTTGAATAAATTCAAGCATGTTTTTGTCGTAGCTTTGCAGTTTTCCTGCAAGCTTGTGAACCACTGAAAAAGGCAGTATGTCCATGATGCTTTTACTCGGAGATTGAATGGTGCCCGAATTTGAACCTTTATAATTAGAGGTCCAGCCATTTATATGCCCAAACTCATGTGAAAGCATTTGAGCAAAAACTGATTTTTCATCTGGGTGGGTGTATTGAGTCATGTCATTGCGAGCGCATTCGAGGGAAGTTGTTGCGTCGAAGGAGTGTGTTTCAAAAAGAGTTGTGTATTTACGGGGGCAAATCTCTGTTAATCCCCTCTGAATTTGACTATTCAAAATTGGATAAAATTGAATGAGGCCTCCAATAATTATCCCAGTTTCAGGATCAAACTGCGTGACCGTATGTGCTTTGATGTCAGATGTAAAATCGATCGCCTCCGGCCCCATCCACCCGATACAAACTGCCCGTTGGCTTAAGCATTGGACCCACGAAGTCTCATGTGACAACGATTCCGAAGTGCTATCCATATAATAAAACTGGCTATTCAATCCGTTGTTCCACATCTTTAAGACTTGCTTCACAGTGGGTTTGAATTTTTTGGGAAAAGGGCTAACAAGTCGAACAGGCATAGATTTATTAATATCGTGATGCAAGTACTTGCCTTGAGTAGGGGAGAGCTTATAGTGATATTTGAATTGATCGGTATAAATACCTAAGGGCGTTCTTGAAATATTTATTTTTGTGTTTATTGTTTGTGTTTGAGTTGCTTTTGAAAAAGAGTATTCAGGGAAAAAAAGTATGTACCAATTTTCGATAGCGGGTGTGAGCACAATAATATCACCAGAGTGAATTTTCATCTTGAGATTTATAGATCGGGTGTTTGAGTTGTTGTGTATCTGTTTTGAGGTGAGTAGATGGAGTGAAAATGGGCTAGAAAGCGAAATTGTAGTTTTTTCACTTTCAGATGAAATCTCTTTGAGTTTAGGGTTCATCGATCCCGAAACATATCGCCACTTTTTTGACAGTTGGATCGGAAATTTAGAAAATTTCCCCTGAAACACAAATGAGGACTGCCAGGTGCTATGTTGAGCTAAAATACTAAGCACACCTTTGGGAAGTGTTGTGTGTTCTGCGTATGCGTAGTAAGAAACAAGAACAAAAGCCCCAACGAACCCCTTGATGATGCAATTCCAGAAGGAGGTGTACATATCTTAACGATACAGACATTATCCCTCTATTACAAAAGTATAATCCACCTTTCAATGTGGGTTTATAATGGTTTATGGGTTGGAATAATCAACATGTCTGTCCTATTTCATAAGGATAAAATCTATTAATATAAATGATATTAAAATCATATTATGTTTGATTTTGTTTGTAGTGTCCAATTTTACATTTGCAATGCCAGATAAAATGGATCAGTCATGCCCTTTAGCGATGAAAATTAGACAACTAGAGGAGCAAGTGAATAGCTATGAAACATTATTCAGCTGTATTATTCATGATTTGAAGGGCAAAATAAATCCCGCTCAATCCTTTGCAGAATTGGCAGTGAATGAAAGTGATTTGTCAAAAAAACAGACGTACATTGAGCGGGGTTCAAACTCGCTCAAACGAGTAGGAAATTATCTGAAAGCGCTCGATTACCTTCAAGATATTCTCGTAAAAAATAAAACTGCTCTGATTGTAAATCCGCTATTATCTAAGGAAATCAAAAATTATTTGAAAGAAATTTATACTGAAAAGGCTAAAAAGAAAAAAATTAAATTAACATTTAATGCCAATAAACACGATTTTGTTTTTGATGTACCCAATGAAGGGTTTTTAATTAGTGTTATTGGGAATTTGGTGGGGAATGCCCTGAAGTTCACACACCCAAACGAAAAAGTGACTGTAAGTTTAATAAAATCAAACATATCGGGATATGGTGCCATCAAAATTAAGGATACAGGTATTGGGATACCGGATCGCGTTCTACCCCATTTATTCGAAGATATCTCGGGAAAGAGTAGGCTGGGTACAGAAAATGAATCTTCAACGGGACTTGGGCTTTTGATCGTAAAAGCATGGATAGACGCGTTAGGTGGAAAAATTGATGTTGTAAGTAAAGATGAGAAAGGTACGACGTTTACAATTCACCTACCTTTGAGTCAAATATATGAGTATCAATAAGCATTAGGAAGAAATTCGAAAGGTATACCAAACAAATGTCATTTAGGAATGCCCTGCTCATTTCTTATTACTGCGTTTAAGGAGTCTTCTGTAAAATAGAAAGTAATAAAGGAATTATTTGATTCGATGCTTAACATGGATGTTAAGCTGCTATTTCATTTTGGCAGCCAAGCCTATTTCTAGTTGTGAAAATACGCCACTTGATCGCATGATGCAGAACCCATCAGAACGATTGTCAGTATTTTTCAATGATTTGGAGTCTTTATTAAATGAATCGGAGGCATTGCGGCATGCATTTGGTGAATCCCATACGAAATATCTGACGAAACGCAACAAATCAGATCGTTTTCTCATAGCATTCAATGACTCGGAACTATGGCGGGGGTTTGAGGTATTGATGGGCATAGCAGCTTCTGGGTTCACCATGTGGGGTCGAACCTATGTGATGCGTCCTGAATATAAAAAAGGTAAAATTTTTGCCTTACTATTGAAACAATTAATAGATGAAGATCGATTACAAAAAATGCCCGAATTCGGTTCCTTTTTTGAAAATACACTCATACGTAATAGCGTACACAGCACATGGTCAATTGCAAAAAATCCAAAGGATATGTTTCCATTGTATCGGCAGATATTTTATACCGTGCTCATCGGATGGATATTTAAAGAATACGGGTTTGATTTTGCAGCAAAATTGCGAGGATTGGACCCTAAAATGGCCCGAATTCAGTTTCAGGATCAAGCTCTTTTTCAGAAAAAAACATTAAGTTTGGTGAATCCCAAAGCCACCTTATGGGTTGCTCCCATTAAGCGCTTAGAAAAATTAGATGTATCAAAATCAAGATTAGTTACCAATATGGCAATGGTTTATTGGCAGATGAAAACATTTTTTAAAACCCATCATATACCGATATCTAAAATACCAGATCACTTGAAATGGGTGGATGAGCCGAAAGATATTTGCCAAGCAATTCAAGATTGGAAAGGCCCCCCACTAGAAACATTGGTGATTTCTACACATGGCAATGCACTATCAAATATTGAATTTCATAAAAATGGGGTGATAGATCCTTATTCATTAGAGAAACATCTAAAAAAAGAAAAAATGTGTGGCAAAAAGCTGAAGGCAAAGTGGCACACCAAAGCACGTGTGGTATTTATTAGTTGTGATTTGGCAAAACTAACGCCACATTACATTTTGAGTACCCATCTGGCTGAACTTGTTTCAAAATACATTGCACCTGTTGATGATTTGGAAGTGCATATGAGCCGAGCAACGCTATATACAGATGATAAGCACAGCTCAGTTGTGATGAAACAGACTTCAATGAGAACCTTTTTTCCTAAAGCCTTTTCTGACGAGATAGAAGATGACTATGTATCGAATCTAAAGTTCTGGGTTAATTTCAGAAAATTCTCACGAATTGTAGGTTCTCCGACACTTTATACATTTAAACACTACAGGGATTTAGAAGATGTCTTAATTCACACGAAACCTGCAGAACCTGAGGTATTTCGTTTCAAAAGTGGCAAATTAGTCAAATATTAAGAGCTATTTCTTTAAAAAAGCACATATTTTTCTAAAAACTGATCTCGATCATACCCATTTAGCATTCAAAGTGGTTCATTTGTACTTAGAAGGTGCAACATTTTGTTAAGGGAACGTTTATGAGGTATGGGCTTTTTCAGATCAACAGAAACCTTGTCAGCCGCATAGGGTTCTTAGTGCTTTTGATTATAACGGGGGGATTTTCCTTTTCTGGAATTGCTGGAGAATCAGGTAAAGCTGTCTTCCAACAGACATGTGTCGCCTGTCACACCATTGGCGAAGGTCGATTAGTGGGTCCCGATCTCAAGGGGATCTCGCAGAGACGTTCTAAAGCATGGATCGTTCAGTTTGTGAAAGAATCTCAGAAGATGATCAAGAATGGAGATCCTGAAGCTGTCGCCGTATTTCAAGATTATAACAAGTTGATTATGCCAGATCAAAACCTCACAAGCGGGCAAATTGAGGATGTTATTCAATTTATTAAAGAAGTGAGTGGAACAACCGGTTTAGAATCAAAAGCAAAAATAAGTCACTCTTCGGATACTGCAGGTTCAAAAAATATTTCAAAAGAAGATATTGCCAAAGGGCAAAAATTATTTCAAGGTACACTCCGCCTTAAATCCAAAGGTGCTGCCTGTATCTCATGTCATAGTGTTAGGCATGATTCGGTTGTCAGTGGTGGTGCCCTGGCAAAGGAATTGACGACCAGTGTTTCCACAATGGGGAGTGCCGGTGTTAAAGCTATGATTTCAAATCCTCCATTTCCCGTTATGAAAGCTGCGTATAAGGATGCAGTCGTTCAGAGTGATGAAGCGGATGCGTTAGTCGCCTTCTTAACACATGTTGATCAGATACACGAGACGCAACAGCCTGTAAGTTATGGCATTAAATTGGCATTAAGTGGATTGACAGGATTTGCACTATTGCTAGGTTTATTTTCATTGATTTGGATTCGTCGGAAAGTCAAAACGGTTAATACGAGCGTTTTCAATCGACAAGTGAAATCAGAATCGGATCCTCATTATTTTAAAAGATATGACCACCATCATAATGACTAACATAGGGATAAGCTCATGAGCTGGATAAAGGACATTGTTTCACCTCAAACAAGGAAGTGGGAGGCTTTTTACAGGAACAGGTTTCAACATGATCGAATTGTCAGAAGCACGCATGGCGTGAACTGTACGGGAGGGTGTTCATGGCAAATCCATGTAAAAGATGGCATTGTTGTTTGGGAAACGCAACAAACTGACTATCCGTTACTTGAAGATTCCTTACCCCCTTATGAGCCTCGGGGCTGTCAACGTGGTATCTCATTCTCATGGTACCTTTATAGCCCACTACGAATTAAATATCCGTTGGTTCGAGGTGCGCTGATTGATGCGTATCGGGCTGAGAAAAAGAAAGTATCTGACCCTTACCAAGCATGGGAAAATTTACAAAAAGATAAGAAAAAGCGTGAGAAATATCAAAATGCCAGGGGTAAAGGAGGGTTTCGTCGGACCAGTTGGGACGAAGTGCTCGAAATCATGGCAGTGGCCAACTTATATACCGCAAAAAAATATGGCCCCGATCGTGTTGTTGGTTTTTCACCTATACCCGCAATGTCGATGCTCAGCTATGCTGGGGGAAGTCGTTTTTTACAACTATTTGGTGGAATCAATTTAAGCTTCTATGACTGGTATTGTGATTTACCGACTGCTTTTCCAGAAATTTGGGGTGAGCAAACGGATGTCTGTGAAAGTGCGGATTGGTTTAACTCTAAGATGATTGCCGATATGGGTGCGTGTCTCAACATGACACGGACGCCAGATTGCCATTTTTTTGCAGAATCCCGGCACAACGGAACTAAAACGGTTGTTTTCTCGCCTGATTTTAGTCAGGTGTGTAAATACGCTGATCAATGGGTGCCTCTCCATGCGGGCAGTGATGGTGCTTTTTGGATGGCAGTGACGCACGTCATCTTGAAAGAGTTTTACCACGATGAGCAAAAACCTTATTTTGTGGATTACGTCAAGAAGTATACGGATTGTCCTTACCTTGTGAAACTTGAGAAAGATGGTGATCATTACAAGACGGGGCAATTGTTGCGTTCATCCGAACTATCAGAGTTTAAGAGCCTTGAAAACGGTGAGTGGAAATTCGTCAATATCGATGAAAAGACTGGGAAGATGGTTGTCCCAAAAGGAAGTTCAGGTCATCGGTGGGATAAGAAGCAAGGTCACTGGAATATGAAGTCTGAAAATTCCGTTGATGATGCTACTTATGATCCCAGATTGACTCTTTTAGATAACAACGATGATATTGCACAGACTGAATTTACAGAATACGGGCTTGATAAAAAAGCGTTACGTGGTGTGCCTGTGAAATATGTTGAAACGGCTCAAGGTAAAGTTGCAGTCACCACTGTATTTGATTTAATCATGGCGCAGTACGGTGTGGGTCGTGGCTTGGCTGGAGACTATCCAAAAGATTATCAAGACGCAGATGCTGCATACACACCTGTTTGGCAAGAAGTGTTTACTGGCATCGATCATAAAACAGTTCTGCAGTTTGCGCGTGAGTGGGCCAAAACAGCAGACGTGACAAAAGGTAAATGCATGATCATCATTGGGGCGGGTATCAATCACTGGTACCATGCCAACCTGATGTATCGAGCAGGCGCAATGGCGCTAATGCTGTGTGGTTGTGTTGGTAAAAACGGGGGTGGGTTAAACCACTATGTGGGGCAAGAAAAATTAGCGCCCATGGACTCTTGGAGCAATATGGCATTTGCTAAAGATTGGCAAGATGCTGTTCGACTGCAACAAGCGCCACTTTGGCACTACATGAATACATGCCAGTATAGATATGATGGGCAGTTTTCAAAATACAACACAGTTCCAGATAATGAATGGACACAGAAGCATACGGCTGATCAGATATTCAAGTCTGTTCGTATGGGTTGGATGCCTTATTACCCTCAATTTAATGAAAACACACTGAAGCTAGGTGAAGAAGCACAGGCTAGTGGTGCTAAAACAGATGATGAAATTAAAAAATATGTATTAGATAAATTAACATCTAAGGCCCTGCATTACTCAGTCAGTGATCCAGAAGCAGAGGAAAATTTCCCACGTGTATGGTACATATGGCGTGGAAACGCCATCATGGGGAGTATGAAAGGGCATGAGTACTGTCTGAAGCATTACTTAGGTACTCACTCGAATGCAATTGGAAAAGATTCAGAAGATCGTACAAGTGAAGTGAAGTGGCACGATGTGGCACCCACAGGTAAAATGGATCTGATCGTTGACCTAAACTTCCGAATGGACTCTTCGGCTTTATACTCTGATATTGTATTGCCTGCTGCATCCTGGTACGAAAAAACAGACCTGAACAGTACAGACTTACATTCATTCATTCATCCTTTATCAGAAGCCATTTCGCCTGTCTGGGAATCGAAATCTGATTGGGATATATTTAAAAATCTTGCGAAAAAAACGAGCGAACTCGCTGAGCAATATTTTTCAAAACCACAAAAAGATATTGTTACTGTGCCCTTGTCGCACGATTCAAAAGATGAAATTAGTCAGCCGACGATTAAGGACTGGTTTGAAGGTGAATGTAAACCGGTTCCTGGTAAAACCATGCATAAATTAGCAGTCGTAGATCGTGATTATACGAAAATCTATGAAAAATTTATCAGCTTGGGCGATAAAATCAAAAAAACAGGGCTCGGTGCACAGGGGAATAGTTATCAATGTGCAGATCAGTATGATGCGATGCTTAAGTCCAACCACTTTAACGTGGAGAGAATTGACGGCAAGGAGTATCCGTCCATCAAAGAGGACAAGTGGGCTGCTGATGCAGTGTTACATCTTTCTTCGTTAACCAATGGTGAGCTCGCATGTCGTGCCTACGAAAACGCGGAGAAAAAAACGGGTATGCCTTTAGCTGATTTAGCAGAGGGTAGTCGGGATGTTCGGATCAACTATGCAGACCTTCAAGCACAACCGAGGCGATATAACAACTCGCCGTTGTGGTCAGGCATCATGACGAATGGTCGAGCCTATTCGGCCTATACGTATAATGTTGAAAAAATGGTACCTTGGCGAACTTTGACGGGAAGGCAACATTTTTACCTAGATCACGAAATGTATCTTGCGTATGGTGAGCATCTGCCCACTTATAAGCCTTCACCTAAGCCGGAATTATACGGTGACCTCAAACAAACATTGAAAGATAAAAAAGCAAAAATATTAAATTGCCTCACACCGCATGGTAAATGGCACATTCACTCAACCTACATGGAAAATTTAAGAATGTTAACACTTTCGAGAGGGTGTGAACCTTGTTGGTTAAGTGAAGTTGACGCTGAAGAGTTGAAAATCAAAGATAACGATTGGGTAGAGGTATTTAACGATCATGGAGTATATTGCACAAGAGCTGTAGTGAGTGCACGTATTCCTAGGGGTGTGTGTATTGTTTATCATGTTCCGGAGAGAACTGTTGGTATTCCAAAATCTCAAGAACGAGGGAATAAACGAGCGGGTGGACACAACAGTTTAACGAGAATACACCTAAAGCCTAATTTTTTAAGTGGTGGGTATGGACAATTTACGTATCACTTTAACTACTGGGGACCGATTGCACCTCAACGAGATACACACGTAACTGTAAAGAAGATGGAAAAAGTAGTTTTCTGACTATAAATGATGGGAAGCAAACGATGAATGTTAGATCACAAGTGTCAATGTTGTTTCACTTAGATAAGTGTATCGGATGCCACACGTGTTCCGTCGCCTGTAAAAATATTTGGACCGATCGAAAAGGTTCAGAATACATGTGGTGGAATAATGTGGAAACAAAACCAGGCACTGGTTATCCAGGTAAGTGGGAAGATCAAGAAATATATAAAGGTGGATGGCAAAAAAAAGGTGATGGTATTGAGCTTAAGGGTGCCGGAAAGAAGCGGGGTTTAGTTAACATTTTTCATAACCCCAATATGCCTAATATTGATGACTATTACGAGCCATTCACATACAAATATTTAGATTTGATCGAATCTCCTGAAGGGCATGATCAGCCTACGGCCAGACCTGTGTCCCTGATTACGGGCAAGCCTATAGACATTAAGATGGGTCCGAACTGGGATGATGATTTGAGTGGATCACCTGACTATGCCCGGAATGATCCCAACCTTAAGGAGCTTTCCCCGGCTGAGCAGGAAGCGATGTTTCAGCTCGAAAGGATGGCTTTTTACTATTTGCCAAGAATTTGTAATCATTGTCTTAACCCCGCGTGTGTCGCCGCATGTCCATCTGGTGCTATCTATAAGAGAGGTGAGGATGGTGTCGTACTTATTAATCAAGATGTATGTCGTGCTTGGCGAATGTGTGTGACTGCATGTCCTTACAAAAAAACGTATTACAATTGGCATACGGGTAAATCAGAAAAATGTATTTTATGTTATCCCAGGATTGAGGCAGGACTAGCCCCAGCTTGTATGCATTCTTGTGTCGGACGGATTCGATATTTAGGCGTTATGCTGTATGACGCGGATCGCATACATGAAGTTGCCTCTTGTGATGAATCAGCATTGGTGAAGCAGCAGATCGATATGATCATGGATCCCTTTGATTCGGAAGTGATTGCATCAGCAAAGGCCAATGGAGTGACAGACTCGACAATCAAAGCGGCTCAATATTCCCCAACTTATAAGTTTGTGAAAGAGTGGAACTTGGCCTTGCCCTTACATCCTGAGTATCGAACGTTACCCATGTTGTTCTATGTTCCGCCTTTATTACCCGTAATGGCTTCGATGCGGGAAATCAATCAAGATGACCAAAAAGAAAAACTCTCATCTGTCTCTAAAAAATGGGATGACAACTGGTTATATGACACAAGCACCGAGGAATTATGGGGATCGATCGAGCAAGCAAGGTTTCCATTAAAATACTTGGCAAGTCTATTTAGTGCTGGCGATGAAGAAAAAGTAAAAGATCGCCTCAAGAAAATGATGGCTGTCCGAATTTATAGAAGATGGAAAACGGTGGGCGATGTTACTGAGGAAAAAGCTAAACATGCATTACGAGACGTCGGGTTATCTACAAAAATGGCCGATGATATCTATTATTTGACAGCTTTAGCAAAATTTGAAGATAGATTTGTGATTCCACCCGCTCATCGTGAGGAGGCTGTGGAACTTCTGGAATTCACAGGTGACCATAAAGGTGAAGTTGGATTTGGACCTTCAAAATCTGTTCAGAGAGGATCGTGAGGCGTTATGGATATGAAGGTATATGATGTTTTGGCCGATCTTTTTGAATATCCTAGTGAATCCTATCCTGAAAAGGTTAGACACACACTAAAAACTTTATTGAAAAACTATCCTAAGGCTGCCGATGAAGTAAGTTTGTTTTTGCAGGTTTTGCCCACTGATGATGTGGATAAAATGCAAGAATTGTTTATCCGTTCATTTGATGTTCAGTCAGTGACAACGTTGGGTATTGGGTACGTTCTTTTTGGCGATGATTACAAACGGGGTGAGTTATTAGTCAATTTAAACAGGTGCCATAAAGAACATCAAATCAATACGCATTCTGAACTTTCTGACCATTTGCCTTGTGTATTAAGATTGATGGCCAAATTGACCGACGAAGAATTTGCCGAAGAGCTTGTTATTGAACTTGTTGCACCTGCCATACGAAAAATGATTGTTGAATTTAATCCAAAGCGAATTGAAGAGAAAAATGTTTTTTATAAAAAACATTATAAAACGCTAATTGAAACGCCAGGAAAAAATTACACATTATATGTACATTGTCTAAGAGCGATGCACCACGTGCTTGAGTCTGATTTTTCTGTACTTGAGAAAACAACAAAAAATCAAAGTCGGGCGGTAACATTAAACAATTTTTTAGGATCAGTAAGTAAAGAAATTGAAATAGAAGCACTTAAATAAAGGGTAGCGATATGAGCATTCTAAACCATTTTCTATTTATCGCCTTTCCGTATGCGGCGATTGCAGTATTTTGTGTGGGAGTCACATATCGGTACAAATATGCTTCTTTCAAAATTTCCTCGTTGTCTTCACAATTTTTAGAAGGTCGCAGTTTATTTTGGGGGTCGGTGCCTTTTCATTTTGGTATTATCATTGTGTTTTTTGGCCATTTGATTGCTTTCCTTTTTCCTGCAGAGCAACTCCTATGGAATAGTCATCCCGTTCGACTCTTAATATATGAGGCAACCTCATTGGCTTTTGGCTTTTGCGTTCTGATGGGTCTTAGTGTGCTTTTTGTAAGGCGTCTTGTGAACCCCAGAATACGCGCAGTCACAAATAAGATGGATATTTTTCTTGAAATTCTATTGTTGGTTCAAGTTGTATTTGGATGTTCGATCGCACTCGGGTATCGTTGGGGGTCATCGTGGTTTGCTTCAGACCTGTCCCCGTATTTGTGGTCTATTGTTAAGTTAAACCCTCAAATTGAGGCCGTTAGCGTAATGCCGTGGGTGATACAAGCTCACATTGTGGGGGCCTTTATGATTGTGTTTATTTTTCCTTTCACACGTCTTGTCCATATTTTGGTTGCACCTTTTCACTATATTATTCGGCCGTATCAACTTGTTATTTGGAATCGGGATCGAAAAACCATACGTGACCCAAATACTGAGTGGGTACCTAAACGACCCAAAAATACCTAAGAAGGAGAAGTACCATGTTACAAGGAAATGCATCTGGGAAGTCACACAAGATGCTGTTTATTAACACGTTGGCATTTACGGTGTGCTTTGCAGCCTGGATGCTAAATGGAGTGCTTGTTACATTTTTGGTTTCCAATCAGGTTTTTAATTGGGGACCTGTGCAAATGGGTTGGTTGCTTGGGATTCCCGTACTTACGGGATCACTATTTCGACTGCCGGCGGGCATATTGACTGATAAGTTTGGTGGTAAGCCGGTGTACGGGACGCTACTGATCATTTGTGCCATTCCGATGTATTTATTGTCATACGCTACTAATTTTTATGAATTTGCGCTCTGTAGCTTTGGGTTTGGGTTGACAGGGGTGAGTTTTTCAATCGGGATTGCATTTTCATCCGTCTGGTATCCCAAAAGAAACCAAGGAACTGCATTGGGTATATTTGGTGCTGGAAATGCGGGTGCTGCACTGACGACATTGTTGACCCCAACGCTGTTAAATTATCTAACTCAAAATGGAACTGATATTGAAAAATGGCGATACGTTCCCATTATATATGCGGCTATCTTGGGTTTGATGGGTATTGTGTTTTTTATATTTACAGAAAATAAAAAACCAGCGACGCACAATCGTGGGTTCGTTGAAATGCTTAAGCCATTAAAGAATATTCGTGTGTGGCGATTTGGATTGTACTATTTTTTAGTATTTGGATGTTTTGTTGCTTTCTCGCAGTGGCTTGTACCTTATTTTGTAAATGTTTACTATTTGCCACTTGTCACAGCAGGTATTTTTGCCGCATTGTTTAGTTTTCCATCGGGAGTAATTCGTGCGTTGGGAGGGTGGTTATCAGATGCATTCGGCGCGCGCAAGGTTATGTATTGGACTTTAGGAGCCTCGGTACTCACGAGTTTCTTATTGGTCGTGCCTAAGATGAATATCTATTCACCTGGGTTAGGTATTACTGCTAAATTTGACGGTGTTGTCACTGAAGTATCTGACACGCATATCACAGTAGGTGAAAAAAAATATAATCTGAAGAAGAAATTAAATAAATTAGAAAATATTGACGAACGATTTTTAGTATTTCCAACAAAAGAGACCTGGCAAGAGTCTGTTGTCAAAGTGGGTCAAAAAGTTAAGAAAAAATCGTTAATTGCAAAAGGTACGACGCAGATATTTTTTCAAGCGAATGTATGGATATTTGCAATATTGGTAATTTTGTTAGGTAGTGTGTGGGGAATTGGCAAAGCTGCAGTATATAAGCATATCCCAGATTATTTCCCTGAAGAAGTAGGGGTTGTGGGCGGCATGGTGGGTGTATTAGGTGGATTAGGAGGATTCTTTTGCCCCATATTGTT
>JAJCYS010000052.1 GCA_029262815.1 Deltaproteobacteria bacterium | reverse complement strand
ACTCACTTCTCAGACCGATAACACAAAGCAGCAATGCGTAACCCACGATACAGCTCTAGGTGATATCACACCTTAGCTCGTTACAATTGGTGATAAACTATAGCCATAAAAGGATCTGCTTACTATGGAAACATTTCTTTCATATACGTTATTTGGAAATCCGGTCAAACTTTATGTCATTGCGCTTGGCACCTTGTTAGGTTCTTGGATTGTTCTCAGCCTCAGCTTACGTGGTTTGGCCTATCATTTACATAAAGTCGCCAAAAAAACCAAAACACAATGGGATGATTTTCTTATTGCTCAAATTAAAACAGTACCCCAATTCGTTTTCTTTATGGTGTCCCTGTACATCGGATCCCTCCTTATCCGAATGCCCGAAAACGTAAGCCAGATCATAACATTCGTCTGCGTCTTTGCAATTACAATAAGTACAACTCGATTTATTTTGTCCCTGATTACACATGTTGTCGAAACGTACTACATCAAAGATGGCGACGATCCAGCCACTCGTGCGTCTACTCATACTATGATGACTATTTTTAAATACAGCCTGTGGATGGGGGTCGCTCTATTCCTTATGGACAACCTAGGACTCAACATCTCTGCGCTGATTGCTGGGCTTGGTATTGGGGGGATCGCGGTCGCACTTGCTGCACAAGCCGTACTCGGAGATCTTTTTAGTTCATTTTCAATCTTTCTTGACAAGCCGTTCCAAGTCGGTGATTTTATCATCATCGATGGATTTATGGGCACAGTTGAACATATTGGCATTAAAACCACACGACTGCGCAGCCTTTCCGGCGAGCAACTTGTTTTTTCAAATACGGACTTGACAAAAAGTCGCGTCCGAAACTACAAACGGATGAATACCCGTCGGGTGCTGTTTACAATCGGGGTAACATATGACACGCCGGTTGATACACTGAAGCGTATCCCAGAAATCGTTACACGTATCATTTCTGAAGTACCTAAAATCACGCTCGATCGGGTTCACATGAAGTCGTTTGGCCCCTCAAGTATTGATTTTGAAATCGTCTACCATGTATCAAGTCGTGAATATTCTATTTACATGGACATCCAACAACAGATCAACTTCGCCCTCAAAGCGCAATTCGATGATCAAAAAATAGAATTCGCTTTCCCAACTCAAACCATATATCTTCATCAGCCGTCACAGGAGCCTTCAACGAACGTTCCAAGCTAATAAAATATTCTTTTCCATGTTATACTGGAAGGTATAAATCATGGATGATTTGTACAGAAGAAAAGATGTGCATGTTGCACTTTATCTGGGTTTTCCTTTACTCATCTGCTCGATACACTATGTTTGGGGACTGCTTAGACCGGATCTGGTCCCTTGGCTCACAAATGAATTCGGGTTCGTTGAAATTGCAACTATGGTCATACTGGCCTCGACCATTTTTATCTCATTAGGATGCATCTATCGAACCTGGAACCAGAATTGCCCTACTCTAAAACTCGTTATCTGGATCCTCCTCTTAGGAAGTATCTATTTTTTAGGCGAGGAGGCAAGCTGGGGGCAACATATTTTGTATAAACTGGGCTGGCAGCCGCCATACCATCTGGTTGATAACAACATGCAACATGAGATTACCATTCATAATCATGCCGATCCCATATTACGCTTTGTGTTTGGACTCCTTCCCAAGCATGCGTTGACTTTGTTCGCATTGGTAGGCGGCATTATTGTGCCCATGATAAGACGATTTTCAACTGTATCATCAACCGTCATTACACATTGGGCATGGCCAACTTGGCCATGTATTCCAACTTGTTTTTTAATTTTAGTCGTTACATTTCCAAGAAAAGTATTACAAAACACTTGGGGATCATCAGAATTCTTGAGTCAAATTCCAACTATTTTCACTGTTCATCCAGGGGAACTCAAGGAGGCACTCATTGCACTGTTCATATTTTTCTACCAATACTCCCTTTATCTCAGACGTAAAAGACTAAACACACTGTGACATTCTCAAATTTTAAACTACCTATTTTTTTGACTATTTTTCTGCCATTATCCCTTACGTTCATCCATTACAGCTGGGGGATTTTTTACCCAGAACATGTTCAACCCTTTATCTTGGGTGAATTTGGCATTATTGAAAACGCGACTGTATCGTGTTTGTTCATAAGTATGTTTCTCGTACTGAAAACATTTTTACTTGCCTACAAACACCACAGTTGGTTCTCAATAAGCTGGTTAGCATGTTTGTTCCTGGGTTGTGTTTATTTTATGGGCGAAGAATTAAGTTGGGGGCAACATTTTATCGGGTGGAATACACCCGAAGTGTGGAAAATAATGAATTACCAAAATGAAACCAACATCCATAACTTCGATAGGGAATTCATGGGATCCTATTTCAGTAAATTACCCAAAACATTTTTAACCAGCATCGTCATACTCAGCGGCACTCTTATACCACTCAGTAGAAAATTCGTAAGCCCCTTGAACCATTGGGTGTGGCCACCTCGAGGTATCTGGTGCGTCAGTTTGTTGATCATCTTGACTAGCACCTCAAAATATTTCGCTCAAACTTTTCCTCAGATCACAGAATATTTACCTGAAATCACATTGAGAAAAGCCAGTGAAATGCGTGAATGTCTCATCGCAGTATTTATCATGTTATATGTGGTTGTCTTAGGCCAGACATGGAAAAAGAAAGCCGAAAGATTTGGCGACCCCAACGGGATTTGAACCCGTGTTACTACCTTGAAAGGGTAGTGTCCTGGACCAGGCTAGACGATAGGGTCACATTTGAGTAGGAGAGTATACCTAACTTTACTCCTCAATGATATCGAGATGCGTTCGCTTATTCAATTTAGTTGAAGCTGCACTCAAAATAGTTCGCAAGGATTTGGCGGTTCTCCCCTGCTTACCAATAATTTTGCCCAAATCGTCCTTGGACACCTTTAGCTCGTATACGGTAGTGTTTTCGCCAACAACCTCATTAACTACCACATCCGTAGGAGAGTCTACTAGCGCTTTAGCCATATTCTCAAGAAGAACTTTCAACCCAAATCCGTTTTCCATCACTCACCTCAATCGACATATGTATATATATAAATGCTTAATCCTGTTGATTATAAAAAACAAAGTAGTGGAATGCACTATAAAATTCAACTAAATTCATATGTTTTCACAACTACCATTGATAAAATGAGGGCAGATGACTTCAAAACTCAAAAAAGTATGTAAAGTTGGCCTACTCTTTGGCCTGGCGAGTCTGATTGTAGGGATGGCCTATTTCTACTGGCTTATACATGACATTCCAAATCTGACATCTTTGGATGCTTATACCCCAAAACTCACTACAAAAATTTATGACGCCGACCAGCAGTTAATTGGCGAGTTTTCACAAGAAGCTCGAGAGCTGATCCATTTCAACGAAATTCCCAACCGTGTCATACAAGCCATCATCGCAACTGAAGACAAAACGTTTTTTGAGCACCAAGGTATTAACTATTTGGGCATCATACGTGCCTTTATCAAAAATTTTAAAGCGGGCCGAGTTATCGAGGGCGGCAGCACTATCACACAGCAGTTGGTCAAAACATTATTGCTTACGCCCGATAAACGGATGACACGAAAGATCAAAGAAGCTTACCTCGCTTTCATGATTGAACGACGATTCACAAAAGATGAGATTTTAATGCTCTATCTCAACCAAATTAATTTTGGTCACCGAGCCTATGGCATCAAACGTGCGGCATGGAATTACTTTCACAAACATCCCAAAGATTTGAACTTGGCTGAAATTAGCCTGCTTGTTGGGCTCCCCCAACTACCTAGTCGGTATAACCCTGTGAAATCTCCTGATCTCGCAAAACGAAGACAACGCCATGTCTTGAATCGAATGGTTTCTGAAAAATATATTACAGAAATTGAATCTGAGGACGCCTTTGCAACTCAAATTACCCTATACCCAACTGATCCTATATCCCTAAAGCGTGCCCCTCATTTTGTAGAATTCATCCGAAGACAGTTAGTCAAAAAACTATCTAAAAAATCCATCCAAGCCGGGGGCTGGCATGTCGAAACGACGTTAAATACACAGCTTCAACAAGAGGCCAAACGTAGCTTGCTTGATGGGCTGCGAAAAATCGACAAACGACGTGGATATAGAGGCCCTTTAAAACATGTAGATATTGAGACTTCTGGCACATCAGACATTTTGCAACACCTTTCAGTTCTAAACTTTCAATCAGAAATCAGCACGCTTGAACTTAATCCTGATGGCACCTTATTACCAAAATATAACCATGAAAGCCCAATTGAAGGTCACACGTATATGTGTTTGGTTTTAAACGTCACAGAAAAGAAAGCCACGCTTTCGAACGGTCTCTCAGAAGGAACCATTCATCTAAAAGGAACGCAGTGGGCCCGCCCTATGAATCCAAGTGTCCATTTCTCCCATGAACTCGCCAAAGACCTCAGACAGGTTCTCAAAGTTGGGGATGTGATTCTTGGGAAACTCGGATCTGACAACCGATACACGCTTGAGCAAAACCCTTTGATTGATGGCGCGTTACTTTCTATTCACATTCCAACGGGTCGAATCATAGCAATGGTCGGAGGTAAAAATTTCAGAGAAAGCCAATTCAACCGGACTTATCAGGCGTTGCGACAACTAGGCTCAACATTTAAGCCGATTGTTTATGCTAAAGCTCTCGAGATGGGGCTCACGCCTAACACAATGATTTTAGATGCCCCTATTATCTTTGAAACAACAAAGAGCATCCCCATTTCTCCCAAACTACGCGAAATAATCCAAGAACACACGGAAAATTCATTTCCCATCCCCCCAAGCCTCGAAGAAGTATTTACCTGGAAACCCGATAATTACGGACAGAACTTTTTAGGTGACATCACTTTAAGACGTGCACTTATGTTGTCTCGCAATATTCCCACGATTAAACTAGTTCAAACCATAGGGATCTCCTCAATCATTGAGTTGTCGAAACAGCTTGGTCTGACGCAAATCGACTATCCAAGGGACTTGTCTTTGAGCTTGGGCACAATATCCGCAAGTCTTTGGAACATCATGAAGCCTTTTTCTATATTTGCAAATTTAGGCAAGCCCCTTTCATTCTACGCCCTCGAAAGAATCAAACACCCCATGTCGAATTCATTAGTTTATGAGGCGGCTGCCCAACACGCTAAGTCTTCTTCTGGTGCCGAACAAACTATTTCACCTCAACTGGCTTATCTAATGACTCACCTCTTACAATCGGTTGTCTCCAGCGGAAGTGCTCAACGTATCAATAAATTAGGCGGTATTTTTGCGGGTAAAACAGGAACCACCAACGATTTTATGGATGCTTTTTTCATTGGTTACACACCTGATGTTTTGACAGGCGTTTGGGTAGGATTTGATAAACCCACTTCGATCGGTGTAGCTGAAAGTGGGACGATGGCAGCTGCGCCCATTTGGTTAGACTATATGAAAGAAGCCATCAAGACCTATCCCATTCGTGAATTCGAAGTGCCTGATAATATCGAATTTGCCTGGATTAATCCTAAGAACGGGCGCGTTAATTCCAGCCTTCCATCAAAAGTAAAAATGGCATTCTTCTCGGGATCTATTCCCCGTACTCCCCAAATTATTGGTGGGTTTCATAAGATGACATTGACTAAAGCGGACACTGAGGCGCTTCCTAATCTTCTAGATCCTTCAAAAGATATTTTGGACGATGATGAAAATTCAACTTTTATGGACGAGACGTTTCCCGAAGAAACTGAGCCCGAAGCCACACAAGAAGAGTTGATCTTTGGTCAATACGAATAACGACCCTATGGGGGTGATACAATTTAAACTGCATTATATAGCGCTTTAATATAGTCCTTAAAGAATGGCGCGAGCCCGACTACGAGTGCTTTCTTAAGCTCTTCGTAATAGACCGAGTCTTGCCCCTGAAGTAATTTAAAATCTTCAAATACCTCTTCTAAGGACATTCCTTTGCTTCTTTTTAAATATCGAATTTGTTCTCTAAAAGCATCTTTCTCAACACTTGAATTGAGGTATGTGTGCATTTTTACGAATAGTGCTTTGAATTTGCCCTTGTAGTCATTTTCAATTTCCTGTAGGGATTGATTTCCATCCTTTAATCTATTCAATTCGAATGTCACTTCAGTATTTTGTTTGAATTCTAGAGATTTTTCATACCCCTTCAATACTTTTACAATCAATTGGGGCTTCGGCTGAAGCCCTTTCAACTCTTCTTTTCTTTTGGCCTGTGAAAACCGACTCTTGTCTTCGACATAGTCTAAATAATGTTTCAGCTCATGAACCAAAATCTGTGCACCCAAACGTCTTTTGGCAGGATCCACTAAAACATTGTGATGACCGACAAAAAGAAAATAAGGTGTTTTCAATATTTTTTGAGACACAGCTTTCATAAGAAAACTAAGCCCCGTTACGTCTTTCAATATGGCAGTAATTTCAACAACCTTCCCTTTGGAGGTAACTCTAACCTTAGGCGTATCTAAAAGTTTTATGCCTGCTGTATTGGGTGCGACAAAAACGCCGGCCGTCAGTTTGTTTTCAGCCAAATTGGTCTGACTCAAATAACCAAGCAAAATAGTCATATCTTTAAGTTTTTCATCTTGTTTATAAAATTTAAACGCATCTTTTACAAATTCGTCTTTTTCTGCGCTGTCACTATGAACCACATGAAATGTATTCGAAAGTATATCGTGGAAAAATTTCGTATACAGTTGGACCAGTTTTTCAACCAAACCCTTGTCCAAGGCTGTCTCAATTTTCTGTTTCAATGAAGTCAAGTCCTTAGACGAGAAATCCTCTATGGCATCCTTATCACTAAGAATCTTGTCCCAATCTGTTTCATCGTAATCGGCGAATTTTACTTTTCTCTGTCCAATTAAATTACTTAGATTAAGACGGACAATTGCCTTAATCTTATCTTCATTAATTGAGGTATAAGTTCGATTGCTAAAGGTATACTTCAGGTCTATGGGATCAAACTCGGGTCCAAAAGACCCCGAATATACTTCAGCTTTGAACACTTTGCCCGTTGCACGTTTAATAAAAATGTTCAAACCACGCTTATTGTCACCTTTGGTTTGAAACCCTTTTGTCTTGCTTGGCTTTGGAGGATAAGTCTTCACAAATAGGTGATGTACTTTGTTAGCCGTTCTCATGAATTTTCGTTCGGGTACTTTATAGTATGTGTGTGAATATTTTTTGATTTTATTTGTGACAATATCTTCTATCTCAAAGCTTAATTCAAGTACCCGTTCAGATTTTTGATGCACTGCTGATACGCCTGTTATATGACGATGGGCGTATGTATCACCTTCCCCTTGAGTTGGATACTCTGCCACTACATGAGCATCTGCTCCGTCGCCAACTGTGTTAAATTCGATATCAGAAATAATCCTTCTGTATGCGAGCAAAACAGCTATCCCTCTGCGTTGACCCTGACCTCTAATATGGACCAACGGAAACGGGCAAGACAATATTTCTTTTGAACACACGTATAACCCAGACGAAGTGTTGACGAGTCCTTTCTTTAATTTATCCCCCGCACCCGAGCATCCCATCAACATAAAAATTAAAAACGCCAAAGATACGTAGCCTGAATGTTTTATATAAAGTTTCATACCCATCCTCCAAATTGGACCCACAACAGAGGCGTATCGGCAAATACACTATTTTGCTTTAGGTATTTTTTTCCTCTGCCGTGCTTTCAAAACATCCTACACGAAGAAAAGGGGATTGGGAAGGCAGGGGAAGGGATGACAAGGAGATTGCTTCAGCTCACTCGCATTACGACCCCACGGGGGTGGGGCGAGCTGACGAAAGCAATCCTTTCCTTAACAAAAAAGAGACCGTTAGCGGCTGCGTCTTCTCAAATACACCGTACCTGCAAAGAAAAAGAACAAAAACGGAAACAGAACCATGGTCAACCCAAATGTAACCCGTTGATCCTGATTCGTCACAGCCAATGGTTTGGTGGCAGCTTCTTTAGGACGAATCGAAATCAAATCATCATCCTTCACAAAATAAGACACCATATTCAAACTAAAATCTAAGTTGCCCACAAACCGCGCAAACTCATTGGAAACAAAATCAGAATCACCCACAACAACTATATCCAACGGCTTGTCTTTTTCAGATTTTCCTGTGATATGTACACCCACTGAAAGGGGCCCTTGCATATCTTTGCCTTGCGTAAATTCCAAACGCTTCGTTTTGCGTAAATCAGACGTCTCCCCAAAACTTCTCTCGCTCGTCGTCGCCAGAGGTTTAACCTGAATCCCTTCTTTGATCACATCAGCCGCAGTCACAGGCCTTGCAAATCGTAATCCTATGGGCGTTTTAAATTTCTTTAGAAAAGGCACCGTTTGATCAAATCCCGTTATAATCGGAAGCACAGGACTCCCACCCATCATCTGAGCAACGGGATTAACATCCGCTACAACCATGTCATGTGCGTTCGCACCCCAAGATTTCACTAGATTTGCCCAAGACACATCAATATACGGATCGAGAAAAAATGCGGTTTTCCCGCCCTCTTCAATAAAAGACACAAGCGCCGCCACCTCAGATGGGAACAATGCTTTTTGTGGACCTACAATGAGCAGCGCCGCACAATCAGTCGGCACTTTTTCTTGCTCTAACAAACTAACCTTTTTGCTTTCGTACCGGTACCCTTTGAGTTTTTCTTTATATAAAGAAAGTCCGCGTTTTTCAGAACTATCTATATCTAACTCCCCATGGCCGGTTAAAAAACAAATATTTTGAGTTCCATCTTTTGTCACCCGAATAATCGCATTGGTTAGCTGTTCCTCTAAGTTACTACCCTTCAGTTGGATTCTTGACTCACGGGTCATAGATTCAAAGACTACCAGATTTTTCTCATTCGCTGCGTTGAAGGAACGCACAACTTCAGGCTCAGAAAACAAATCCACATGTCGAACCTCAATTTTCTGTCCACTTAAAACTTGATACCGTTTTAGGGTAGCCCCCACTTTTGGCCTAGCTTCATTAGGCAAAAATGTCGTTACCTTCACCTTATTCGTCAACCCTTTAAGGACCTTCGCGGTTTGTTCCGAAAAACTATACAACTTGTTTTTGGTAAAGTCGACTTCCACCTCATTTTGTGAAATCACATAGTTCAAACCGATAATGACGCCAGTCACCACAAGTGCCATCACGATCGTGTTCATCCCTAATTTTGTAGAACGACGTCCCACATAAGATTTAACCTGGGGAAAAGCTGTTGTGATCCACAACAAAAAAAACACTGCTGTACCAGCCATAAACCCCAATGCCCATTTAGCATAATTGGGGATAAAAAAGATCGATAGAGCTGCAGCTAGAAGACCGAACCCCGCCAAAGCTAAAAATATCTTTGAAACTAAGGTCATCTTCCGTGTCATATTCGCTTCAATTTCTCGTGCTGTTGTAGACATAAACTACCTCCACCCCTGTCCCTCAAGCATCTGATGAGACAAAAATAACCAAAAGAAAGAAAAAGACACAAAATACATTACATCCTTCAAACTAAATACCCCTTTGAAGAAATTCTGGACATGACCTGTGACAGATAAATAGTTGAATACTTGAGCCACGATATGTGTCGAATCCCGTGTCAATACACCGAACAAGAAAAAGGAAATGCAGAATACAAAGGCCAAAACACCTGCAAGCATTTGATTTTTCGTCAATGTACTACAAAAAATTCCCAACGAAACATAAGCCATCGCAAGACAAATTAACCCCACATAGCTATACAGCACCATGCTGAGGTCAGGCGTACTGTACACAAAACAAAATATCGGCACAAACGCTGTGTAAGCAATGTATAGAAGCATCACAGCCATTAAAGATAGGAATTTACCTCCCAATATCTGTGAGACTCGTAACGGTACCGTAAACAACAGTGCAGCTGTTTGATTTGCTCGCTCTTCCGCAATAGACCGCATCGTCAAAAAGGGAATCGTCAACATTAGAAAAAAGTGAATGTTTTGGAACGTAGCTTGTAAAAGCACGTGAATGCTTAAACCGCCACCGCCCATTGCACCCCCAAACATCATCTGCTGCCTTTGAACTATAAGGTACTTTGCCAAAAAGGCATTGAAAATATATCCAATGATAAGCCCAAAAATTCCAATTGAAATATAAGGAATGGGTGAGTGAAAAAATACATTCAATTCTTTACGAGAGATTGCAAGTAACTTTCTCATTGCACCATCTCCTTAGCATGCTCTTGGCCCGAAATAACGGACAGATAAAAATCTTCAATATTTAACGATGTAGGTCGCACACTCCGTACAATCACACCCCGTTCTTTGCAAGCCTCAACCAACGGATATATATCCGTCATTGCACCATTCAGCTTTACGAACAACTCTGTGCCTGCAGGGTCTCGACGAAAAACTTGAGTCACCATTGACAGCCCTTTCACCAGCGACACTGGATCCTTGTCCCAATTTACGACATCTAACATAAAATCCTTAGAATCAGCATGCTCTTGCGTCTGCCCTAAAAGCCGATCTGCAACAATCTGTCCTTCATTAATGATGACCACACGGTCACATACTGCCGTAACTTCTTGCATGATGTGTGTGCTCAGAATCACCGTTCTAACTTTAGAGAATGACCGCATCAGCTGTCGAATCTCCAAAATTTGTGCTGGATCCAATCCGATCGTAGGTTCATCAAGAACAATGACCTGTGGATCATGAATAAGAGCTTGCGCAATCCCGACTCTCTGCTTGTACCCTTTAGACAAATTACCAATAAGACGATGCCTCACTTCATCAAGTTGACAGTGGCTAATCACATGGTCCACTCGACTTCTCAATGTTTTAGCACTCACCCCTCTAATCTCTCCGACAAATTTTAGATAGTCCGTCACCAACATGTCTAAATAGAGCGGTGGTGTCTCAGGCAAAAACCCTACAACCTCTTTGGTTTCCATCGGATAATCAAAGATATCTCGCCCACAAACACGAATTTGGCCTTCTGTGGGTGAGATGAGCCCAGTAATCATTTTCATTGTGGTACTTTTACCCGCACCATTGGGTCCTAAAAACCCCACAACCTGACCCGTCGGTACTTTTAAGGTCACGTCTTTTACTGCAAAACGTTCCCCGAATCGTTTATACACGTGTTCAAGCTCAATCATGTGTCATAACCTCCAAATCAGCCCCTATCTTATCACTTCTTGAGGCTATACCCCAATAAGGAGTAATCTTGCCTATAGATGTGGCTTATGTCAAATGGCCACACTTACGATACCTCGAGGCTGTTTCGAGAAAAGTGGTTTTACCTATTGAATAGTATAGTTTTTTTCTAAACAATGTTAACAGGAGTATCTATGGCAAATTTTTTACTAAAATTGTTCGGCTCAAAAAACGATAGAGAGCTCAAACGAATCAAACCTACCATCCAACGCATAAACGACTTAGAGCCATCGTATCAAGCACTAAGTGATACTGAGCTCACGGCCAAAACCCACATCTTCAAAGAGCAGCTTCAAAAGGGCGCCACGCTCGACCAAATACTCCCTGAGGCATTTGCAGCTGCACG
Organism: Deltaproteobacteria bacterium; assembly: GCA_029262815.1. Lineage (GTDB taxonomy): Bacteria > Bdellovibrionota > JAJCYS01 > JAJCYS01 > JAJCYS01 > JAJCYS01. The sequence goes on along the minus strand of JAJCYS010000052.1, from coordinate 32,103 downwards.
TGAAGCCAGCGTCAGAACACTGAAGATGAGGCACTTTGATGCTCAGTTGGTAGGTGGCATTTTCCTCCATGAAGGCATCATTGCAGAGATGAGAACTGGTGAAGGAAAAACCCTTGCTGCCACTCTCCCCTTATACCTGAATGCTTTAGCAGGCGAAGGGGCACATCTTGTCACCGTAAACGATTACCTCGCCAAACGGGATGCCGAGTGGATGAAACCCATTTATGCTTTCCTTGGGCTGACTGTTGGGTCTGTGTATCATGACTTGGACGACGAGAGTCGGTCCAAAGCCTACAAATCTGATATTACATACGGAACAAACAATGAATTTGGGTTTGATTATCTTCGCGACAACATGAAATTCCGACTCGAAGACTTTGTCCAACGGAAACACAATTTCTGTATCGTGGATGAGGTTGACTCCATCCTTATTGATGAAGCACGAACCCCACTTATTATTTCTGGTCCTGCTGAAGATGATACGGATTTGTATTACAAAATCGATCGCATTGTTACTAAACTCAAAAAAGATGCCCATTACACAGTAGACGAGAAGAGTAAATCTATCCAACTTACAGATGAAGGGATTGGCGAAGCTGAAAAGCGGCTCGGCATCGAAAACCTTTATGACCCAAGAAACCTTACGTACCTCCACCACGTGAATGCCGGTGTAAAAGCATATGCTATTTTTAGAAAAGACGTCGACTATGTGGTTAAAGACGGAAAAGTCATCATTGTGGATGAGTTTACAGGTCGTTTAACGCCAGGACGACGTTGGAGTGACGGTCTACACCAAGCCATTGAAGCTAAAGAAAGTGTAACTATTGAATCAGAAAACCAAACTCTTGCTACTATTACCTTTCAAAACTACTTTCGAATGTACAAAACGTTATCCGGCATGACTGGTTCTGCCGATACCGAGGCTGTAGAATTTAAAAAGATTTATAATCTTGATGTCGTTGTTGTACCGACCCATAAACCTATGATCCGAAAAGATCATCCAGACCAAATTTATAAAAATGAAGACGCAAAGCTCAAAGCCGTAATTCGCGAGATCACTGAGTGCAATCAGACGGGACAGCCCGTTCTTGTCGGAACAATTTCAGTTGAAAAAAGTGAACTAGTAGCCCAAGAGTTGAAAAAAAATAAAGTACCTCACCATATCTTGAATGCCAAAAACCATGCCGCAGAGGCTGAAATCATTACAAACGCCGGCCAGCGTGGCGCCGTAACGATCTCAACCAACATGGCTGGTCGGGGTACAGATATTGTACTTGGCGACGGCGTCAAAGGACTGGGCGGACTTCATGTGATTGGCACAGAGCGACATGAGAGTCGACGAATCGACAATCAGCTTAGAGGCCGTTCCGGCCGACAAGGGGATCGCGGATCCAGTCGTTTTTTTCTCTCTTTAGACGATGACCTTCTTCGAATTTTTGGCGCGGGCAATTTAAAAAACTGGAAAATTTACCGTGATATGCCTGAGGATGAGGCCCTTGAACACAAACTTTTATCTCGTGCTATAGAACGCGCACAACGGAAGGTCGAGGGGCATAACTTCGATATTCGAAAACACTTGCTGGAATATGATGATGTCATGAACCAGCAGCGGAATATCATTTACGCCTTGCGTCGACAAATCTTGGCCGGCGAATCGTTAAATCTTCTCATCGAAAGTTACATCGAAGACATCGTCAATGAAATCATTCAACCCCTTGCCGAGTCACGAGACGAAGAAGTAGCACAAGGACTTCGTAAATCTTTTATAGAAAGTTGGGAAAGCCAATTCGGCTTTAAAGCGCCAGAGGTTTCTTTCCCACCCGAGTCAGATAAATTGATTCAAACTTCGATTGATTTTTATATCAAAAAACGAACGGACCTTGGCCCAGTATTCAATGATTTTGAACGTTATATACTGCTTCAAAGTTGTGATCACCATTGGAAGGAGCATTTGCTCGCGATGGATCATTTAAAAGAAGGTATTGGGCTACGGGGGTATGCTCAAAAGGATCCATTAGTTGAGTACAAACGTGAGGGTTATAACTTCTTCTTACACATGCTTGAGCTCATCAAGCGAGACGTTGTACTGAAATGTTTTTATGTACAAATTAAAGAAAAAGAAGAAGTGGAATCTTTAGAGGCACAACGAAATCTAGAAGCCCATACTGCCGTTGCATCACAAAATGGACAAGGCGGAAAAATGACCCCCGTCGTCAATAAGAAAAAAGTTGGACGAAATGATCCGTGCCCCTGTGGAAGTGGGTTAAAATATAAGAAATGCCATGGCAATGCATAAGTATTTTATTTAGGATGTGTAATGAATCGGCTCAAGGACGATGAATCCGAGGATCAATCTTTTTCTCAGGACGACGATCTTTTAGGCGGTCTTGACTTGCCTGATGAAGAACCCTCGACTGATGAAACTGACTCAGATGATTTGGTCTCCCTTCAGGATGAAACTCCTGGTGATTCCGAAACTGAACCCTCATCTATTGAAAATGAGATTACATCAGAGCAAGAGCCAGTAGCTACACCCAGCGCTGAACAGCCACCCACAACAAAACCATCTGATGAAATAGCTCAAGAATTTATCGCTTCAGTATCGACTTCCACCCTAGCTTCGGCGCCCCCGGGATATCGTGTTACACAACATTTAGGTCTTATTCATGTTGCAGTTCTAAGGCAATCCCCCCGCATTGAGGACATGCCAATCCAAGACGGCCTTGATGAAGCTGTTCATGAGCTCAAGAAACAGGCGGTTGCCAAAGATGGCAACGCCATTATTGGCATTCATGTGAATGTAACACCTTTGGGCCAACTCTACCCCGATAGTGTTTGGATCTGTGCGACGGGCACCTGCTGTCGCATCGTCCCAAGGGCCCGCCGAAACAAATCATCTACGAAGCAACATTCCGAAACAAACCTATAGCGTTTTCTCATGTTTTAATCTAGGGTGATTCCCCATGGGGAATCTATCATTCAAACGGTATGGGGGAAAACATTGGGAAAGTTCTGCCATGCGACATTTACTTGCGCATGCAGGCATTCGGAATCCCTTCACTGGCAAACCGCTCTCTGAAGCGCTCTGTTTTGGTATTGCGGGTGGCATCGCAGCGGGCTACTCCTTCTGCCCGTCGATTATAAAGCACGGGGTAGGAAGTGGTGTCTCAGCGGTGGGACGATATCGCGTTTTCACCACTGATGGCTCGTATTATACTGATTTTTTTAAACGGCTTGGAATTGCCATTCAAGTTAAAGAATCTAAGAGTATTAAGACAGCTCACACACATCTTACGCAAGCCCTTGATCAGTATCGCCCGGCACTTGTTTGGTGCACACCCATGCGGGTTGCGCCTCATCTCTGGCAAGGCACGTGTGGTATGTACACGACTATCGTGACGGACATAAATGATAAATCTGGTACGGCAACACTATCGGACTGCAGCAAAAAACCCATAATCCTTTCGATTGAAGATCTACAGTGGGCACGAAATAGAGTTTGTTCCTTAAAAAACCGATCACTGACCGTTGAGCCTAAAATCAAACCGCTAACCAAGACACTACTCAAACAAGCTGTGCGAGCTGGACTCAATGCATGTTTGGCTGATTTTGAGCGACCTAAGCTAAAAAGTTTTCATTTACCTGGACTCAAAGAGTGGGCAAATTTCATCAACAACCCTAAACACAAAAAAGGATGGCCGACGATATTTCAACAACCAGGCCTTCTATACTTAGGGTTGCGTGATATATACAATTCCATCGAAACAGCATCAACCGGTGGATCCTTTTTTCGTCCCCTATATGCTGCGTTTCTTAAAGAAGCCTCTGTGATTTTGAATCAAAAAGAACTTGGGCAAAGCGCTCAAGCGTACATAAAATTGGGAAATCAATGGTCAAGTTTTGCTAACGCTCTTCTGCCCGACGCCGTTGACTCTTTCAAAAAAACAAAACACTTGCTCCATACCGAAGAAACATATTTCCTCAATGAAGGCATGAGCTCAAATTGTCAAAAAACGCATGATGAACTCACACTGTTAGAAAAAAAGATGACCCAAACGTTTCCACTCTCTGCTGAAAAACAAGTATCTTTGTTACATTCATTAAGTGAATACTTGCACCAGCTACATGACTTGGAGTTCGACTCGGCAAAGCAGCTAAAAGAAATTGCAATTAATTCGTAATATTGTCGGCTTTATTGACTCATCATCATTATTCTTGACACTAAATTAAAACAAATATAGTATAATTTTCCAACAACGAAAGGATATAATGTACCCTTATCAAAAATTAAAATTTTTTTTATTCGTTTGTATTATACCTTTTCTCCCTAAGCAGAGTTTTTCTAGTGATTGCGCAATCGACCTGGGTGAACTCCTTACGATTTCCAAGAGACAGGAACCTAAAATCATCATAGTCGATGCGTATTCATCTGGTTCATTATTAGCAAATGCATTTAAAGATCGAGATGTTATCCCCATTCATCTACAGTCCTCAAAAGAAATAAACCCCGCCCTAAAACCCACATATAAACCCCAAGATTTTTCGTATAACATTCCCTATCAAGCCGAAATTGACGTCTGGATGGCAGCCCTAAAGATACTAGAGCCGATTGCAATCATAGCGGGTACAGAAAGTGGCGTTTTATTAGCAAATAAGCTTAGCACTTCATTATCAGAGGAGCTTCAACTGCCAACTAACAGGGGGGTAAAAGGCCTCGACAATCCCTTCATGGTCTTCCGAGATAAGTATCTAATGCACGAAGCTTTGTCAAAAGCAGATCCTAAAATTAGACACTTAAAACAATTCGCAAGTAACTCAGCTGAGTCGATTATCCATTGGGTCAATGAAAACAATTTTTTCACTATGGGTACAAAAAAGATTGTCATTAAACCGAGAGGATCTGCTGGTTCCGAAGCAATTTTCATTTGCACTTCTGAACAGGATATAAAACATGCCGTTGAACATATTAATAGTCTTGGAAAGAGTATATTTGACCTCGACACATCTAAAATTGTTGCGCAAGAGTACATTCAAGGCACGGAGTATGTCGTTAATGCGGTGAGTCAGCGTGGCAGTCATTTAATCACAGATATCTGGCAATATACCAAAAGGGTTCCCGAGTCAGGTGGCGGCGTTCTATACGATCATGACATATTGTTACCCTATAAAGGTGAGGCGCAAGATCAACTGACTCCCTACATCATCCGGGTTCTGAATACATTAGGGTTGCGATTTGGATTTAGTCATTCAGAAGTTTTTATTGATGACAAAGGGCCCGTTCTTGTAGAGACAGCAAATCGACTCATGGGATGTTGTCATCCAGCATTAAGTGAGAAGGCTATCCGAAATGGGCCGTTACAACTCGGTGTAGAGGCCATTGCCTTTTCAGATCAATTTTTTCGTCGACAACCAGGTTACATCCTTGACAAACATATTCTAATCGTCGAACTAAGTTCAAATAGTTCTGGAAAATACATCAACCTCGAATTTGCAGAAAATTTTAAACAATTACCTGGTTACTACAAACACGGCTTTGATGTCGATACAGCCAAACCAACTGAAATCTCTACAGATTTATCGAACACGTTAGGAAAAGTTTGGTTAATAGACTCGAGTCCAACTATCTTACTTGAATCTCTGAATCAAATTCGAAAATGGGAACGAAACGGCGATTTTTTTAGAGATTAAATGCTATCATTCTTTGTTAAGTAGATATCATGAAAATATACATGGATTTGAAATCTACCCTTTGTATAACTCTTATATTTTTGTGTTCAAACTATAGTTATTCAACTGTTTCATGTAGTGGATCAGATGATCTTACGCTGATAATTCAATCCTCACAAAGAAAACCGGTGGTCATTATTGTAGATGCCTATGATTCCGCATCCTTACTGGCAATTCAATTTTCTAAACATGATATTTCAGTAGTACATCTCAAGTCTACTTTTGAAATTCATCCCCGACTCAGACCTTCTTATAGACCCCAAGATTTTGAACACGTCATCACCTATGAAGGAAATTATGAGGAATTACTCATTGCCATCAGATCTTTTAAACCTCTAGCCATAATTCCTGGAAAAGAAAGCGGTGTTCTTTTAGCAAATCAACTAAGTGCCTCTTTGGCAAGTGAACTCGATCTTCCGACTAATTCAGGTATTAAAAAAACTCGCAATCCGTATGCAGTTTTTCGAGATAAATTTTTGATGCACGAACAACTAAAAGAACACAGTCCTCAAATCAGATACATGAGGCAAATTGCGAGTAATTCAGCCAATCATATAATCGATTGGGTCAAACAAAACAACTTTTTCAATACAGGCACTCGGAAGATTGTCGTCAAGCCTCGAGGATCGGCAGGTTCAGAAGGCGTATACATATGCAATACACAAAAAGAAATAAGAGAAGCTGTCCGGTCGATCAAAAATATTAAAAAAAGCGATTTTGGATTAAATACTAGCGAGATAGTAGCTCAAGAGTATATCCAAGGTACGGAGTATGTCGTCAATGCGGTGAGTCGTGGTGGCAAACATATCATCACTGATATGTGGCAGTATAACAAAAGAATCCCGAAATCTGGCATCGGGATTCTGTATGACAATGACGATCTACTTCCCTTTCGTGGCGAAGCACAAGACCAAATCAGACCTTATGCTGTACAAGCACTGAATGCTTTAGGATTACAATTTGGATTCAGCCATACTGAAATTTTTATTGACGATAAAGGTCCTGTACTTGTTGAAACTGCCAATCGTATGATGGGTAGCATGCAACCCGCCTTAGCTGAATTAGGAATTTTAGAGAGTCCCCTACAAATCGGCGTTGAGGCTATAGCATTTCCAGATAAGTTTTTGGACCATAAGTCCGGATACACAATTAAACAACACGTCATGTTGATCGAACTTAGTTCAAATAGAAATGGCGCATTTATCAACCCTGCTTTTGTAAACAACTTAACCCAATTGCCCGGTTATCATGAACATACTTTCGGCTTTGGCATTAATAAGCCGACTGTCAAGTCCACAAATATGGCTAATATGCTGGGCAAAGTATTACTCATGCACCCTGATCCTGAAACGATCAATACATCTCTCTACCACCTTAGATCCTGGGAACAAAACGGTGATTTTTTTAAGAAGTGATAGATTGCTTCGTCGAACCGGGGCACAAGTGCCCACGGTTCTCCTCGCAATATGACAAAAAGGAACGAGAAAAAAGCGTTAAGATAGAGAGAGTTAGGATCGTGAGATGGCGGATTGCACGGCCAGGATGGCCGAGTGCTGCAGCATGGACGCGTTAGTCCATCTTACGACCCTAACTCTCTCTATCTTAAAAAGAATATCAATGATTATTTTCTTCATGAAAGACAGGCAGTAAAGTGCGACGATCCGCTGCGCTTTGTTTGCCGATTGCCATTGCAATTGCACGCTTCGAGCCAATCAAAATGCATAACTGTCGAGCTCTCGTAATGGCTGTGTACAGCAAGGTTCTATGCAGCATAATATAATGGCTCTCATGAATAGGCAAAACCACAGCTGGAAATTCAGATCCTTGACTTTTATGAATACTCATAGCATATCCTAAATCCATATCTTGAAGATCAGATGGATCGCATATCACATCTTTCCCATCAAAACAAATCACCACGCCATCATCCGTAATCGACTTCACAATACCTACTTCACCATTCATAAGGTTCAGAGTATAGTTATTCACTTTTTGCAGTACAACATCACCTTCATGCACTTTGTGCCCCACAGGAATTCGGATGCCATATTTGCCTTCCGTCACATTTGGATTTAGCCTTTCTTGTAGAAGCGTATTGAGCGCAATGGTCCCTATCCCTCCTCGATGCATAGGTGTCAAAACTTTTATATCACTTGACTTGATTTTAAATTTTTCGGGTATTTGTTTTTCGACCAAATTAACCAGCGTACTTTGTACCCCCTCTGGAGTCTTTCTTTCGACAAAGTAAAAATCACTCTCCCCGTCAGGTGGTTTTAGTAATGGAAACTCCCCTTGATTCACTCGGTGAGCACTCTGCACAATCGTACTTCGATCACCTTGCCTAAAAATTTCTGTTAGCTGAGCCACTGGACACATATCAAGATAGATGACATCAGCTAGAAACCGGCCTGGGCCAACAGATGGCAATTGATCCTGATCCCCTACCCAAATCACTTGCATACGGCTGGGAACAGCTTGCAATAATCCCATGGCTAGTTCTACATCCACCATTGACGTCTCATCGACAATCAAGCAATCGCCGCTTAAGGGAAAATCACAGTTTCGAACAAATGTGCCGTTTTTAGGGTCATACTCAAGCAACCGATGAATCGTAGAAGCCTCAATGCCTATCACCTCCTCCATACGACGTGCTGCTCGCCCTGTAGGCGCACAACACAACACTCGCTTGCCATGATCTCTGTATAGTTGAACGAGTGCTTTTAAACTCGTCGTTTTCCCACACCCAGGTCCCCCCGTTAATACACCCATTGGGGATTTAGATAACGTAAGTATAGCCTCGCGCTGTTCGTCTGTGAGTTTCTTGACATGATACGCTCGGATCCATTTTTCACATAGCGTTTGCCATTGAGGTGTTAGGGTTCCCTCTTTATGATTTTTGAGTTTCAAGTATAGGCTTTGTTCAACCAAGTAGTATTTTCTGAGTGCAATACCGCTCCCGCCCTTTATTTCATACACATGCCCCTCTGAAATTGAAGTCACTAGCGCATCTTCGAGTAATTGAGGGGGCACTTCTAACAACTGGGCTGTTTTTTTGCAAAGCTCTTCATAAAGCATCCACGTATGACCCGAGTTAGCCTCTGTTTCTAAAATGTATTTCAAACCACATGCAAGTCGTTTAGGGTGGTCACGTTCGATAGACATGTGCATCGCGATTTGATCGGCTGATTTAAATCCAATTCCCCACACATCATCTGCAAGTTGGTATGGATTTTCTTTTAGAATATCTACACATTTTTGTCCATAATGTTTGTAAATGCGAGCTGCAAAGGCAGGACTAATCCCATAGCTCTGCAAAAACATCATCACCTCTCGGATAGCCTGATATTTATGCCAGCCTTCCAAAACAAGTTTTACTTTTTTCTCTGAAAAACCCGAAATTTTTCTGAGCTGTTGAGGGTTCGACTCCAAGATTTGAAGCGTATGGTCCCCGAATGTATGTACAATTTTCTCAGCCGTTTTAGGGCCGATGCCTTTAATGAGTCCACTGCTTAAAAAAGCAATAATACCTTGCTCAGTTTTTGGCAAGACCTCTTCAATGCTATCGGCTTTTAACTGACGGCCATATTTTGCATGGGTGACCCACGAACCCACTACGCGAACCTGTCCGCCTTTGACAGGATTCATCAACGTGCCGGTGACTGTGACACTGCCACGATGTTCAGACTCTGATGAAAGGACACGAAATATCCCATATCCCGTATCTTTAGCATGAAACGTAACACGCGAAAGAGTGCCCTCAATGCAGATTTTATCTTCAACCATCAGGATGTACTCTACCATGTGGACAACAAGGTCGCAGTGCGCTTTTTGACAGCAACTTTAGATACCAAAAAGTGTGCTGCGACCTTGTAACCCTCTTGCTTCGTCTCTATCGGTTTGATATGTGTATACAGAACTATTTTTTAAAAAAAGGACTGTACATGACTATATTAAAAATAGCTAAAATGGGACATCCTGTTCTTCGAACACCTGCTGAGCCCATTAAACCAGCTGAAATTTCGTCCACTGAAGTTCAAACCCTAATTGAACACATGATAGCTACCATGGAAGATTACGACGGTATTGGCCTGGCAGCACCTCAAATTCATGTGTCCAAACAGTTGTTTGTGGCTGAAGTCCCTCAATCCCGAAAATCTGATATCCAAGAGCTTCCTCTCACGGTCATGATCAACCCAGAAGTAACGCCAGACAAAGAAGATAAAGTCCTTGTATGGGAAGGGTGTCTTTCAATCCCGGGTATACGAGGATTAGTCCCTCGTTACAATCAAATCACTGTGGCTTATTTAGACCATAAGGGCCAAAAGAAAACCCTAAAAGCCAGTGGATTTTTAGCTGCCGTGATCCAGCATGAAACGGATCATCTCAACGGCACCCTATTTCTAGACCGAATGGATAGCAAAGCACCCCTATCTTTTACGGATGAATGGATGAAATATTGGGGCGAAGTCCAAGATGTACAAGCAGGGACGGTAACCTTTCTCTAATACTTACGCAAAAAAGCGCCTAAGCATTACCATCACGGCCGATTGCATCTACCGGACAGCCTTCAATTGCTCGTTCGCAGTTTTCAATTTCCTCAGCTGTCTCAGGCTGCTTTTTTACAAATGCATGGCCTTCATCATCATTCATTACGAAATGCTCTGGCGCCTCTTCACAGCAAGCATCACACGAAATACATTGATCATCTACGTAATATTTGCCTGCAGTGTTATCTTCAAACTTGTTCTCTTTATCAGCCATCAGCATCCTCCTTACATTTTTGCGACTTCCAGTGGACCATAGCCCCATTCTTGGGTCAACAAGCTATTTTAAAATTCAAACCCTTTTCTCAGCATGAATGTCTCGCACTTCCCAAGCTTTTGCATATTTCAAAAACGTATAGTGCGCGTAGTTAGCAGCCATTATAAAGCCAGGAATCCCATCTAAAAATCCAAGCCTGATCGCATATTTCCAAAAAAATGCATACAAGGGACGTGTAACTAGCGTCCCTAATCCCACCGCTTTCTTCTGAGCTGTCACTTTCCCTAAATTTGAACTATAAACCTGATTATATTTTTGAACTTGATGAGTAATATTTTTAAATGAATAGTGATTAATGTTGCCTGACCACCGTCCCACCGATGTCTGAATAGGCTCTGCAAATTCATGTACCTCAGCGCCTTGGAAGCGAATATGACTCCTGTGAAAAAGACGAATCTTGTAGTGTGGATACCACCCCCCATATCGCAACCAACGATTAAAATAGAAAAGCTTAACGGGAATCCGATACGCTTTCTCAGTAGTTTCCATAAAGGAGCGACTGGACAAAAAGTTACGTGCTTCAGAGTCTAGCTGCTCATCTGAGTCAAGATAAACAATCCAATCACATTGGGTTTCTGATAGAAGAATCTCCCTTTGTGTCCGAAATCCCAAAAAAGGTTTTTGAATAAGCCGTACATTTGCAAATTGACGGGCTAGTTCGGGTGTACCGTCCGTCGAAAAATGATCTAAAACAACAACTTCATCACACGCTGATAGACTGTTGAGTGCACCAGAAATGCGCTCTACCTCATTATGCGTGATGATACATCCAGATAAACCCTTCATTTCTTTTATTTTACCTAGGAAAAGGGAGTAGCTTTAGCATTATTAAAGAAAATGATAAAATAGAAGGACAACCTTGTGCGGGTCTTTTGACCCAAGGGTCTATGGTTTTAGGAGCAATTAATCAATGACACCGTTTGGAATAGTAAATACCCAGCGCCGCAAAGCTAGATCCTTAACGTTTATATTGTGGACCTTAGGAATATTGTACCTTTTTATCCCTCAAAAAGGAACTGGGGCCATCCTGTCTGTCGATAAGGCTATTGATCTCTTTTTACTAAATAGCTTTGATGTTCAGATCGAAAATATTCGTCAACAAAAAGCACAACATGACACTGATGCATTTCTTGGCATTTATGATTTCATCATGAATGGACAGGTTGCTTATTTAGACTCCCCTTCCATTTCTGTTGCGTCATCCAATGGCGCATCATTTTTTAAGAGTCTTAATGGTTACTTTAATGAAGCGACCTTATCCAAAAAATTCCCATTTGGTATGGAGTTTGCCCTCAAGTTATCACCTAATTACTCAAAAATAGACTTAGTTCCCAGAGGAGTGGGGCCAGCTTCAATTGAAGGGTTCGAACACACTTTGGCTCTGACAGCCAAAGCATCCTTACTCAAAAATTTCTTTGGTCAAATTGATTTTGCTCAATTAGGACAACTAAAAGGAAATGAAATTATTGCCAAACTATCCACACTTATTGCCATCGAAAATATTTTTCGTCAGGGCATAGACCTCTATCGACTTTGGTACACTCTCAAACGATCTGTTGTCCTTCGACAAAAGAACTTAAATCGAGCTCGCGCCTTACTCCGACTGGATCGGCAAAAGCTAAAAGACGGGCTTATCGAAGAAGGGGAGTTTGCACAATCAAAGGTAGGGGTTGAGTCAAGAAAAATTGAACTCGAACGATCCAAAGACAGATTGAATCAAGCAAACCATACATTTGCTTCATTTTTGAATATCACAATAAAAGAAGTGGAGGCTTTTGATGCGCCGAACTTATCTAAAAGCGTCAAGGACTACCCGCAACTATCTGACAAAGCACTCGTAAAACAAAACTTAACTATAAATTTTACAAAAGCTCAGCATAAAGTCAGTGAACTGTCAGTGCTTGAAAAAAAATATGACAGGATGGCTGATCTGAACTTGTTTGGTGAAATCGGATTTGCCGGAGCTAATAAGAAGCTCGGAAGAAGTGTGGATGATCTCTTATTTGATCATCCCAATTATCTTGTGGGATTTGAATTCGTCATTCCTTTTCAAAATACGACAAAGATAGCAAATTATCGAAAGAGCCTCCTCGTGCGACAAGAAGTTTCTCTTGAAATTAAAAAAACTGAGAAAACATCTATAGAATCGTATCACTCAGCGCTATCAACTTTGAAAAGCTTAGCCAAACGTATTAAAAACATGAAAACGTTGCTTAGACTCCAAAAAGTTAAGGTCCGTGAAGAAAGCAAAAAATATGACCAAGGTAGATCTAGTATTGATCTTGTCCTTCGGTTTCAAGACGAACTCACAGATTTTGAACTTCAACGCATACAATTCCTGGGCGAATACATAAAAAAGTGGATTGAGCTTCAATTGATTGATACTCAACTGATGAAATCGCATGGAGTGCCTCTACCCAACATTAATAAAATAACCCTATGAAGAAAATTTTAACTAGCTTTGTAGATCAAAGCTTATTCGTCAATTTAATTTCTATTCTCTTTGTTGTCGTCGGCATCTTAACAATGAAAGAGATCCCCCGTGAAATATTCCCCAACGTCAATTTTGACATGGTGTTGGTCAACACTTCATTCCTAGGTGCCTCCACACTTGAAGTGGAAAACCTAGTTACCAACCCTATCGAAGAAGAGCTACGTGAAATTTCTAGCACTAAAGAAATTCATGGATTTTCAATTGAAGGAATTTCCATGATTGTTATCGTCCTAGACCCGGACACAACAGACAAACGATCCGTGTTTAATGACATTGAAGCAGCCGTTGAAAAAGCTGAAAGAGAACTTCCTACCGGCGTTGAGAAAACAACCATTACTGAACTAAAGAACAAAGACCTACCAATCATTGAGCTCTCCCTATATGGCAATGTCCCTTATGATACATTACGTGAAAGTGCCAAAGATCTTAAAAAAATTGTTGAAAACGTTCCTGGCATCGCCAAGGTAGAGACCAAAGGCTACGAAGATAAAGAGATTTGGGTCCAAGCGGACCCTAAGAAACTCAGCGCTTACCATATTACCCTCTCTGACCTTTATTCCATTATTCAAAAAAACAACATCAGTACCCCAGGTGGTCTCCTAAAAGGAAAAAAAGAGGATGTCATCATTCGAACCCTTGAGTTGGTCCATACACCCAAGGATATTGAAAATTTGGTTATTCGGAAGAGTTATAGTGGAAGCGGTAATTTACTTCGGATTAAAGATGTTGCAAAGGTGCACTACGCGTACGAAGAACCGCAATTTAAGTTTAGAACGAATCAAAGAGATGCAGTTCGACTTGTCATCGTCAAAAAAGAAAATGTTGATGCCATTCGACTTGTAGCCCAAGTTAAAAAAATCGTCAAAGAATCCAAGGACGTTATTGCAGAAGGGATATCGACCGAGTGGGTCAACGATTTGTCTTTCTATGTCTCACGACGTCTCAGTATTATCACACAAAACGGGTTGGTCGGTATTCTCCTAGTACTCTTTATTTTGTTCCTATTACTCAATCCATGGGTCGCTCTTTGGACAGCCCTTGCGATTCCACTTGTCATCTGTATCTCCATCACAGTTTGTTACGCTCTAGGCATAAATTTACATCTGATTGCGATGTTTGCCTTTGTGCTGGTGTTAGGAATGTTGGTTGATGATTCAATTATTGTTGGCGAAAATATATTTCGCCATATGGAAATGGGCTCAGAGCCTAAACTTGCAGCTAAAGAAGGGTTGATTGAAGTTGTAAAGCCTGTATCCACTACCATCATCACAACTGTAGCAGCTTTTTCTCCTCTAATGTTTATGCCTGGGATCATGGGTAAATTTATTTGGTCTATACCTGTTGTTGTATCTGTCACACTTATTGCCAGCTGGCTTGAATCTTTTTTTGTTCTACCCAATCACCTCAGTGCATGGGTTCCCAAACACCTCAGACGAAAAATTCAATTAAGAAAAGAGTCTTTAACTTACGCAGAATCTTCATATCATTGGCTCATGACTCCCATTAAAAAAATATACTATCGACTCCTTGCGCGCTCATTACGCTTGAAATATCTCGTAATCCTACTTTTTACGCTGACATTAGCTGGAGCTGGCTATCTTGTCAAAAGTCATACAGTACCGTTTGTTCTTTTTAGCAGCGATGGTATTGAAACATTTTTTGTCCGCATTGAACTCAAAAGACAAGCCTCACTAGAAGCTACAGAAGAGGAGGTTATCAAAGTTGAAAAATATGTTTTAGAAGGCTTGAAGCCAAATGAACTCGATTTTGTAAATGCCATGATCGGTCGCACTGAAGCTGCCCCTAATGATCCAAACTTTGAACAATCTTCAAATATTGGACATTTAACCGTTCGACTTTCAAACCATGCTGATCGGACTCGAACTGCACCACAAATCATTCATGCATTGACTAAACATCTGAAAACAAAAAAAGATATTCAAGCAAAGGTGGTAATCAAGGCGCTAAAGCCAGGCCCCCCTTCAGGTCACTCCGTTGCCGTTCGTATCATCGGAGATGATTTTGAAAATCTTAAAAAAGTTGCAAACCGGGTTATTGAAGAAGCAATGAAAATACCAGGCGTTCGAGACATGGACCATAATTTGAAGGATGGAAAGGATGAATGGCGTATCAAAGTTGACAAAGTGAAAGCTGCTGAGCTAGAGGTTGAAACGCCTATGATAGCGTTCACTATCCAAGCAGCGTTTAATGGTATTGAGGCTAGTACGATTCGAACTGTTAATGAAGCCATCGAAATTCGACTGAGATTAGATACAGAGTACAGAATTCCCAAAAAAGAATTTGTTGAAAATCTAACCGTTCCTAATAAGAGCGGACGTCATATCCCATTATCGCGACTCATTACAATCGAGAAAAGTCATGGCTATTTAAGAGTCCCTCATTATAACTTTGAGCGATATGCATATGTTTATGGCGATATCGATGAATCACTTACGACGCCAATTCAGGTCCAAGGCAAACTCTCAAAACAGTTTTCCAAACTTAAGAAAGAATTTCCAAAACACAAATTTTCATTTGCCGGAGAAATTGAAGATACACAATCAAATTTAGATGAGTTATTACGAATGTTTGTTATGGCCTTTGGTCTTATTTTTATTATCTTAGCTAGCACGTTCAACTCTGTGCTTCAGCCATTTATTATCATGCTTTGTGTGCCGTTCTCTTTTATTGGAATCGTCGCAGCTTTTTTTCTGCATGGTAAAGCATTAAACTTTTTGGCTATGATCGGAGCTGTCGGATTGGTTGGTGTCGTCGTCAATGATTCGATCATTTACACCGACTTCATTAATAAGGAAATAGCCAATGGCAAAAATCACATACGGGCTATTTTGGAAGCTGGCCAACATCGCATCCGGCCGATCTTGCTCACGACACTCACCACCGTATTAGGCATTTTGCCTACAGCGTATGGCGTCGGAGGACTAGACCCTTTTCTGGTACCCATGGCTTTATCTATTTCATGGGGGCTCGCTTTTGGAACGTTTATTACGCTTTTTTTACTACCCTGTTTATATGCTGTGTTTTTTGATTTATACAAACTACCGTTTGTACGTAGATTTGATCCGTATCTAAAAAGCCAGAAGAGACAGCGCTGCTGAAGTAAGTTGTCCCGTAAGCCGGGTTCTGTCTGATAGGCACATGGCCTATGAGATGGTCATTCATCTAGGATCTTAGTTACCTAAAATCTCTTGCGATCAACCCGGAAGTTTCAAGGCAAGCGACCTCGTCTTGGTTTCCCAAGCCATAAGCTCCTAAGAGTTTATGAGCCTTCCCTATTTGATCTTGCTTGACGCAGAGTTTACCTGGTTTCACTATGGACGTACTCCGCAAAGAGTACCCATACATACTTTCTGTTGCACTTGTCCTCGCCTTACGGCGGACGGGCATTACCCGCTGCGCTGCTTTATCAAGCCCGGACTTTCCTCACTCTTCATACGAAAGAGCGCGACCACCTGGATCAACTTACTCCAACAGTCCGATGTAATTTTACTAGAAGTTTCAGTATTTGAAAAGAAAGTTCTAAATAAAACTAATTATATTTAAAAAATAAGTTTATTTTAGTTTAAATTTACCGAAAAGAGGGTGATGATCTCTTTAAGGCAAATATATATTAATTCAATAATTTTAGGTACTTTTGCCATAATAACCAGCTGCGGTGGAGGCACATCCGAAGCTATTTTAAAACAACAGTCAGGCATGCTAGTCCGTGAATTCATCGATCCTGATCCATCTTATCGAACCAGTCACGCCTCAACACTAGAATATACGCCAGAAGGACTCGTCGCCGCATGGTTTGGTGGGTCCCGTGAAGGAGACCCCGATGTGAAAATCTGGCTTTCTCGAAAAGAGAAAGAGAGTAGTACATGGTCGGCCCCTGTTATGGTGGCTTCAGATACTTCGCACCCTTGTTGGAATCCGGTTTTATATCAAATACCCGCTAAGAAGTCCCTACTGCTTTTTTATAAAGTTGGTCCAGATCCTGAAAACTGGTGGGGGTTGGTAAAAGAATCCACAGATAATGGAAAGACATGGGGCAAAGCTCAAAAACTACCTAATCACAGGTTGGGTAAAGTATTCGGCCCAATTCGCGTAAAGCCAGTCCTATTAGATAATAACCGATTACTTAGTGGCTCAAGCACGGAAGATAAAGGGTGGAAGGTTCATTTTGAGTGGACACCAAATTTTGGTAAAAATTGGGAGCGATCAGCAGCCATTAGGAGTGGCAAAATTAAGGCGATCCAACCTACATTGCTGCCATTTAAAAACTGTCGTGTACAAGCACTTTGTAGAAGAAAGAGTGATCGTATTGCTCAAGTTTGGTCCGAAGATTGTGGTAATACCTGGGGAGAAATGAAGTTAACTTCTCTGCCTAATCCAAGTGCCGGCATAGATGCTGTTCGACTTGAAGATGACCGTCATGTACTCATCTATAACCATACCGTGAAAACATTATTAACGTTATTAAATGGGGGTAGAGGCACCCTTAATTTGGCTATTACGTCTGATGGGATCAGATGGAAAGCTGCTCTGGTTCTTGAGGATGACTTTAATGATGAATTTTCATATCCAGCAATTATAAAAACGCCTGACGGAAAACTACATATGACTTACACCTGGAAAAGGCGAAAAATCCGCCATGTGGTTGTAGATCCTCAAAAATTAAACCTTCGGCCTATTAAGAGTAGCAAATGGCCTGATCAAAAAGTTGTTATCTCAAATTCAAAACCCCAGTAATTCTATCAATACCACCTACTATCGAATAGAATAGATGACACTACTGAAGAAGAGGCTATGAGTCCACCGAAAAAAAAACCTAAAAAACAAACGGGTGCTATATCGCGACTTTTTTCCATTGGAAAAATGGGTCTCGACGTTGCAAAGAGTGAAGTCGAATACCAAGTCCAAAAAACCATGGACCGAAGTAAAACCCTCGAACGTCTCAATACCCAAATTAAACAAATGAAAGTCATTACTGAAACCCTTGGCCAAATGAAAGGGGCTGTGATGAAAATTGGTCAGATGGTGAGCCTCTATGACATTCCAGGACTGCCTGAAGAAGTTCGGGACATTCTTTCTCAACTTCAAAGTCAAGCAGCGCCAATTCCCTATCCTGAAATAAAAGAAATCATACTCAAGGAACATCCTGATTTTTTCAATACCGTCAAAATTGAAGATGAGTATCCCATTGCTGCTGCGAGTATCGGACAGGTCTATCTAGCTACACATAAACGGGGTGAAAAATTAGCTATCAAAGTTCAAGTCCCAGAAGTCGAGAAAATGATTCGATCTGATCTCAAAAATCTCAATGTCCTCTCTAAGGTTTTCTCTCCTTGGGTCACGCAAGCTGAAATGAAAGCGGTATTTAACGAAGTTAAAACACACTTACTCCAAGAGTGTGACTACCAATTAGAACTTGATAACCTGAAGTGGTTCCATCAAAAATATAATGGGAAATTTTCTTTAGTTTTCCCCAAAGCTTATCCCAAAATTAGTTCTAAACATGTACTCACAATGAGTTTTGTTGAAGGATTTGATCTTCTTAACTTCCTAAAAAAGAATCCCTCGAAAAAATTAAGAAACGAAATTGCGCATAACATTGCTCATTTCTATTTTGATCAAGTCTTTAACCACAGTATTGTCCACGCTGATCCTCAGTTTGGAAACTATCTATTTACCAAAGACACCATTGGTATACTTGATTTCGGGTGCATAAAAAAGTTCAGCCCTCATTTTATACACAACTTAATTGTTTTTTCCCAAGCCTGTGCTGCCCTTGATTATGAAAAAATGGAAGCGGGTTATCTTTCGCTCGGACTCACCACCAAACGTGACACAAAGCGTCTCAGCCCAGTTATTCATGAATTTGTTCGAATTGCAGCTGAAACATACAGAAAAGAAAGGTATCAATACGGTGAGTATAAAATTATCTACAAAATCTTCAAAACCTTACCATCGCTATTTAGACAAAAACGCCTTCACATGCCACCCGATTTTATTTTATTGGAACGCACCCTTGCGGGCCTTTATTTTCTTGTAGAAAAGTTAGGTGCCAATTTAGCAGTTAAAGACTTGCTGAAAGAATACGTCATCACTCACCAAAAAGCCTCCAATGAATACCTAGCTCCTCCAAAATAACAAAACTTATCCAGAAAAGACTATCTTGAAGATCGCCCATCCAGTAAACTAATGTTAGGTATTATATATATTAGGAGAAGTGTAAAAATGGCTACATCTGTACCAAACGCTCATGAAAAAGAAAAACAAGATGCGATGGACCTCGCAGAAAGTTCACGTGAAGAGAAGTGGACCCATCCAAGTTTTGTAGGTGAACTTTTTAATGGAAGGTTCAGAGCCGACCTGATCACACCCTATCTCGATCAACCCGCTGATGACAAAAAAATCGGCGATGACTATAATGAAATGTTTGGTAAATTTCTGCTCGAAAATGCGGATGCTGATGAGTTAGATCGAACCGGTGAACTCCCTAAAGAATTGATCGATGGCTTAATCAGAATTGGTGCTCTTGGCCTAAAAATTGATAAAAAATATGGAGGCCAGGGCCTCTCTCAAACTAATTATAATAGAGCACTGGAGCTTCTAGGCGGACATTGTGGCAACTTAGCAACACTCCTGTCTGCCCATCAAAGTATTGGTGCACCCCAACCCCTGAAGTTGTTCGGAACCGAAGAGCAGAAGAAAACATTTTTACCCCGACTTACCAAAGAAGTTTCAGCATTTGCCTTAACTGAACCCTCAGTTGGGTCTGATCCAGCCAAGATGAAAACCACTGCGACTCTTTCTGAAGATGGCAATCATTGGATACTCAACGGCATAAAACTGTGGTGTACCAACGGCACGATAGCCAAACTCATCGTCGTAATGGCGCGCACACCAGACAAAGACGTGAATGGCAAAAAACGAAAGCAAATCTCTGCTTTTTTGGTTGATACGGACACTCCAGGGTTAAAAATAACCCATCGGTGCCAATTTATGGGTTTTCGAGCCATTCAAAACGGCGTTATAGCGTTAGATAATGTAAAAATACCAAAAGACAACCTCATCGGTGATCTGGGCGGCGGTTTAAAACTCGCATTGACTACCCTAAACACAGGACGTCTCAGCTTACCGAGCCTTTGCATTGGACTCTGTAAAAAATGTCTTGAAATCGTCAGGCACTGGAGCAAAGACCGCATCCAATGGGGGGCTCCCTTAGGTAAACACGAAGAAATTGCTGCCAAGATCAGCCGCATGGCCACATCTATTTTTGCAATGGATGCTATCACTTACTGGACCACACAGTTAGTTGACCGGGGCGGGGCTGATATTCGCCTTGAAGCAGCTATCGCAAAACTTTTCTGTACAGAAGAAGGCTATCGAATTGCGTATGACACTGTTCAAATTCGTGGAGGGCGTGGGTACGAAACAGCCGATTCTTTAAAAAACCGTGGTGAGCCTGCTATTCCTGTTGAACGATACCTTCGCGACATCCGTATCTTAACCATTTTTGAAGGAAGCACAGAAATTATGCACTTGTTCACGGCTCGTGAGGCCTTGGACACCCATATGAAACTAGCCAAAGATCTGCTGACACCAGGAACTTCTCTCTCTAAAAAACTCAAGGCCCTGTGGGGAATGACGAAATTTTATACTTTTTGGTATCCCAAACAGTGGTTTTATTGGAGTTGCTACCCCAAATTTAAAGAAATGGACAAATCTTTGGCAGGTCATTACCGATTCCTTGACAGAACTAGTCATAAACTTGCACGAACCATATTCCACCAAATGATCCGCCACAGACATAAATTGGAATATCGTCAAATGGTGCTTGCTCGCATTGTAGAAGTTGGGAGCGAAATGTTTGCCATGGCAGCAAGTTGTTCTAAAGCCCAACACATGATTAAGAAAAATCCAGCTGACCGAACACCGATTACGTTGGCTGATTTGTTTTGCAAAGATGCCCGTAAGAGAATCAAACGGTATTTCAAAGATATTTGCTGCAATACCGATGTCAAAAAAGGAAAACTCTCGCGTGATTTAATGGCTGGGAAATATACCTGGCTTGAAAAAGGGCCGCTTCAAGATAATTTGGATTTTGGAAATCCAGCTGATATTCAGTGAGAGTAGGGTGTAGATTGCTTCGTCGGGTCTACAACCCTACTCGCAATTGTAAAGGTTAGGTAATTCGTTGATAGAATTCGGATAAAACTATTAACGAATTACCTAACCTTTACAGCAATGACTGAAGTAAAAACGATCTGCCTCGGAGGTGTTACTTGTTCTCGGTCGTTTCAGGCACCAAAAATCTGAAGCAGTTCGGACATTGCACCAGCTGGTTCTCTTTCACAGCAGTCATAATTAATTGTGCAGGAAATGACATCCGACAAGCTGAACACACGTTATTTGAAAGCGCAGAAGCGGTAAGCGGCAGAATATCACGGACAATTAATTGATTCAGGCTTCTTTGAATTTCATTGGGGACTTTACTTAACACGTCATCAATTTCTTTTTGCAACGTATCACTATCTCCTTGTAAAGAAGATAGTGTGGTCTCGACTTTACTGGCCCGCTCTCCGAAATCTTTTTCGTGTCCCTCAAGCCTTGTATTCAAAGTGCCCAAGAACGTTTTCATGGCTTCTAATCTTTCATGGTCTTCTGTGAGTTGACCTTTCCGCTGGGCAAGCTGTCCCTCAATCACTTCTACTTCTTTGAGTGCAGCTTGATATTCTCTTTGGTTTGTGATGGACGTTAGTCGTTCACCAGCTTCTTTTTGTCTGACTTCAAGCGATTCAATATCAGTTTGCACTTTATTACAGGAATCCTCTTGAGCTCGGATGCTTTCGACCAAAGACGAAACATCATCTCGCTCCTCGCCTACAATATGTTCCAACTCACCTAATTTTGATGGCAACAGCTCAGAAGAACGAGAAAGCACTTTTTGCTTTAAGCTCAAATTCTCCAAAACACTTACCATTTTTGCAGTCTCAACAATGCTATTCATAACCTTACCATCCTGTTTGCTCTGGTGGGCCCACTAGGACTTGAACCTAGGACCAACCGGTTATGAGCCGGTTGCTCTGACCAACTGAGCTATGGGCCCACAAAGTGCTTCTCAATCTTCAACAAAAGCTCGAAGTTTCTTCGAACGTGAAGGATGTCGAAGCTTCCGTAACGCTTTGGCCTCAATTTGCCTAATACGTTCTCGAGTTACTGAAAAATCTTTTCCTACTTCTTCAAGTGTATGATCACTGTCCTCTCCGATCCCAAAGCGCATTCGAAGTACCTTCTCTTCACGGGGGGTTAATGTAGCTAACACTTTTCTTGTTTGTTCGGATAAATTCAAATTTAACATTGCATCCGTAGGCGAAATCACAGATTTGTCCTCAATGAAATCGACTAAGTGACTATCTTCTTCTTCACCGATAGGGGTTTCGAGACTAATAGGCTCACGGGCAATTCGAAGTACCTTACGAACTTTCTCAACAGGCAACTCCATCTTCTTAGCAATTTCATCGGGATTAGGTTCTCTGCCTAACTCTTGTACCAGGTATCGACTTGTACGAATCAACTTATTGATGGTTTCAATCATGTGTACTGGGATACGAATTGTCCTGGCTTGGTCAGCAATTGCCCGTGTAATCGCTTGGCGAATCCACCATGTTGCATAAGTCGAGAATTTATACCCTCGCTTATATTCAAATTTCTCTACAGCTTTCATCAACCCAATATTACCTTCTTGAATTAAATCTAAGAATTGAAGGCCTCGGTTGGTATACTTCTTTGCAATGCTGACGACCAAACGTAAATTGGCTTCAACTAATTCACTTTTTAGTTTTTCTGTTTTTTGCTGCAAGCCTTGGAGTTGATAGGCGTAATACTTAATGTGCTTTGCTGGCATATTGAAACTCGATGCCCAGCCTTGAATAACTTCGTGTTTCACTTTGACGGATTGAAGGTGCGACGAAACGTCTTCTTGTCCATTCGCTTTTTTACGTAAATCTTTAACGCTTTTGACACCTTGCTGTCTGAGGGTTCGGACAATTTGTCGTTGGTGTTTTAAAATATCTGACCGGGCCTCAAGTAAAAGCTCGTATCCAGGATGAAGCACCTTACGATTAAACCCAGCTTCAAACAGCTTCTCCAAAGATTTTGATATCACATCTTGAACTTTTTTATACTCTATTAAAAAATTCCCACCCGTGAAACTAACATCGCTCAATGTTGAAACATGGGTCGCATGTTTTTTCTTGAATCGTTCGATTTGTTGAAAAATTTCATTTAATTTCTCAAGGTTTTCTTGCTTCTGAGTATCCAAAGAGATGTTCTCATCCTCTTCAGTCACCGACTTCAGAAGATCTCGTTCACGAATATCACCTTGTTCTAACCGACTCTTTAGCTTAGAAAGATAATCGAATCCGACGCGGCTACATAAAAACAATTCAACCAGATACGTTTCATAACGCTCTATATTACGAGCAATTCGCACTTCACCTTGGCGCGTTAATAAGGCAACTGTACCCATTTTTTTAAGGTATAAACGAACTGGGTCATTTGCTTTAGACCCTTCAGACTCGACTTTGACTTCGGTTTCAAATAAATCAGACTTTCCAGAAGTTCCACCACTATCATCTTTGCTCGAAGCATCGATATGCTGCAAAATCGTTTTCTTCTTTGCCTTTGCTCGGCCTGTTTGATCTACATCAGGGGAGTCTAATACGTCGACGCTTTGGTCATCAAAGTACGCCATTATGTTATCAATGTCATCTGCTGAGTAATGTCCTTCAGACAATCCCTTATTAATTTCATCCAAGGTTACATAACCGCGTTCAACACCACGACTCAGTAGCTCAAGAAGCGCTTTGTTTTTTGTATCTTTCATTTTTTATCCCCCAAACCTCAAATTTCTAATAAGCGTATTGTAATACACTTTATCTAACCTGGTAACCTCGGCTTCCGGTAGCGAAACAAGCACGATAATCACTCCACTTGAGCATGTTTTTCCTGCATCTTTTGCAAAGCTTGTACCACCTCGTCCCAACTCATCTGACCTTGCGTATATTGCTGCTTAAAGTCCATTAAAGCCAGTTTCCTCTTTTTGCGATCTGCTTTCTGCTCTAAACGCTGGATTATTTGGTTAAACATGTCTCGCCGAGTGGACTCATCCTTAAAGCCAGCCGCATCCAATCCTGACAACAGATCAAACACTAACTTCTCACCCTGCTCAGGAGAAACGGTATACTTGATAAACTGTAGCCTATCTTGAACATCTGGGATGTTTTGGAGTACTTCTTTGTACTCATTTAAACACTGGATTAAACCACAAATACCCTTTTCTTTCAAGCCTTTTCCAGCTAGCAATGTAGCAGGCTCTAATAATTCTAAATCTATAAACACTAGAAATAATAGAGTTATTTCATCCTGAAGCACCCTATGTGGAGATAAAGAGGGAGTGGGTTCAAATTTCCGACGCTCACGTTGGCCGTCTTTCTTGTAAAAACTTCTTAGTTTAGCCATAAAAAGCTTTCGTGCTTCATGGCCCAAATCAGCCGCATCTAAGTACCCTTCTAGACGAGAAACCGAAACGCTATATCCACATGTTTGACCCAGTATAGAAACCATCTTCTGGAACAAGGCCATAAGATCAAAGTGGGCATGTTGAACCCTCTCAAATTCATACAGAAAATAAAAATCAAAATAGCGTCGTGCTTGACGCGCTAATTTCATAAATGATTCCGCATCATGACTGTCAAAATAACTGTCTGGATCTAACTGATCAGGTAGAATCATCACTCTAGGTTCCCAACGCTGTTTGAAGAAAATCTCTGCATGTTTCGCCATCGCCTGCAAGCCGGCATCATCCCCATCGAAAATCAAAATAGCATCATCCGTAATTCTCTGGAGTCGCTTCACCCATTGCTGTGACAACGTCGTTCCCATTGTTGCACAAGCATTTTGAATGCCATGGGCCCAAAGCTTCATGACGTCGAAGTACCCTTCCACAAGTAAAATTTGTTTTGACGTTCGTATACCCTCATGGTTTTCAAAGAAACCATAAAGTACGTTTCGTTTTTGAAATAGTGCAGATTCAGCACTATTGATATATTTTGGCACGTTTGAATTTGTTGATAATGTACGAGATCCAAACCCAACCACTTGACCACGATCATCACGAATCGGAATCATCACTCGTTCTAGGAATCGATCCTCGAACTGTGCCCCTTTTTTCCCCCATAAGCCAATCTTTTCACCCGCTTTCAAGTATTCATTTGCGCCCGTTACATTTGCTAATCTTTTTTGCGTTGCCGCATAAAGTGTATCTCGTGCCCCAAACCCACTCGCACCAAGTTGAAAAAAATTGATGGTTTTAGGAGGAAGCTTACGACTTTCATTTAAATATTTTAGAACTTGGGCAGCTCTCTCTAACTGCTTCGTATAGATATGAGAGGCGAATAAAGCCATTCGTTTCATTGGCTCCAATTGCTTCTTTTGGTCAGCTCGTGATGAACTTTTGTTTGCATTTAACTGAACCGGGAGCGAAAATTCAGAAATCAAATACTCGCAAGCCTCTATAAAAGACAACCCTCTATGCCTCTCAATGAAACGGACAACATCGCCTCCCGTTTTGCATCCATAACAAAAAAAGCAGGATTGCTGAGGATGTACATAAAAAGACGGGGTTTTTTCTCCATGAAATGGACACAAGCCTCGGTAGTTTCTCCCAACTCGCTTGAGACTAACCTGGCGGCCAACGACATCCACAATGTCTAAATGACCTTTGAGTTGCTGTGCTAGGGCTTTGGCATCCATTTAAAACTTAAACCTGTGATCCTTTATTGTACCTCTATCCCGATAATGCTGACAGATCGCAGCTGATCTTATCATGAAGTATTTATGAAACCGGCTCAATTATAAGGATAGGAAATGGCCGAAACGCATACGATAGCAAAATCCGACCAAACACTGACTCCACACATCAACGAGTTACTGCAGGCGCAGTCTTACTTAAAAATGAAGACGAATGTAAGATTTAGTCGAATCAAGCTTGGCTTCGAAGACGTTTGAGCATTCGTTTCCAAGCATTTAGTTTCTTGCGTTTACGTTTGATGCAGGGCTTCTCAAAGCTTTCACGTTTTCTCAACTCAGAAAGAATACCTTCTTTTTCACACTGCTTTTTAAAGCGCCTTAAAGCAACTTCGACGGGTTCTCCGTCTTTTACTCTCACACCGGGCATAGAGACCTCTTTATTATGATAAAAAAATCAAGTATAATAGGTACTTAAGGGCCAATATCTTGCCTTACTCAATCTAAGCCTTCAATAACCCGATACGTAGGTTAAAGCAGGAGAATCTATGGCAAAACGCAAGATAGAAGTAATCGCTTCATCTTCGCAATACTTTGAAGAATTGACTCTCGAGGCAGCTCAAAAATGTTCAGCCTCTACTGATAGCCAAGCCCTTTCGTACATCGCTAGTTTACTCAATAAAGTTGTTAAATCAAGCTTAAATGATCTCCAACCGTTATTCGTCAAACAATTCGTGGAAGTCCTCAGCAAACCCGCAGGAGAACAGCTCAGAATCTGCAAAACCACGGGGGATCTCTCTCTCATCATTTCAGGTGTATTCAGTGACTCAATAAATAAAAAGCTCCTAGACCTTGAATATTACGTTTCTATTGGCAAAACGAGTTACGAGAATGCCTCAAGATTAAGTCACTCTGAATATTCAAGCCATGTGTTCGGTGAATTAAGTGTAGGATTCAATCATTATCTTGAGGTCCTACACCGCGTCTCACTCGCAATGGGACTGCTTGATACCACCAATGTTCTCAATATCTACGAAACATGGCTACAAACACAAAGTCCCCATTTAAGAAAACTTCTAGCGACTCACGGTATCACTTTTCAAAAAAAAGGCTCGAATAAAACCAAACATTAAGGCGTGTCCTCATAAGGGATCCTACTGCGGAACAGATCTTTTGGCCTACACCTGAAGTTTTTCCACTCAATCTCCTCGTTTCGGCTCAAAAACACTACTTCCTCGTAACGAATCCCTTATGAGGACACGCCTTAGAAGCTATCCCGTCGGATTATTTTTTTTCAATTAGAGGCAGGCGCCAACGACTAGACGTCAAGCTCTTTGGCGTGAGTGTTTCTCGTGGACTTCTTACTCAACAATATCTGTTGGCCCTTTGGCACCTTGAGGCATTCATCCAAAACTTGATTGAACTGCTTAATGGGCACAATCACCAACTTTGAGGTGATTTGTTTGGGCACTTCCTGAAGTGAGGATTCATTCTCATACGGAATAAGCACTTTTCGTATACCGCCCCGAATAGCTGCCATGAGCTTTTCTCTCAAACCACCAATGGGCAATACTTGACCGCTTAGCGTAATCTCACCTGTCATCGCCACCTCTGCGTGGATTGGATATTTCAAAATGGCAGAAACAATGGCCGAAGCCATCGTAATCCCTGCCGAAGGTCCATCTTTGGGAATGGCGCCTTCAGGCACATGAATATGAATGTCCAATTTTTTGTAAAAATTAGGATCCATCTGGAAGGGCTTGGAATTCGCACGTACATAACTTAAAGCAGCCTGCGCTGACTCCTGCATG
This sequence comes from Deltaproteobacteria bacterium, assembly GCA_029262815.1. GTDB lineage: Bacteria > Bdellovibrionota > JAJCYS01 > JAJCYS01 > JAJCYS01 > JAJCYS01. Next base: position 4,431 of record JAJCYS010000052.1, on the reverse strand, counting down.
ACCTCACCCAATTGCCCCGTAATCGTGAGCTTACCAGTACCTGGCATCGCGATTGCCTCTACTGTCAATAGCGCACCACCCAACTCAGTCCACGCGAGCCCAGATACGATCCCAATTTGAGACTCCTTTTCAATTCGACCATGACGGAATTTTGCTGCTCCAAAATACTTTTTGACTTGCGTATTTGTTACACGAACAGATTTCACTTTTTCTTTCGAACGTACAATCTGTGTTGCGGACTTTCGAATTGCACTTGCAATGAGACGTTCAAGATCTCGGACACCTGATTCTCGGGTGAAATACAGGATCATATCCTTCAAAGCGGCATCAGAAAATGTCACTTGGTTAGTTTTCAAGCCATGGGCTTTCATCTGTTTGGCGACTAAATGTTTTTTAGCAATTTGAAGTTTCTCTACTTCAGTGTATGAGTTCAATTCAATGAGTTCCATACGATCCAGAAGGGGTCTGGGCACAGGACCCAATTGGTTAGCTGTCGCAATAAAAATCACTTTGGATAAATCGTAGCCCACCTCTAGAAAATGGTCACTGAAAGCTGCATTTTGCTCAGGATCCAATACCTCTAACAAGGCACTTGACGGGTCACCTCTAAAATCTTGCGCCATCTTGTCTATTTCATCTAATAAAAGCACAGGATTCATCGTTCCAGCTTTCTTCATACTTTGTATAAGCCGGCCGGGCATTGCACCGATATACGTTCGTCGATGGCCGCGAATTTCAGCCTCATCACGCACGCCCCCAAGCGAAATTCGCATGAATTTTCGCTTTAAGGCTCGTGCAATTGACTTTGCTAAACTTGTCTTACCAACACCGGGCGGTCCCACTAAGCACAATATGGGGCTTCGAGCCCGTTCCGACAAATGCATGATAGCTAAGTGCTCTAAAAATCGCTGTTTGATTTTCTCAAGGCCATAGTGCTCATTGTTTAATACCGACTCTGCGTAAGCCACATCGATTAAAGAACTGTCTTCTTCACCATGCCATGGCAACCCCAATAACCAATCTAGATAGTTTCGAGTGACTGTTGCCTCTGCGCTCATAGGGCTCATCATCTTAAGTTTTCTAAGTTCAGACTTTGCTTTCTTACGCGCTTCCGCACTCAAAGACTTTTCATTAATGCGTTTTTCGAGCTCTTGAATATCAGCCTTGAACTCATCACGTTCACCCAACTCTTTTTGAATAGCCTGCATCTGTTCATTCAGGTAGTATTCTCGTTGGTTTTTTTCCATTTGACGCTTCACGCGTGTGCGGATTTTGCGTTCAACTTCTAGAATTTCAATCTCTGCCTGGATAAGTTCTAGAACGCGCTCTAAGCGATTTTTTACCCCATCCACTTCTAGTAGCGTTTGCCGGTCAGACAATTTTAGATTTATTTGGGCAACAACCATAAATGCAAATTGAACTGGATCATCAATGTTTGAAACAGTGAGCAATACTTCAGGAGGAATATTCTTATTCAGTTTGATGTACGTCTCGAAGCATTCCCGAATACTTCGAATTAAAGCTTCACCTTCGGCGGTTTTTAGCTTCTCTTCTTCAATCTCTTCAATTTGCGCACTAAAGTAAGGATCCTTAGAAACAACGTTTGTGATACGAGCTCGACGAAGTCCTTCAATAAGAACTTTAGCTGTGCCGTCAGGCATACGTATAAGTTGAATAACCGAACCAATAGTACCTACTTGATGTAGATCTTTTTCGCTCGGTTCATTGACTTGCGGGTTTTTTTGGGTAACCAAAAAAACCAGACTCTTCTCTTCGATTGCGTAATCTAAAGCTGCCTTGGATTTGTCACGCCCGACAAACAGGGGCACAACCATATATGGGTAAACAACAATATCCCGCAACGGGAGCAGTGGGTATATCTCGTCCTTCGCCATCGCCTCCTCTATATACTAAGATAGGCAGAATCAGCATAAAATGCAATTGAACTCTGGAAACCAACCCCTGCAACCCATCAAAATTAAAAGCGTTGAGAGCAAGCTGGAAACAAATGCCTGAGCCTTTTCCATCCGACTCTCTATCTAATATTTCGAGAGTAAAAACAGAAAAATTAAATTTGACCTAGGGCGTGCCCTCATAAGAGATTCGTCTGCGAGGAAATTGAGATTTTGAGCCGAAACGAGGAGATTGAGTGAAAAAACCGTAGGTGTAGGTGCGCTACATCGAGGATTTTTTCATGAAAATCAACGAAGTTGTAGGCCAAAAAATCTATTCCGCAGTAGAATCCCTTATGAGGACACGCCCTAAGCGCTTTCAGCGTCCCCTTTTTTGCCATTGGATGTTTTCTTAGAGGTTTTTTCAAAAATAGGCGCTTTGCCACTTTCAATCGTGTGTTTTGTGACACGGCATGACTCTACATTTTTCAAACTCGGCAAGTCATACATGGCATCACGCATTACATTTTCTAAAATAGCTCGAAGACCTCGTGCGCCGACCTTACGTTTCATGGACTGTTTAGCAACCGCATACAAAGCATCATCATCGAAATGCAAATTCACATTCTCCATCTTGAATAAAGACTGATATTGCTTTGTAATCGCGTTCTTAGGTTTCACTAATATTTCCACCAGTGCCTCTTCAGATAATTGGTCAAGCGTCGCCAGAACTGGCAATCGACCAATAAATTCAGGGATAATGCCGTATCGAATTAAATCTTCAGGCTGTACTTGCCGAATGAGATCATCCTCATTGGTGTTTCTGTTGCCTAAAACCTCCGCTTGAAGGCCAATGGATTTTTTCGAAATTCGATTGGCAATAATTTTATCCAATCCCACAAACGTCCCCCCACAAATGAAAAGAATATTGTGGGTATTGACTGTAATAAATTCTTGCTGAGGATGCTTTCGACCGCCTTTAGGAGGCACATTAGCACGCGTACCTTCAATAATTTTCAATAAAGCTTGCTGTACACCCTCACCACTCACATCTCTTGTAATAGAGGGGTTTTCAGATTTTTTAGTTACTTTGTCGATTTCATCAATGTAAACAATCCCGCGCTCTGCTTTTTCAACATCGTAATCTGCTTCTTGCAGTAAATACAAAATAATGTTTTCAACGTCTTCACCGACATACCCAGCTTCTGTCAAGGTCGTCGCATCTACAATCGTAAAAGGAACTTTTAACATTCTCGCAAGGGTTTGAGCCATCAATGTTTTGCCTGACCCAGAGGGTCCAACCATTAAAATATTACTTTTTTGAATTTCTATATCACTGTCTTTAGGCGTAAGAAGGACACGTTTGTAGTGATTGTGCAATGCAACAGATAAACTTCGTTTAGCTTCGCTTTGTCCTACAATGTATTCATCAAGATACGCTTTCATCTGCCGAGGCGTTGGAATATTCGTCAATACCGAAGATCCTTCGGTGACATCAACACGCTCTTGATCTTCTTCTATAATGTCAAAACAAAGCCTGATGCACTCATCACAAATGTAAGCATTTCGACCTGCAACTAATTTTTTGACATCAGTCTGACTTTTGCCACAAAAAGAACACCGAAGTTCAGAGAAAAAACCTTCTTTATTTGCGTCTTGTTTTCGCGTCATGCAGTCGCCCCTTCTTGAGACGGTTTAGGCCGAGATGAGATGACTGAGTCAATCAAGCCATAGCTCATTGCCTCTTCAGAGCTCATATAAAAATCGCGCTCAAGGTCTTGCTTCACTTGAGTAGCAGGCTGTCCAGTATGGTTTGAAACAAGCGTGTTGAGTCGATCCTTCAGATACAAAATTTCACGGGATTGAATTTCAATATCAGTAGCCTGCCCCTGAAATCCCCCCATAGGTTGATGCAACATAATCCGTGAGTGAGGCAAAGCATATCGCTTACCTTTTGTACCCGCACCCAGCAATACGGCTGCCATTGATGCCGCTAACCCTGTGCAGTATGTACACACGTCCGGATGAATATATTGCAAAATATCATAGATCCCTAATCCAGCAGTCACACTACCACCCGGACTATTAATGTATAGGCTAATTTCTTTACTTGGATCTTCCGATTCCAGAAAAAGGAGTTGAGCAATGATGAGGTTTGCCACTTCGTCATTGATGGCAGTCCCCAAAAAGATAATACGCTCTTTAAGCAGTCGAGAGTAGATATCGAAGGAACGTTCCCCTCGAGGTGTTTGCTCTATGACCATCGGAATCAAGGTGTTTGAAGGAAAATCGTCTTTTTTCACGTACCATACTCCTGAAGAGCACACTCACCATTTTCTAGATGCGCGCACCCTTTATTTTACTTCTCAAGAGCAGTTCTAGGCAGTTTTTTCCTTGGTTTTGTCGTGAATATTCTGCACAACTTTTTCAACCAGCATATGTCTACCGAGTCGCTAATTTATTTATTCAAAATTTTAGGAAGGTTGGATATCTGCCTTTATTTGAGTAAACATTATATTAAAAACATTATTTTTAAAAA
>JAJCYS010000051.1 GCA_029262815.1 Deltaproteobacteria bacterium | reverse complement strand
CCATTGAGGTTTATACGATGAGTCTTGAAAATATTTAATGCTATGAATTTCTACATCTGAGCCAAACGCAGATATCAGGCGACTCATGATCATTTGCGCAGCTCCAGTACGTGCGCCTTCATTCTTAATCCTCCCCATATGGATGACTCCGGATCCCCAATCCGTATTTACAAAATTTTCTACCGCTTCGGGCTTAAGCTCAATCGTAGTCTTTGGGATGACTACGCCACTTTCCGTTTTTGGTAAAAAAGACATACCTGAATTAACAAGAACGAACAGCTTCGATCCAACATTAAGCTCAGGTACGATCGCAACTAAAGTCGCAAGGTCATAACCCGCTGCAGGATACAACCACACTGCAGGAAAGCGTCGATCTGGTTTTAAAGTATGAAAGGCCTTCGACGTGAATTTGGCCAATTGGGTTAAATAGGCCCCAAAAACTTGATTCCTTGTTCCAGCAACATTCTCATCAGCCAGTGTAATGAACCCCTCTGATTCAAAATAAGGAGACTGCTTCAACAAGCTTTCGGTTAATTGACAATAAGAATTCAGATTTCGAAAATCCGAGTAAGCAGATATCGGAGACAAAATAAGAAGTAATAAGATAGCCCCTATCTCTTTACTATAAGCCACTACGAACTATTATACATAAAGCGATTTTTCAACTATCGCTCTAGGGGTTTCAAACTATTACTTAAGTCATCCAGCGAAAAAGTTTGACCAAGCCAATCAGTCAACCTTCCCCGACCTGCTTTTTTACTTTTATAAAGCAGTTTATCAGCACCTTCGATAAGCAACTCTTGCAATTTTGCAAGTTGGACTACGGATCGAATGGGTGCCAAAGCAGCAAGATCCACATGCGTCATCCCTGCTGACAAGGTAACGAAATTAGACTCATAGATTTTTCCAATTTCAATATCCGACTCAGTTAATTTTTCAAGTCCTTGAAACACTTTGTGGTACTCATATATTTCGGTCAAAAGCCTCGCACTCAAAAATCGTAGCCGTTTTTGGGGTAAATTTCGAATCAAAATAAGAAATTCATCGCCTCCATGACGCACAAAATAGGTGTCCTTCACTCGCGTTGTTGTTTTTAGGACTGCAGAGACTCGATTGATGATTCGCCCTAAGATATGATCACCATTGGTATGACCGTAAGTACCGTTCACGTGGCTAAAATGGTCAATATCAAAGTAAATACATGAGAAACACGTCGCATCTTTCACGAGATAACTAAATTCATCAAGATTTTGAAACATATGCAGCAACCACTCTTTACTCCATATTTCCTGAAGCAGTCCATCTTTATAATAGAGGGTTCTCAACTCGTGGAGCAGCTCCAAAACCTCCTCTACTTGTTCGCTGGGCAAATGCTTTTGAATAATTGCTTTAATACGTACAAATTTTTGGTGAATATCACCACACTGCTCTTTTTCTGCAGATACAACAGTTGAGCAATAGAGAAAAAGAGCACACCAAAAAAGAAGGCGTACTCTTTGGTGAAAAATTCTAAAATATATTTTTGAGTCCAAATCTGTTTAATCAATCCGTTGAACAAACTAGGTGAGAACTTCATTGTATCAAAATCAGGATATTGATTCAAATTTCAAATTTTTTTAGTTGAGTACTCAATGTCATGCATTGCAAGCACACTGAACACCGTGTCAAAGCTTGTTAGATTTTTGGAGAATATAGAAGAGTTGGAAGCACTCCCTAATCCGTGTTCACAAAAGAAAAGGTGCCATCCGTATTATTGTATTCGTACTTGTTTCCGGCAGGGCCTTGATAGACCCGCTCTTTGACCTTCTGCCACTCATCGCTCACCATTGGAAATTTTAATATCACCCCAAAGCATTGATTGGCCTGACTACATACTCCCACAGCTGCACTGTCCAAAACACTGGGGTAAGATTCGCAGTTGCCCGTCAGACATTGATTGGCGTTATAAATAGTAACGCCACTTTTTACAGATCCGACCACAGATTCCTCTGTTCGCTTTCGTGCTGTATCTACATTATTTCCAAAAATTCGAGGCAAGGCTGTAGCAGCCAAGATGCCTAACAAGGCAATTACGAGCATGAGTTCAATTAAACTAAAGCCATTTTCAGTAAACTTAATATTATTTTTAAAAGGTGCCAAAGAGACATATTCTGTAGAAACGGGTTTCATTGTTGTACCTCGCAAGTGGCCCATGTTGTCTTTTGGATCGACTCAAAACGATATTCGCTTTAGCGATTTTTCAAAACAAAATGTGCAATATCCACCAAATCCAAGGGAGTCTCTTCTTTTAGATCGTATAGATCAAATGGGATACGAGCCACTTGCATGTGGCCAAACTGCTCAAACCGTCTCATCATTTCAGACATCATCAACTCAACACCCTGTTTTTTTGGGATATTTGTGTCGAGATGGTCCCAAATCACGCCTGCTACATACCGTGTTAAATCATTTTTGGGATCAGGATGAAGGGTGGGTGGCATATCGAGTTGCCCCACTGATGACTTTACATACAGATCAGACGACGGTAACTGATGCCGTATCACTATGAGCTCAAAGTATTTCCAATAAAAATAATCTGAATAATTCTCCCAAAGGCTCAAAAACTGTAATTGATTTTCAATATTAAGTGTTCCGAGTTTTTCCTCGACCTGCAAAACCCCTTCTCGCCCATGCTGCAAAGGCATAAAAAATCTTTTTTTAAGTTTGATGGACAGGCGATTAGCTGTGTCAATCAACCCTTTACCGAATAAACTCGGACTATTTTCTTGAGCTAAGATGATTTTAAACAGTTTTCGACCTAACACATCGGCTAAAACCATATCTATTTTTTGATTACCGGACAAGTGTTGGCCTTCGACCAAGGATTTTTCAATGTTGTGTACTCGATAAACATCAACCCCTTCAAAATGTGATGGACGCAAGCCACTTTGCATGCTTTCAGACATAAACACTTCTGGCCTCGGCAGTATCCCTAAATGGGTCTCATGCATCGGTATAACTCGGTAGGCATATCTTGGCTCCTGCCTTCGTTTGTCAAATACCATCAAACCCTTCTGCTTCGATTTTCCAAGGTAAAGAGCTGCATGGTCGCCGTCATTAAAAACAAACACATCTTTTGGTGCCAAATACTGTTCAAGTTGTAGAGGAATACGATGATTTACTAAGGAAATTTTGAGCACATATTGAAAGTCTCTCACCTGTCGATATAAAAACTCAGTTCCCCCCACATATCGCTCCGGCAGCTCATAAAAATACTTGAATGCCGCATAGAAACAATTAGGACCATAACACCGTTGATTCTGATCAAGAATCGGCTGCAAAGCCTTAGGCACATCAACGCATGCATGGACAAAACTCGTAGTCCATAATAGTAACCCAATATACAGGAATCGCTTCATCGACCCAGGAGAGTAGCATCACAGGCTCTCATACGCAAAGAAAAACATAGTTGAAACCCGCTCTAGTTTTTTACTTCAGCTTTACGAATTTATGATAGCAATCTGATCAGTACATACCGCCCATACTCCGCACAGGTTTCTGAACACTAATTTTTAAGTCCGCTGTGGAATGGGGCTTCCCTTTTGGACATACAGGCATAGACCACCACACGGTTGTTTTCTTCTCTCGCTGATATTTAACCCCTACCTGAACCGTATAATCCGATCCTCGTGGAAATTGAAATCGTTCATCTGGATGATCCAATAAATAACCAGCATCAGAAATTTTAGGTGGTACCGCTTTGACGATAATGGATTTCAGGGTGTTCCCTACTGAAATACGAGCCTGATGATCCAAACTCAGAAGAAATGATCGCAACCAAAACTTGGCCTGAGCGCCACACGCGTTTAAATCCTTCCCACTTCTGAAAAAACTGGAATCAAGAATTTCAGGATAATACTGAAACTTCTCTTGTTGAAACGTGATTGTATCGATAGGATTTCTCAAAAACCAGGCATTGTCTTTTATAGTTTTAATCTGAAATTCCGGCTCTCCAGACTGAGCAACCCAACATACACTCAATAAACACCCTAAAATTACTATTAACCGCATCAGACACCTCCAAAAATAATGAAATCCCTCCTAAAAAAACACAGTGTTTGGATAATGAAAACGAAAAACATCTTTTTTATATCGATTATTATTTGACCGAGCGTCGCTCAGGCTGCTTTGCGTGTTTCTTCTGTAGCTATGTGACTAGCATCTGCATGAGACAGATTCGCGAAAATTCCATTGAAATATTGGCCTAGACTCGTGATATCAGTAACAGAGCACAAACATCCAATATAATTATCTGGACGAATCAACACTACCTTAGATGACAGAGCACCGAACATGCGATGCACCTGCATATTTTGATCGAAAAAAGGCAATCCCATTTCATTTAATTCAGAAGCGTCGCAATCCTCTGGCATTACAAAACAGAGATTCACATATTTACAATACTGACTCTGAATATGCTTCGAGGTTTCAGCTATCACATTTAGATCGGGATTCTGACCTAAAAATATCAACACCGTATGTTGGGTCGTTTGATACAGGTCAAAAAGAGATTGGTTCACCCCCTTTTCGTCTTTCAATGGCCCATCAGGCGCTCGATCCCCCGCACATAACAGTTGCCTTCCAACCAAACCCCACACCCTTTTTTGAATTCGTTTGATTAAACTGCCTGAGACGATTGAGCTTCTCCGATAATGCAGATCGATTTCGGACATTTGACGAGGCAGCCGGTTTGCTACAAAAGGTATTTTTGATACCCAAGATATGATCGTATTTCGTAGAGCCACTAAAAACCGATTATGTAGCGTCACGATACGAAGAAAAAGCGATGAAAACACAATGACACTTTTTGCAATCGGATGCCGCTCTTCGTGATACGTTTTTAACAAATCTGGCGTTGCACTGCCATGAATCACAGAGGCCAACTTCCAACTCAAATTATATGCATCTTGAATGCCTGTATTCATCCCTTGTCCACCAGCAGGCGAATGTACATGAGCTGCATCCCCCACTAACATCACGTTGTCGTGTACTAGTTGAGTTACAACTCGCTCTCGCACCCAAAATCCAGACGACCATATCGATTCTTGAAAATTTAACGTTATCCCACATCTTTCTTCTGAAAGTCTTTTAAAATCCTGAATCGATGGTGACTTTTCCTCATACAATTTGGGATCCCGAGTTACATCTGCCATAATTCGAGAAATACCATCAGGCAAAGGGATAACAGCAAAGGTCCCTTTGTCAGAGAAAAAAACGTGGAATTCATTTTTAGGTAATGACCCATCAATCCTGGTATCCATCATGACAAAATGATACTCAAGGTCTTTGCCTAGGAATGGAACCGCTAGTTTCTCACGCACAAAGCTTCGACCCCCATCACAGCCAATCAACCAATCAGCAAGCACCGTTTCCTCGCGACCATCTTCGTGACGCAGCATGACCTTTACATGTCGATCCTCATGTACGAAGTCAATAAGTTCGACTGACCGCTCTACTACGACGCCATTATCATTCAAATACTCATTCAACAGTGATTCCGTATCCCGTTGTGGCAGAGCTAACATATATGCATAGGGCGAATCGATGCGATTAAATTGAAATCGAGCGATGGGTCTCTTACCCGAATGAATGTTCAATTGCTTGACAGGAATGCCGTTTTCAATGGCTGAACCGCTGATACCAGAATCACGCCATAACTCTAGTGTACGTGCTTGGACACCCAGTGCATTTGAAGTTGAAACCGCATCTGGCAACTGATCAATGATTCGACATTGAACCCCGTGTCGATTCAACTCAGCTGCAACAGTCAGCCCGCTAGGTCCTGCACCCACAATCAATACCTGTACAGATGATGAGCTCATAGCCCCCTCCTTACTCATAACAAGCGGACGCGCTAGTTAGGACACGGTATCGGTATATAGAAGTGCTTTCTTTAGCTTTGGACGTGTCCTAGGCTTAATAGCGTTTTTTTGAGTGTTTGTTCATGTGAAAATTGGTAGTATCGACGAAAAGCACGATCAGATATGACGGTTGGATATCTAAAATAATCTAACAGGTACCTCGAAAACGGAAATTTTGTTTTTGCTAGTGCACCCATGCCAGACGCAAGCAATGTATATGGCACAGGTAAAGCTTTCGACCCAACGAGTCGGATAGCTGCTGAGTAGGGAATGGGCCCTTCACCCGCTAAGTTATATATACCTGTTGTTGGATGAATCAAACACGCTTGGATTGCCTGAACCATATCCTGTTCATGAACAAATTGCATCAAAGGATCATATCCTAGTAGCTTTGGGCAATACGGATTCTTCAAAAGTCTGCAAATAGCATTATTCAATTTTGGGCCAATAATGTTTGCGGGTCTTAACAAGGTGGTCGAGGTCTCAGCACTTCGCCACATCATGGTTTGTGCCATATGATCAATCTCAATTGCATCCACAAGCTCTGGAAACATTTGTCCGCCTCTTAAAGGCGCCTCTTCCTCTAAATATAAATAGTTATCAGCATGCGCTCCGTAGACATGGTAGGTGCCCATCACGAGAAGATGTTTCACGTCATAGTTCTTCACAAGATGAAACAAGTGGTGCGTGCCTTTGACATTATGGTCAAAGCGATTCTGGATATTTTGTCGCACTGTAAATTTAATGCGACCTAGGTGAAGAACACTTTCAAAAGCATATCGTCTGAATATCTCATCTAAATCTCTTTTGGTGTTATCAATGCATTTAAATATACCGGGAAATTTGACTTTATTTCCCAAAGGTCGTGGGTCTACACCCACAATTGAATACGTATTTTTCAAAACCTGAGCTGTAAGTTGTGCCAAACGACCCGATGCACCTGTTATAAGCAGTAGGGGTTTTTGAGTTTTTTTCTGATTGTGTTGCCTCATAACAAATCAAATCAAAATATTACGCTGCTGACGCAGTGAATATCGCTTTGCCTCTCTTTTTAAGCCCGAGAGTCAATTCACGGTTAATAGCCATTTTAAGTCTTCTATTCATTTTTTGGACATCCGAATCAGAACATCTATCATTCGCTTTGAACTGAATGGGCTTGCCGAATCGAATGGTCACTTTTGTAGGAAGTGGCATCAGACCCAAAGCACCCAGTGCAGGGAATAGGGGTGTAACGGGTAAGTAGGGAATTTTGAGCACTTTTGCAAGTCCTTTAAAATGGGTAATGGCTGGAAAAGCTTCTTCAGCCCCTATCACAGCTACGGGGACAATAGGTGTTTGTGTTTCTAAGGCCAGTCGAATGAATCCTGTGCCAAATTTTTGTAACTGGTACCTATTAAAAATAGTTTTTCCACTCCCACGAACACCTTCCGGGAAGACGAATATACATTGGTCTTGATCGAGTAGCGTACGACCATTTTGAGGTGTCCCAATCACATGCCCACAGCGCATAAATAATGTGCTAATAAATGGAATCCGAGGAATAAGCCGATCTGTCAGCGCCCTGGCTAACCTAGGTGGCTTACCCTCGAGCATCAACGCCAAAAAAATAAGCATCCCATCAATCGGGATTTGTCCACCATGATTGACCGCTAGGATGACCCGTCCCTGTGGTACTCGTTCAATACAATGGGTCACTACTCGAAAATAGTGCCTGTAGAACCAAGACAAAATCGTGACAGTCCGCCTCAATGTATCTGGATCGAGTCCCCAAGGGTCGAATCCAGCAGAATTGAGCAGAGACTGGATATTAGCCATCTTATCTACTTCAAGCGTCGAATGGGGTGTGTTCAACCATTTTTTAGGTGGAAAAAGTGTCATACAAACCAATTCGGCATCTCGAGCCTTCTGCTTTACACAATCATAAACTGTAGATAAAATGGCGTGTTCTAATTTAATTCAAGGGTACGTGATGAATTTATGAGTTCTCCATCTTATGACGTCATTGTAATAGGCGCAGGCATCTCCGGTTTGATGTGCGGAAACTTTCTTGCACGATCAGGTCGACGCGTTCTGATGCTTGAGCACAGCTATCAAGCTGGCGGGTTGATGACCGGTTTTAAGCGCAAAGGACACTATTTTGATGGCGGAGATCAGTCTTTTGAAAATATTGGCATCCTCTTTCCGATGCTTAAGGAACTAGGGCTTTATGACCCACAAGATTGGACACGAACACATTATTCGTTAAAAACTTCAAAATTTGATTTTCAAGCAGATACGTTTGAAGAAATTCAGCGAAGTTTAATTGCGGCTCACCCTCAGGACGAAGCAGGCATTCGATCCTTTATTCGTGAGCTTACTAAGGCCGCCAATCGGTGGCGGAAATTATTTCAAGAAGGTACGATCCCCTATGCCAAAAGTGGCTGGTTATATAACAGTAAAGCTTTTTTGATTTTTTTCGCCAAGTTCGTCCTCAATCGGGATGGTTATATTTTATTAAGTAATGCAAATCGTGAATTCTCTGATTTTGTCCACAAACATCTCAAAGACCCCGAACTCCAAGCCCTCTTCTCTGGCATTGGCTATGAAAATTGGAATGAAGCATTTGGCAACTTGTTTTGGTATCTATGGCAAGATGATTACTGGTATCCGTACCATGGCATCCAACATTTTCTAAATTCTCTCGTAAATAACTTCAAAAAACTGGGCGGCGACATTCGGTTTAGACATACCGTCAATCGACTGCTCATCGAAAAAGGGAAAATCATCGGCGTGGAATCTCAGAAGGGTACATTCTATGGAAAAAAAGTCGTCTACTGTGCGGACATGAAAAAACTCTACACCACACTGATTGACCCCAAATTTCAAAGACCGAATTGGCATCAATCGATGCAGAATGCCACATTAAGCGAACCCTTTCTCACAGCATACTTGGGGCTAGATATGTCCCATGAGGAGTTAAGTAATTATTTAAAAACGCACCATACATTTTATATGCCGACCTATACCATCAAAGACGTGTGTTCTGAGTCAACCACCCGCGACCCGGATCTGCACAAAAACACGTGGCTCGAAGTTACGTGGACCTCCAAAGAAAATCCCAAGCTAGCACCCGAGGGTAAAAGCACGGTTATCTTACAAACTATGAGTAACTATCGGTGGCAGAATTATTGGGAGACTGGGGGTGACGATTTTGCGAGGCCACCTGCGTACAAGGTATTGAAAGAAAAAGTATTAAACCAAATGATCGATACGTTTTCTGATTTAGTGCCACACGTGCACGATAAAATTCGATACAAAGATCTCGGCACGCCACAATCTCTCATTCGGTTTACACTAAATTCTGAAGGCGCTACCAGTAGTTGGAGCTGGGACCGAAAGAAAGTGCCATGTGGTCGACGATATCCCAAGCTCCGCACACCTATTCGAAATCTCTATACAGCAGGTCACTATACAATCTGGCCAGGCAGCGTGCCACTCGCTGCTCTTTCGGGGAAAATTGTTGCGGATCGTATCAAAAGTGGATTCTACTCAGAAACAACAGACTATATTTACCAATGGCTTCAAAGGTTGCGAAAATGATTCAACTCAAAATGATAAAATATGCGGTGAGCTGTCTTCTTCTGACTTTCACAATGCTTTCACAAGCCAAAGAGCTCATTATCTTCGATACAGATATGCCGTATTTAAAAGACGATGGGTTGGCTTTGGCCATGTTGCTTCAACAAAGAACAAAATTTAAAATTTTAGGCATCACGACAGTAGCAGGGAATGATTGGGTGCCTCAGGGTCTTGAATACACCTTCCGAACCTTAACACTCATGAATGCTTCCCACATTCCAGTTTATGTAGGTGCAAAGTCTCCACTGATACAATCCGCTGAACGCGCAAAGCAGCAAAACAAACTTCTAAAAAACACGATGGGCTGGCAGGGGGCCTTTGGGAAACCACGCCCCAAACATCGACATAACTTAAGGCCACCCTACATGGGATTCACAAAGCTGAAGCCGAAACCCCAAACTGCAGTCGATTTTATCATTGAAACGATTAACGCCCATCCAGGGGAAATTACACTCTTGGCTATTGGCCCCTTAACCAATATCGCTATGGCTATCCGCCTGAGACCCGAAATTGAAACGAAAATCAAACGAATCGTCATCATGGGTGGCAATGTGTATGCCCCAGGAAATACAACGCCTCACGCAGAGTTTAATGTTTGGTTTGATCCTGAAGCGGCCAAAATTGTCCTGAATTCTCAAATACCTCAGAAAATTTTATTTGGCTTGGATATCACGGACAAAGCTTTCTTGACTAAAGAACAGTTTTTAGAGATCAGTAATCATAAACCGGAAACTGAACTGACTCAATATTTCAAACACGCTTTAGGTACCGTGCATCCTAAATTTTTAAGCACTCATAAGAAAAAAACCGGGATTTGGGATTGCTTACCCGCAGCTTATTTAATTGACCCCTCGTTTGTAACTCAATCCGATTATTTTACACTAGATGTTGAAACTCAATTTGGACCTAAATATGGAAAAGTGATATCCAAAAAGAATTCCAACCCCAATGACACACAAGTCATGTTGAATTTAAATCTTGATAAATTTTATACTGTGTTCAAAAAACTCATGACCGCACCGATTGAGAAATAGATCAACTGGATAACGCTGTAGCCATTTCGTCCAACCTTTTGACGGTTCTCCAGTTTCGCGTTGTAGCATGAAGTGAAAGCTTTCTTTCAACTGTAGGGTGAGACAGCTTAGTTTGACGATAACCGTTTGGGCAGTACAGAAAAAGAACATGCCCTATCAATGTAAACTCATCCGAGTCTCCCTTTATTTGATCCAATTTTCTGAGACTTTCCTTTTTCGGTTTGCTGGATAAAAATGTGACAAGCAGTTTGGCATCATCACTTGAACCCTTTTGGTCAAAAGGATTGTCTTTGATAATTTTTCGTAATGCTCGAGCGGAAAGGGTAAAGCACGTTACGGAAAAACCATAAACCTGAGCTATCTTACGCTCTAGTTTATGGTTTAACTTATCAGCATCTTCTTCTAAAGCTTTAAACAGCACGTTGCCACTTTGAATATAGGTTTGAACGTCTTGAAGCCCTAAGGACTCGCAGAGGGTTTTTAGGTCCTTCATGAGTATTTTCTTATGCCCACCCACGTTAATACCGCGCAATAACGAGATATAGGTTGTCATATCTAACCCCTGTAAATGCCTAAAGATTTCTCATTCTATCGTAGATTCAGCCTACTTTTTGACCTTTTCACATAAACTTTTTGAACTAATACACCGATCCACCTCTAGGCGTTGTTTGCCTTAAAGGTTTTTATGTATAAATACTATTTTTTCCAATACCTGTTTACCGTATTCATTGGATTTTTGTGTATTTCCCTGAATGCTAGTGGCAGTACTAAAATTAGTTGGCGCAAGGGGGATCGAGTCACTTTGGTACACAATGCACCCTATTACACCAAAAATGGCCGTAATTACGACGAAATTGCTAGATATGATACTAAGCTCTATGACAGTTTTAGATATCCCACATTTCATATCCCAGCTAATGATTTGAAAAGAAATGTATCGATTGAAAACGCTGATAACCCTTACCAATTTTATGGCCTCATTGAAGAGGTTAAAAAAAATGATGATTATGTAGCAATCACACTCCCTACAGCTCTTATCATTGATAGAGCACAAGCAAGCACTGTGCATCAATCGGAATTTGACGCATCGCTCGTGGAAACTCCATGGGACCACAAAGCAAAGCGAACAGATGGCATTCATATTGTGCATGGCACGCTCAAAAAACGTAGCACGTATTGGTACAAAATAGTACTCGCTACAAACTCTGGAAAGTATAAAGCAGGATTTATTTCTGAAAATCAAATTTCAAAAACGATATGGGTTAAAAAGGACGATTTGAGAAGATGGAAAGTGTTTCCAACCTCAAAAAGAGGCTATCGCGTCCCCAAATACAATGATGCCTTGACTCCATTTTTACCAGTTCGGATAACCAGAAACGGAAACAAAAAAATAACTGTTCAACAGGTTCAAAATGATTTGGATTTCATCCGATATTGGGATGGTAATACGAACTTCAGAGAAAAAGACATGTTTTCACTCGACACCTTAACACTTAGCACTCGTCCAGCCGCAAAATTGGATTCCAGGAAAAAGAAGAAAAATGTATTCGATAATCGATATGCTTATGTTCTAAGAGAAATTAAAGATAATAACGACGACCCTGAAGACAACTGGATTGTTATACTTCTAAGAACAGCATCTTTTTTACCTGACAAAAATTTAGAGTCCCACCCTTTTTTCAAACAACGAATAGCAGTCGTCATGCACAAAAATTTGAACAGTGTGAATGTCAATATTCGAAAGGGGCCTAGCACGTCCAAAGATATTCTAAACAAATCTAATGGGGGGATACCACATGGGCGTGTGTTTTGGGTGCGAAAAAGAAGTACTAAGAGAGATCTTTTTTGGTATTCCTTAGATTTCAAAGGCAGCTTATCAAAACGACAATTAAAGAATGTTGTGTTCATAAACCGAACAAAACAAGGTTGGGTGCGCAGTGATTTTGCAAAAGAAATAGTGGCGATTCAAAGAAAAAATCTGGTGATGATTCAACCTCGAATTCATGGCACCAAAAAACCCGTTAACACAGTTTTGTTTAATAACATCCATAACGTAATTAAAGATACATTGAAAGCTACAGCTGCTACACGGGCCATTAAAAAGCATAATCTTGAGCTCAAACATGCAGAAACTGAGTATCCCATCAAAGTAACAGGATACGATTTTGCTAAGTCTATATATCAATCTGTGCAGTACTATTCGAGTGATACAGTACCCGTTCGATGGTATGAACCACTCGCTAAAATATGGAAAGAGACCAACTTGAAAGTTGTGATAAAAAGTAGCCGGTGGTCCTATAACGGCCCCATGCAGATGAGTTTGGCTTCTAAAGGAGACACTGAAACCTACTTATTTAACAAAAATTATTTTCAATCCCTTAATGTACCCGATATATATCAACCTTCTCGTGTGGGCATCGACTGGAAATATCCCCCACACAACACCTATTATGGAGTGGGATATTTCATTCGCCTGTTTCGATGGTTTAGAAATAACCTGAATTACTTTTTTGATGATGAAGATATTCTAAAACCTAACCAAGAAAGTGAATTCAAAAAATTTATTTTTGTAGGTTACAACGCTGGTGGCGGTAATTTATTTAAAGGCATCACTTATGCATATCCGAGAGAAAATCGTAGCAATGTCCAAAACCTCTCTAAAGCTCTCCTGGAAGGAGTTGCCCATGTAACGGCTCTATGGGCTGCCAAAAGAGATAATCGTAACATTAACGATACGGAACGCCTCAAAACAACATGGACCTATAAAAAGAAACATAAAGAGGTCATGCATTATGCACCTAAAATTTATTTTTATATTCTCTTGATGACGGGCGGCAGCTTTACAACCCTCGAAAACAACAGATCTGTGACACATACTGTTACAAAAATTCAAGATTTATCACCTTACGATGACGGAACATATAGCGGCCAATCAACATTTAAAAAATATGTTGAAGAAGGATTTTTTAGATAAGGATATTGCCATGCGTTTGAAAGTTAACACACTATTAAAACCCGTCCTGTTGATAACCGTCATTGGGTTATCAAATACGTCATTTACACAATCTATCCATTCAGACGGAGGCCCAATCCACAGACAGTTCAAAGAAATGGCAACGCTTTTACAAGAACACTCAGATGAACCCTGGCCTATTTTTTCAGATATTTACAATGAAGCGCGATCAAAAGTGCTTGAATCTTTAGACAGAGCAGCCGAAAAAGACATAAAAGCACTCGATGCTGACTTATTATTTATTGCTGCTTATTTATACTATCCAACATTCTTTGATGAAATTGGCATGCCTGGATTAAAACGATCTTACAATGAATTATTTGGAGAAGGCCTTGAAACAATTCTTACCAGCAATCACATTGAATTAGTCGTTCATGCAGTGAAAAGGCTAGAGATCAGCGTTCGTCTCAATGAGGGCGCCGTAGATAAACTCTCTGATGAAGGGCGCGCGGCAGTCAATATTTATGAATATATTGCGAAGGCTCGAATCATCCATCTCAGAAAACAGAAAAACTCTGAACTCTCACTTTAAAAATAAACCTTGAAATCCCTGAACACAATCTGACAAGATAGTCTGAATTTAATTCAAAATAATATACATCATTTGGAGATACATCGATGAAATATTTTTCCCTTTGTCTACTTACTTTTTTTATATTCAGTTTACCGTCAATCGGACTCTGCAAATCGACTCCGATCGAAGTAAAAGCTGTGATGAAACAATACAAAACGCTAACAAAAAAACTCAGAAAATACAAAAATAACTCATGGATAAAATTCTACACGCTATATCAATCGGAACATACTAAGGTCACTACTCTAATTGATATGGGTGTAAAAAAAAATAACCCCGAAATAGACTCTGGATTATTTTTCACAGCAGCGTATATCGGCCATACACCTTTCTTTAAAGCCATCAACATGAAAGGATCAATAGCCATGTATCAAGAATGGTTTTGGGATTCAATTCAAACACTCCTGAATGGCAAACGAAAATCGGATATTGATTCAGCTTTTAAACGGCTTGAATTAAGTATATATTCACATGAGCAGGTCGAAAGGAAGAAACATCTAAGTGATGAAGCACAGTTGGCGTTGAAATTATATATGTCTATTAAATATGCTCGAATACACAGCCTAAATAAATAAATTCTCTACTCTTTCAATCGAACCGCTTGGAGTCCTTTGGCGTATGAAAATAAAATATCTGGATCTGATACGTGATCGACAACATACTGCTTTCCGTCCGCAGCATAGATTTCGATAAATCGTGTTATTTTTATTTCTCCGTCATGAGATACCAATTCCTGTACAGGTTCTTCGATATCGACTAAATATTTATGGCTTAACTCCCATTGTGATTTGTGATCAAGGCACCCCTCTACAAGTAAGCCTTTATTTCTTTTTACATAACTAAAAAACGTACTCAAATTACCATTAACATCTAGAAATCCCATCGACCCTCGTCCAAGAAGTACATCCATTGGCTCAAACAATGAAATTGGAATTGGGGTTTTTACTCCCTCTTTTGATCCCATCGCTATTTGAGTCGAAAATTGCCCGTTATCAGCACCGAATTTGGATTCTACTTTTGCCTGAATATATATTAACGTTTTTTTTACATGGCCTAACTGGTATTCCAAACATCCATGACAACCATAACCACCTGAGCTCTTCGATGGGTAGGCGGTAATACTGATAGGGCGAAATCGATTTCCAAAATAAGTTTTATGTCTTGCTAAAATAAGCGGAGCAATTCCCCAAACTGCAGATCTATTCTGAAGACGCCCAAAGTGCGTGAGCCCAAGCCCCCAACCCCACTCCGGATTATGCCAAATCGCTTCTCGACTATAATCCAAATTATTTGTGCTATTGATCGTGTTGTGATTTAGAAATGGTCCAACATCATTAATGATAACGATAAATTGTGTTTCAGGGAAAAGTAGATCAGCCGTAGCTAAATCGAATCCACCAGCAGGATAAACTAAAAAGTTAGGGACTCGATTATTGTTCATACGCTTAATTTGAGCACCAAACTGCCTTAAATCATTCCGGAATGACTTCACCCGTTGCATCTGCCTTGTGGTATCAGCTGTTCTCCAGTTTCGAAAAATGAGCCGTTTTTTAGGAATGATCACAGATGGGCTAATATTTTCAAGATACTGAATAATCGTATCCTGACAACTGGCCAAAAGAATGTTTGGCAGCACCGAATAAAACATTACTAACAAAATAAAAATACGCATAAATGGAAAAAAGTTATACCACAGGCGTTTTTTGAAGGCAATATTTTCAGAACAAACACGCGGTACCTATGTCACGTTACGGTTTAAAATAGCAGCATCTTGACCCAACCAGGAGGGGACTTTATGCTCAAATCACTTTCAACCAACAATCCCTAGAACCTATGAAGGTACCTATTCAGGTCATAACTATAGCTTTTCAGGACTTAACGAGCTTCTCGGTATGGCGAATTACAGTAAAACTGGGAATCGAACTCATGGTACCAGCTACAGGAATAAAAATGAGGCAAAGCGAAGCCCTATTTTTGGGATAAGTTTAAGATTTTCGAAATAAGCGTTGGATAGTCAACACCAAGCGCTTTAGCGGAGGCAGCAAAATCTTCATCACGAGAAATATCGGGATTGGGATTAGCTTCAATGAAATAAACCTGATTGTCTTGAGTCAATCTAAAATCTAATCTTGCATATCCATTTAAATCTAATGCGCGATATATACGCTTTGAAAGGTGGGTTAGTTGGTTTTTGATAGGGCCTAAGTCTGGTTTTGCAGCTCCAGTTTTAATTTTATGCTTTTTTTGATAAGCCACATTCCATTTCAACATTCGCGTTGCGATTTTTGGCATTTGACTACTTTTTTGATTAAAAAATAATTCCCACGGTGAAAATACGGTTAGTCTCCGGTGACCTAAAACCCCCACATAGAGTTCTCGGCCTTCAATATAACTTTCAATAATGGCATCTTTTCCAAGATATTCATGCACAAATGCAACACGCTCAATTAATTTCTCATCGTTGGTTACAATTGATGCTTTTGAAATGCCTAAAGAAGCTTCTTCCGTGATTGATTTCACGATTAATGGAAATTCATGCTTTGCGGTTCGAATGACCTTTCTGCCGCGTTTACATACAAAAAAAGACGGTATCTGGATGCGATGATAGGTGAGTATTTTTTTAGCAAGCGCTTTGTTTCTTGCCAACGTTAGCCCACACGGACTGCAACCTGTATATGGAATACCCAGTAGTTCAAGATAACTCACAACATGTTGATCAAAGAGAGATTCTCCATCAAACTCTTCGAGCAGGTTAAACACAACATTCGGCTTCCATTCAGTTACAGATTCGTAAATGGGACGTAGTCCGGTTCTGACACCAACTACTTTCACCTCATGAGAAAGCTTTTTCAATGCTTGTTGGACATCGTACTCCGTTTTCCATTCCCCACTCTCACGCTCTTTGGCAGAAGTGGAGTCAGGAGGCACTAAATCTTCGTGGACTAGTAATAGTACTCTTAGTTGCTTCATAATAGTTGGTGATGATAGCCTCGGTGGACAAAATTCATGGTTTGAACAGTCATATACATTAGAAAATTATGTAAAGTCTCACTCTCTTCCTTATCTAATCTCAAGTTATAATTTTTCGTAAATACCAATATTTCTGAGAGCAATGAATTAATAGTGTATCGATAGACACCCGTCCATTTGGAGAGTTCAGAACAGATTTTATGTCGATTTTTTTGAATAAATTTACAAGCTTCAACATTCGTTTCCTGAGTTCCAGAAAATATTTTTTTTAACTTTTGTTCATTAAATTTGGGATTTTCTATCTGATAATATTTTCGTTTTTCACTGTAGTACGTCTCTAACGTTTCTTTAAATGAAGATAAGGGGTCAAGCTGTGTTTTAGATTGAACAGGTTGCTTTTTATGCATCAGTGAATGCATCAGTTTATCCATATAGAGGAGCTTTTTGTACGCGGGCCATTTTCGGTACCATTCGACCCAATTCGACGAAGGATCTAGCCATACGGCGAACGTTTCAGCAAAATCTTCATCTGGATGGCTTTGAGCGTACCATCGATGTAAATTTCGAACATATTTTTTGCTGTAGGGCTTTGGGACGTACATTTTGGGATATTTGAGTGTTGAGTGACCAAAAGCTTTGGTGCGTTCTTTTTTTCGACGCAATCGAAATGCGTTATCAATGGCATGCCCAGCCTCATGACGCAATATTTTCATACAAATTTCTCTATCGTCCCCTTCAGCTTCTAACATCATCTCACGCTCTAATTTTATTAACCGCGGATGCGCAAGATAAAAAGGGATGGCTACGCCAGGAATGCCATCAGGTGAAAACCATTCATTCGACAACCAAAAATGAGGACGAAACACGAGATCTTTAGACTTCAATTCATGATATAGCTGTTGGATTAAAGCGTGCACAGGTGTTTGATTCAGTTTTAGTTTTAAATCGCATAACTTCAACTTCAGAAGTTCCGATTTTGATAATGATAAGAGCGTATCGCTTATTGGCATATCTTCCTTGAATATGAATTTATTTTAGCAAATAAGTTGTACTAAATCGCGTTTTTAGCTATTTCTAATTTATGATGGACACAATTTATAAAATATTTATAACTTTACTCCTATTACAATTGCCTCATCATAGCTTTGCTGGCAAGAGTGACATTCCCTACCCCTTTGATCCGCCACCGGGGCTTTGTAAAATTTATTTAAATTACGGTGAAGATGAAATAATGTCAGGAGATTCTGAACGATACGTCACAGGTACCATTTTGGGAAACTACATCCTAACTGTGGCGCATGGGCTCGATCATCCCATCAAGAAAATTGTGGATCTGAACGGATATGAAGTTGAGTTTATACGCAATAACAGACATATTCATCATGGTTATGTATCGTATCAGCGCCATTTAACAGCCTTTGATGTTGGCGTTATTCAACTAAAAAAACACTATCCAACAATCATTGAACTACCTACAGATCACGAGGTGGATATCATTAACACCATTCTTGTTAAGAATAAGTCTCTTGAATCCATGTTTTGGTTTGGGTATGGTAGCCCCGACATGGGTCTTACTTCGGGCCGGCTTGGTGAACAATTTCCACTTTTTGGTGACCCTATTATTGTGGGCGACTATGTGAGAACCATCGACAAAAGCTCATTCGTGCTACCTGGCGACAGTGGTGGCCCGCTGATTTATATCCACAACAACCGGTATATCCTTTACGCTCTTGTCGTCGGATCTAAAAATGAGCTCAGTTTATTTGAGAAGATTGAAAATTATGTACCTTGGATTATAAGTCGTGGAGCAATTAAACACCGAAGACCGTCTATATTTCGTAAATTATTTTGCTTCTAGAGGGCAAATATACCGATACAATAGTTAGGTAACAGATATTATTAAGCATCACTGAGGGACAGGAGTTCAATTTGAAAAAATTGGTCAAATTTTTTGGCATTAGTGTCGGACTTCTCTTTGGAACATTAGTAGTAGCATCAACTATACTATATTTCTATTTCCCAAAAGAAAAATTTGAATCTTGGTTAAATAGACAATCGAACAAACTTGGTATTGAAATTTCATATGGCGATATATCCATTACGTGGGGTGTGCCCTCCACACTCGTCCTCTCAAGCTGTACTATTAAATCACCAGAAACCCAACTATTTGCAGAATCTAAATCAGCTGAGCTATCTGTTGATCTTTGGCAGTCTATCAAAACGTTCTCAATGAGAGCAAAAGTCGTTTTTTTTAACACTGACATCACGCATCCAAAATTCGAATTCAAACAATCGAACATAGAATTGACACTTTCTGATGTATTACTTTTTTCTGAAAAAGAAAATCGTAGTCAGCCAGGAGAAATTGCAATTTCAATTACATCTGAACACTTAGAAATTAAAACTGCCCTACCCTCCATATTTAAAAACTCACATATTACATTGAATACCCAGATAATCTCTGAAGGCAAAAACACAATTAGCCTAAACGAGGGGTACGGGTCATTTACAGCTGATAGGCTTGTGAAAAATGGGAATCGTTCAGATTTTTCTCAATTTCCAATTCGTGCAAAATTCAAATCCTTAGCTATCTCACCAGAAAGTACGGATGTAAAAGGGCTCCAATTAAACCTTGAAGAAAGCAATATATCCCTAAATCATCAAAATATCAATCTAAGTGGATTATCAGCAAGTGCAATCGTTTCAGATTTTTCTTTGTTTTCCAGTTCGTCGCATTTTATTGAAAAGGAAACCCACATTGCGCTCACTGTCACTGCTAGCAAATTAGAATTGAATCGAAAAAAGACAACTCGTTTAGATAGGTTTCAACTCCAACTCGCAACCGATCTTGGTCCCATTTCAAAAGAGGTCCATTCTTTTTCATTTCGGGATGGGAAAGGAATTCTTACAGCATTAAGGCTCTCCCGTGATGGTAAAGAGATTAACCTTCACAATTCGCCCATTCAATTTATATTTAACTCTTTTTTTAAAACACCTGAAGGGACTTACGTTGATAAACTACAAATAAACACAGATATAGAGCAGCTTAGTTTTAAAGATCAGAGTAAAAAAGAATTTAATTCGAAAACAACTCATCTAAAACTGGATATTCCAAGCTTGGTATTTGCAGCAAATAACGACACTATTTTTAAGAACGTACCCATAACGCTTACGCTCTCATCGGATAAGTTTGACCTACGTGATCCTACTTCCGAGATAAGCATCATGAACCCTCATATCAAACTCACAGCAACGCCCATAGTGAAACAAGGCAATATCACTGCATTTACACTCAAAAAAGGGGAATTTACACTGAAAGCTCAGTCGTTCCAAAATAAAGATCAAAAATTTAGTTTTTCAAACTTTCCCATCCAAGCTCATTTCAAGACTGTTACAAATTCATCAGACGGTATTCACGTAGCGGGATTAACGCTATTGCTCACTCAGGGCAATATGTCTTTTCTAGAAAAAAAAGCAGGATTCAGCCTAAAGAAAGCAAAACTCACAACATCCTTTCCTGACATGACGCTATTTTCCAAAAAAGGGCATGTTTTTAAACACGATAAGGTTGTACTCAGCGGCCGTGCTGATCAGCTACATCTTAAACGAAAGAATCCCATCACCATTGATCATCCACATATTGAGATTACCTCAATTGTTCGTGCCACAATTGACAAATCCTATGCATTCCAGTTTAGTTCAGGCAGTGTGAAACTAAAAGCTTCTCATGTGACGCAAAATAATAAACCTATAGATGTTTCACATTTCCCACTTTCCATGAATTTCAAATCTGCGTCGATCAGGCCTGAAGAAACTCAACTCAAGTTCATGAACCTAAGTTCATTAAATGGCGACCTGGTTTTAAAAGGAAGTAAAAATACGTTTATCGCAAAAGGCGCTACCTTGAATCTTGAGCTGTCTGATTTGGCTCTATTCTCCAAAAAACCAACCACTCAAAATATTAAACACTTCTTATTAAATGGAACAATCAGGCAGCTTTCAATACAGGGAAAATCCCCGACCAATCTCTCAAATCTCAACTTCAGTTTAAACTCTACATTACAGATGACACTCGGAAACAAGTACCGATTTTTATTAACAAATGGAAAAAGCAATATTTTAGCTACGCAGATTATCCAAAGTGAAAGAAAAACGAGCCTATCAGGATCACCTATCTATATCAATTTTAGTTCCCTTTATGTTTCGTCCGATGAATCAAAATTCAACCGTTTGAAACTCGCCTCAAATCAATTTAATTGGGAAACCATTAAGAAAAACAAGAAATACAGTGCGTTCCAGTCAAAATTTGATCTTACTTTTTCTGAATTACTACTCGCCTCGAAGAAAGTACCCTCTACCGAGTTAAATGACATAGCATTCAATGGATCAGCCAATCAGTTTTCAATTCAAGGAAAGTCTTTGACATTATTTCAAGCGCCTAGTTTGACGTTAACTTCAAAATTTCAAATTAAACCGAACAAACCCTACGCACTCAAGCTTCAAAATGGAACAGGAAAATTTTTGGCCAATGCACGTATGCACAATCGTATAACGACGGATTTATCTCAACTACCCACTCAATTTCAATTTGACACTCTACGAATGAATTCAAATGGCACTCAGCTCACAAATTTAAAAAGCACCTTGATTCAGGGTAATCTGGCAATACGAGACACGACTTCAACAAAAAATACACAAAGAACAAATAATATCGTCTATACCCATGCAGATATCAATAGAGTTATGCCCTTTTTGAGTCCTAAGCATGTTAATACCATAAGTAGCGACATTAATCTCTCCGTAAATACATACCAAACCCAAACTGATTCAAAAGGCAACCTTATCCCAAACGCGTTCAAGACGGATGGAACCTTATCATTAAACAAAACACTGTTGAAAGACAAGCGGATTCAAGACAAGGTAAATTCGGCCATTTCGGCACTTAACAAAGGTGTTGCAAAAATCAGAGAGCATTTGGATGAATCAAAACAAGAGGCAAAATTTGTTGCACCCGATTTTCAAAAAACACCCAGTGACACATATATTGATTTTATTGCACGTGGTGACGTTTTAAATATCCAGCGATTTAAACTCTTGAATGAAAGTACTCAAATAAATGGATCGGGGAAAGTTTTTTTAAGTTCCAAAAAACTTGATTTGAATTTTGAAGTCACGCTATATGGTTCAAAACAAGAATCTGCAAAACCTATCCTAGCATTTGTAGGCAACAAACAAGGAGATTTAGTCATCCCGATTCACGTGTCAGGCACGACTGAAAATCCCAAATACTACCCTCGAACCAGTCAAATGGCCAAGCAGGCCAAAGACCGAATACTGGCCGACACCTTGTCCCCCTTAGGTATTATTAAAAAAACGGGTAAAGGGGCCGGAAAAGTGGGCAAAGGAGTCGGCAAAGCGCTGGAAGAAGGAGCGAAAGGTTTTGAAAAAGTATTTGAAGGGTTTAAGGGTCTTTTTGATTAGGGTGTGTCCTCGTAACGAATCCCTTATGAGGACACACGCCCTACGATATTTTTAAGATCTTTTATAGATCAGGCTACAGACAACGCCAGTGCCCAGTCCTTTGATCAAGCTAGCCGCAATCCAGCCACAGGTTAATGAAAGTGGCACCTTCATATAACTGTAAGACCCAAGGCGAATGGTAGCTAATAACATCCCTATGTAAAATCCAAACCGAAGACCTTCGCCTAAGCCTTTCCCTTCATAATTTTGGGTAAAAATATAGGCTGCTACTAGACTGAAACTGATTTGAGAGGCGAACATAAAAGGCATCTTCATTTCGTTCTCAGCTCTCCACAGTTCAGCGGTCATCATATAGATTTCTTTCATGAGCATGCCATGAAAGAGAAACTCAAATGCAAAAACAAAAATGTAAGTGCAAAGTGCTGTTAATAAAAATCGACTGGTGTTCATCTTTTGCCTCCGGTTTACTCGAATAATAATATATTCTCAAAGGATTACATCAGAATCTTTAGATGGCAACCCCAAAAGATACGAATCCACCTGCTTTAAAAGGTTGTCCCATAAGCGCCCCCGAGGATTTAAGCCCAGCATTGAGTACAAAACGCATCCAATCAAACCCAGAGTAAGACATCCGCAGCATCAAACCACCACCCAATTTTTTGGTGTTGCTTCGCTCAGACTCCAATTGATGCCAAATA
Source organism: Deltaproteobacteria bacterium (assembly GCA_029262815.1). Lineage (GTDB taxonomy): Bacteria > Bdellovibrionota > JAJCYS01 > JAJCYS01 > JAJCYS01 > JAJCYS01. Next base: position 55,459 of record JAJCYS010000051.1, on the reverse strand, counting down.
TGTCCTGTAGCTGCGACACTGATGTCCGTAAACATCTTGAGTAAGCTCACCGTTCCTTCAAGCCCCCATTGCCCTTTGTCGCTAATCGAAGGCACAACTTGCCATACACGTCCAGCTTCTGGCTCTTGTACAATAATCGGCAACCTAAAGTAAGGTCCCACCTGGCTCAGCCAGAATCCGGTACTCACCATGATATTCATGCCAAGAATTTCAATTGAAGGAGGCGCAACCTCTGTCTCACCCAAGTAGATATAATGGTAGAGATAAGAGTACATAGACCACCAAAAAAGCGGATCCGCTAAATTATAAATTGCGGCATACAGTAGCTTCGTCTGAACTTGTTCTCTCGAGAATCCACTGAATGATGCATAACTATTTCGGTAAACAAACGTGTCATATCCATCCAAATTTTCCTCTTTAACTTCAGACATGTATCCCATTTTGTCGTATAAATATGGAAACGCGACATAGTGTGCCGTATTGACTTTGTGATGCCTGAGGAACTTAAAAATCGACCAATGTACGGTGTTGTATTCGTACATTTGAAAGCGAGCATCCGAGATGAAGGCTTGGCTGGCATTAATCCCGGCTGATGAAATCTCGAGCAGCTGCTCTTCAGACATACCAGTTGCTTCAAACTTAGTCGCAGGATTTCCTTCATGGACAACAAATTCGATAGATTTTGATCCATGTAGTACAGCGTATTCTGCATGCGCGAGTTCATGATGAGCAACCAGCGCCAGTTCAGCAATAATATAATCAATCAAAGATTTTCCCAATCGCAACCCTCGCTTTAACCAACCCTCTTCTAGTGTCTTCAATGCTCTGTCGCCTAAAGCACCTAATGAATGATTCACAGATTCAAACACATGCCCATTGGACACAGAGCGAGTCGCCGTACCGAACTCAATAAAATAGGGGTAAGCGTCGAATAACATATTGTCTTCAACAACTTCTGTTTCTTTTAAATTGAAAGCTTGTCCCAGAGCACTGCCCGATCCCGCCAAGCTCAGCACACAGACGACCAAAAATAAACTAAAGCGACTTCTCATACCAGACCTCTCCCTTTTAGGGTGTGTCCTCATATGGGATTTGTAGCGAGGAAATTGAGATTTTGAGCCGAAACGAGAAGATTGAGTGAAAAAACCGCAGGTGTAGTTGCACTACGTCGAGGATTTTTTCATGATAATCGACAAAGTTGTAGGCCAAAAAATCTATTCCACAGTAGAATCCCATATGAGGACACACCCTAGACTCAATTAAAATAAACTAAATTTAGAAAATTGTGTAGAGAAATCTAACCCCTCCCGAGAATCAAAAATCTATATTATAGTAACGTTCGTAAGAGGAGAGGTAGCATGGCAACATTCCAGACGTTTGAGCACCCCTATTTGATCAAAGAATGTCACTTAGATACATTTGGCCATGTCAATAATGCTACTTATCTTCAGATATTTGAAGAAATTAGATGGGAGATTATTTCGAGCTTAGGATTTGGGTATAAAACCATTTTAAAAAACGGCCAAGGCCCCACCATTCTAAACATAAACATCCGCTTCCATCTTGAATTACGCAATAGAGAGCAGGTTACGATCAGATCTAGCGTCTCCAAATACGAAAGCAAAATCGGCATCATGAAACAAGAAATTTTCAATACTGACGACAAATTGGCGTGTAGCGCTGAATTAACGTTTGGGCTTTTTGATGTTCGTCAACGGGCTCTGATCTCCCCCACTCCTGAGTGGCTAGCTGCCGTAGGATGCACCCCTTGACACCTTTTACGCCCTGTTCGTTTATTTAACCTCCATACATTCAACAAGTTATGCCCACACAGATTTTACCTCAGGAATTTTACCTGTTTTGCCGATTCTTAGAGTTATAGCAAAGGAGTTTGTTTATGAGAAAGAGTATACAATTCACGATTTTAGCGAGCATATTGACAATTGGTGGGGGCGCGTATGCCCAAGTTGATGATGATCTGCATATTTTACCAGATTACGATCAAGTCATGAGACAACTTGATCACACAAACCGTACGTTATACTGCAGACGGGGTGATACAACATGTGCACCCTATCAAGCAAAGATGTATGAGTACCATCAACTCATGAAAGAAGGCCGATTCGATGCCACGATGTGGCCTGACTTGTCATCCACACTCATCTATTTTGTCAATTATTACAAAAACCTTGCAACAGGTGGACGGGCACCACAATATCGAAGTATCCAACCTTACGACGCACCTCAAGGATACTGAATTTGTCATCCCTACGTAGGCGGGGATGCTCACTTTAGGTTGCTTCGTCGGGCCTACGGCCCGACGAAGCAATCTATTTAATTTTTTGCCACAACTGGATGGCTTGAATACGGTCTGACACATTTTCTAACGTACGATAGAGTTTCACACTTGATTTCATGGCATCAGTAATAGACTTGGGGTCTAAACTATAAAGGAGTTCAATAAGTTCAAGCTTTTCTGACTCATAATGTTCAGGTGAAAATTTCATAAATTGGTCTAACACATCCCGAAGCGTAGGTAAGACTTGATCACACAATGATGGATCAAGTTTCAAAATAACCTTTGCTTGAGTAGCAAATATGCTTCCACTCATATAGGTAACTTTTTCGAACTTTAGATAAGTCAATATCTCTGAAGCATGGGATTTATCTCCAACTTGTCCCATAGACCCGATCAGATGATATACAAGAAGTGGCCGATTTTGTTTTGACATGACGGCCAAGAGGCTCATTATTTTTTTTGAAACCCGAGGGTCCTTAAATGTTCTAAGCGCAGGTAGAATCCTATAAAAAGCATCGATTTTCAATTTGAATGTTTTCATTTTATCAAGTAACCAATCTAGCGCACCTTCAGGTTTCATAAGTTTAATGAGATTTAACACATAACTGAACTTTTGCTCATCACGATAATTATCAGGATTGAGTTTTGTAATTTGATCTTTTAAGTAGGTCGCAATCTGAGTTTTATACACTTGATTGTTCAGAAGTCCACGTGCTCCAGCATTTTTGTCATTGATTTCAACACTATTAAAGAGGGTCTGATACGTTTTTTCAAAGCTACCTAGGTTTTTAAACCCGAGTGCCAACTCAACGAATCTATATTTTTCATCACTGTGTTTGAGCCCTTTTCTAATCATATTGCGTACTCGTTCATTCTTTGTATCGGGGTCAAGCACCTGAATGATAAAGAGATAAGGCCTCGAATAATACCACCCATCGTCTCTAGCATCTTTCTTGTAGGCTTTAGTAAATGCAGTATAAATTTGAGATAAAAAGTGAACCGGTTTCAATTCAAGGAATGCTTCAATGAGATCGTACTTATTCAGATATCTTGGTTCTATTTTTAATGTAATAGCTGACCAAAGTATATCTGCATTTTTCAAGGCACCTATGGGATCAATAAGAAACATCGATTCTACAATTTTCGTTCTCACTTTAGAGCTTTTCTCACCATCAAGTAGCTCAATTAAAAAAGCCCCCACATTCGGATCCTCTCCATTTAAAGCTAAACGAGTGTGCAATATGTTATTGCCTGAAATCGTTCCTAAACTTTTTCGCTTATTTTGATTAGATGATGAGGGTTTTGTGAGTATGTAAGACTTAATAGAATACGCACGTGTACCAGCAGATACTTCAGGATGAATCATATCGACTAAGCTATCGTAGGGTTTGAAGTGTGACGGTTCTAAAATAGTTTTTTCCTCAAACAAACGGATTTTCCGATTAATAAGAAAGGCAGCAATTTCAGACAGAGACCCAGATCTTCGTTGCGATCGAACCACAGCAATCATATGCTTTAGCATAGTTTTTACATCGAAGGGCTTTCCCATCTGATCTAAAAAATAATATGCAATCAAACGACGTTCCAAGTTATCTTCAGAAATCATTGTTTGAAGTTCAGGTACAAAGGGGGCCAAAGTTACAATAAATGCTTCCCACAAATGCTTGTCAGGTTTCACATGCATCAATTGGTGAATCAATGCGTACATGGCTCGAATTCTAATGTGTGAATCATCGCTATTTAATTCACTCATGAGAGTGTCAACCGAATCTTTTTGTTTTATTGCCTGAACAGCTTTAATGGCCGCTGTTTCAATAAACGAATTATGTGCCTTGAAAAAAGGATTCAGTAAATGAATATAGGGTTTCCCCTTTTCTTTCAAAGAGGCAATATGCACAATGAGGTTAGTTAAATACAAATGATAGTACTTAGATCCTACTAAAGATTGCCACGATGAGTTGTCAATGGTTGTATTTGGCACATCTTCAAGTAAGGCCATAACAAATGTTATTAGGTCTGCCTTAGTACGGATGGTGCTTTTCTGTTCAGCTTGATCGATCATTGAAGACCAGACCGTTAGGGGATCTTTCCACAGTCGAATGATTCCTAGCATGCCTAAAAGTGCCAGTTTTCGATGTTTTTCATCGCGGATCGCCCAATTTAAAGGCCACAGATAGCCTTTAGGTTCGAGAGAACCAAAATGTATAGTGCTGTGATGTTTAGATCTGAACATCACATGCCCTGTTTGATCAAGAACTATAAAACTATACGTAGGTTTGCCACGTTCACGGGTATACAGCACTATCTCGCCGCGACAATTTGGATTTAAATCTATAAGGTTTGTCAATTGGTCTGCATGAATTTGAGGTGTCTTTATTGAAGGCATCGTTACAGACACTGTTTTTGCATTGACATCAATATTATGGATAAATGGATGTTTGTTTTTCAATTCAGATAACACACTCTTGATATCCAGTTTATTTGAAATCACTGCTTGAACTTTTTTAAGCAAATCTTTAGGGTCCAACGAACCAGGGAATCGACTCTTCAATACCCGGAGCCGTTGAATTAAATTTTCATCATCTAATTTGTAAGTTAACAAACGTTTGATTTCAAAAACGGAGTAATTTTCATTCGAATCTGGTTTTGAAATCACCATTTCCGTTGAAAAAGACGCTGTGCTTAAATAGGAATGGCGCACTTGATTCACCATTTTACTCGTTCCCTTTTTCAGGTGATCAGCGAATTCAAGGACTGTCATCGGATGTCCAGCAACTGGGTATGTTTTCTTCTTTAATTCCGATGTTGCATTCGTTTGTATACCCTTAATGAATGCTTCAAGTTGGTTCATTTCTCCAAATGCATAATATAGATGCGTTAAAAGGATGGCGTTACCGAACAATTCTTCAGAAGTTAACAGATAAGGATGATGTAACCTAAGCAACTCAAGTGCTCGCAGGGCATATTCCGGCAACCCATGCATCCAATAGACTGTTGCTAATTCAGCTATGAATTTCTGCCCTTCTTTAAGATGAACCCAACGTTCTATGAACATAGGTGTTACTTCATATTTAATTGATTGCTTCTGAAACCGTTCTTTCCATAAAAACTCTTTGAGCTCAGTTCTGCTGTATCTATTAGTTCTGAGTTTTTTCGATGCATATCGAATTTTCTTAATATGTTTTTTCCAGCTATACGTTTTCGTATTTGCTAGGTCATTTAAGGTTTTGTATTTGGGGGTTTTGGTTCGTAGTTTATTTAAAAATGTATGAATAAACGTCCGACATCGAAAAGAATCTGATTTTGGAAATAAGTCTTTGACCAATCCCTTTAGTTTAGATACATCTGTTAATTCAGCACTTGAATAATAACTATAATCATTTGACAGAAGCTGCATGACGCCTTGCGCCACCTCAGAATAATTGGGTGTATCAGTGTTGATTAAATTAACAAAGTCATCACATGAAGTAATGGTTTGATCATTGGCACGAATCTCAATGCAGGTGGAACCAAGGCCGAGAAGACTAATAATGAGTAGCAGTTTTTTGAACATAAAACACCTATTTGATATAAAATTAGATTTGTTTAAATATAAACTAATATAGTCTTAAATTCAACAATAATCTATTTGTTAATATTCTGTATTATATTAGGCACTTAAGTGATTACTGCAGATCATATGTCCGGTAATATAGGTAGTGTATATAAAATCGCATTGAATCGAATCCCATTGGTACAGCCTACAAGAGCGGATATAATATGAGTGGATGCAGATTTTAATCACGGGAGGAAGCGGATTTGTCGGTCGAGCTTTGGGCAAATATCTCGCCCTACAGGGGCACACTCTTACGATTACGACCCGCCATCCGGAACACATCAAAAACACGTTACCTTTTCCATCAACCCTCGTTAAATGGCATCCAGACAAAGAGCCCTTTCCAAAAACGGCACTCGGTAATATAGAAACAATTGTCAATCTTGCTGGCGAAAATGTCGCTGCAAAAAAATGGAACACAGCGATACAAACAGCGATTCGCACCTCACGTGTTGTTGGTACTCAAAAACTAGTCAGAGCCATCGAACAGGCAAAATCTCCTCATCTTCGAACACTGATCTCTGCATCCGCTATTGGCTATTATGGCGATCGAGGTAAAGAAAACCTCAATGAACAATCATCACAAGGGTCTGGATTTTTATCCGATGTCTGTAAGGATTGGGAGCGAGCGGCCTGGAAAAGTGTCGAATGTGGCGCTGATATACGTACGGTTATCTTACGAATCGGCCTAGTCCTCGGCAAAATGGGAGGAGCGTTTGAAAAACTCACCCCCATATTTCAAAACGGTTTTGGCAGTCCGTTAGGACCTGGTACCCAATGGATGAGCTGGATTCATCTCGAAGATCTCGTACACTTAATCAGTTTTGCCATTAACACTCAAGCCGTCAAAGGTGTATTTAACGCCACCGCGCCTTATCCCATAGAGAACAAACGATTCTCTAATTATCTTGCAAAAGCTTTTGGCCGATCCTCGTTTTTTTCTGTTCCTAAACCCGCACTCAAGCTTGCAACAGGTAAAATGGGTGAGGCTTTGTTACTTTCAAGCCAACGATGTTCATCTCAAAAAATTCAGGGGGCTGGTTTTAAGTTTACGTATCCCAAATTAAAATCTGCATTCACCAACCTGTGTGCAGGTTTTCAGAAAAATCATAAAGAACTCATCTTTGAACAATGGGTTCCTCAGCCTCTTGAAGCTGTGTGGCAGTTCTACAGCAACGAAAAAAATGTAGAAATTCTCACCCCTGAGACCATGCAATTAAAGGTAAAATCGAAATCCACACCTGAGATGCAAAAAGGTACCGTGATTCACCATACATTTAAACTTCACGGGTTTCCCATGAAATGGTCAACTGAGATCACTCAGTGGCATCCCCCTCACTCTTTTGAAGATAGCCAACTCACATGGTCTTTAATGACCTGGCGTCACACGCATTCATTTACATCCATGGGCAAAGGCACTTTAATTACAGACCGTTTACATTACACAGTACCGATGGCTCGGGTTGGGCTCTGGTTATTCCATCCGTTTGCGCAAAAAGATATAGTGACACTGTTTAAGTACCGATTAAAAGCTGTTGCAAAAATTTTTGAAAAGCCACTCAACAAACACAAGCACTGAGCTTCAACACTAATTTCAATGCTCACACCTCCAAAACACTTCTCATCTGTGAGTTTTTCTCGTATTCTTGTAGGTAAGGATTCACAATTACACAACTAAGGACGGAACAATGAGTAAAGTAGGCCAAAACGGTTTAAAATCTCCTTTTTTCTCTAAGGAACATCTAACCTATTTATTTCTCGAATTTGAAGGTCGTATCAACCGACAAGCCTATTGGTTTGGCATACTGGCTTTTTGGGGTGTATGTATTGTCATTCAACTACTCCTACCTGAATGGCTCTCTGGCTTGATCACACTTGCGTTAATTTATCCTGGGGTCATGTTGGGTATTAAGAGGTGTCATGACAGAGACAGATCAGGTCATTTCATGTGGCTGGGTTTAATCCCACTATTAAACCTCTGGCCGTTTATCGAATTAGGATTCTTACCGGGTACCAGTGGCCCTAACACATATGGCACTGATCCGCTGGGAGAATAATTCACTGTATAAAAAAGCAGGGATGAAAAAATATTCAAGTTCTCAATCTTGAATTCCGACAAAAGTTTATGGGATTTATTAGAAATAAAGTAAAGGCAAGCATCTTAGCTCTGGTATTGATGAGTGCACCTGCGATGGCGGGCAGGCATTATTATCCTGGGCCTTATCAAGTCAGATTTGGACAAGGGACAGTTGTACAATTTTATGCGCACCAAAATTCCAAGGCTGTTATTTGCCGTGGTACTCGTGATGAACGAACCTTCAGTTTATACGAAGGACAAAAATCAAAACGATTTTATATCAGATACGAATGTCCTTTCCAAATGTATTTTGGACATTTAGAATCCGTTAATTAGAACCGAAATTCTAATTAACCAATTATTTTCCGGTACCCAGTATCAATGGCAATCCGCCTGTTCCTTTGTTCCCAATGATAATCACTTTTGAGTTTGGACTATTGATTAGCTTCTCGGTGGCTTCGACACCTTTCCACTGTAACAACATAGGGGTCAACCCTTGATTTACGATTCGTTGAAAGTCAGCAATCCCTTTGGCTTCAATTTTCTTCCGCTCAGCTTCACGTTGCTCTTTACTTAAAGTAAATCTCATTTTCAACGCTCGTTGCTCTTCTTCTAGTTTGTCCGAAATGGCTTGTTGTAACTTTAGGGGTAGCCTGACATTTCTAATCAAAATCGCCTCAAGTTCAATGTATTTTCCAGAAATGGCCTTACGAGTCTCTTCTAGGAACTCTTTTTCCATAATCTCACGGTTCTTGCTATAGATTTGCTCAGGACTATACCGACCACCAACGCGTCTCGTAGACGACCGAATACTTGGCCCTAAAATGACTGAGTAATAGTTGGGCCCAATTTTGGTTTGTAGTCCATAGAGTTCGTCATATTTAGGCCGAAACCGAACACTGACTTCTAACTCCAATGTAAGTCCATTATTGGCCAGAATTGTTAAATCTTCCTTTATATCTTGGGTTCGAATGTTATACGCAAAAACTTTGTTCCAGGGCATAAGCATATGCATCCCTTCACCCAATAGCGTTTTTGTCGTTCCACCCGTGATAGTCCACTTCACAGCTCGATATCCAGATGGGATCTTGACACATCCAGTAAAACAAATTATACCTAACAACATTAACCCGAGTAGTTTACTTTTCTGAGTCATTTTCCACACCTCTCGAGAACCAATCATAGCTGACTTTGGTGAAATTCGACAGCTTAAAAATGACTCTAACTATTTACTCGGAAAAAGGCTGGGTTCTTATTGATGATTCGATTTTTATTGTTATGTGTAACCCTCATAGTAAGCACTCAAGCGAATGCCACGTCATGCGATTCTCTGATTGAGTTCCTTTCAAAGATCACCACGCCTATCAATATCCCTCTCAACCAAATTAAGTTCGGAAAATCTAAGCATCCGAGCGCCGTATCCAATCAACAACACCTTGTGTATCAGTACAAATCAAATTTGAGACACTTTCGAGAAAAGGTTATTAACATGATCTATCACAAACCGCCTTCGCTTGTAGTGTATCCTGCAGGTGGATTTGACCTCGCTACGTCGGACTTGCTTTTTCCTGAAGTCCCCACAACCGTCATCATTAACAGGACAGGCGCTTTTTTACTGCCACGACATTTGATACGTAATGAAAAAATAAAATATGAAACAGAAGTCATCCAACAATGCCTCACATGGGGCCCCACCCTCACAAATTTTGGGACAGTCAAGGATATGGCCAATGCCCATGGCATGTTGTCATTAATTCTAGCGCGTCAAAAAAGGTTTTTTGATACAAGATTCAATCCAATCTCAGTGACTGCTTTTCCGATGGCTGAAAGTACTGAAATGCAAGGCAGATGCCATGGATGTTTAACATACACTTTAGGGAGAGAAAAAATACCCAAAACCCTCATCTACATTCATGGGGGGTTAGAGGATGCCCTTAGAGAGGGCAATACGTATAGACCTTCGATTCAATTAACCGATGATGCGTCACCGCTTGTCGAACTGCCCCACGATCTTTTATCAAACCTTGACGTTTTGTTGGGCAAAGGTGCGATGGGCCATTTTATAATTGAGGAAAACTTACACACGCTATTTGAAATGCTAAAGCACAACAAGGGACTCGTAGTTGAAGGATATTCAGGTCACTCGAATGGATGGGAATTCAGTACGCAGCTTTTTGACACCCCCCAAAAAAGCGTAAACCAGGTGACTGACATGGCCATTCCCTTCTCTTACGAAAAGGGTCTTCGTGCCACCCGAGTCCAAAATAAACAATAATATCTGCTAGTTAAAATTAATTTGATTTTTAACTCAATTTTAGATATTATTCAATTTCATTTACATTTAAACAAAAAGGGTTCAATATGAGACAATTCGCATTAACGATAGGGTGCATAACAGCAGTTTGTTTAACTGGATGTTCCCAATCATCCAATCAGAATAAAACACCTAGCAATCAAAACACCATTCAAGCTTGGGCAGAAAAGCTAACTGAAGCTCAAGAGTCGTTATCGAAAGCATTCGACGATTTAGACGTCACAAAAGAAAAATCGCTCAGTCAATTACGATTGACCATCAACCAGACTGTCAAGGCAGCCATCGGATCAAACAAACAGGCTGGAACACTTACGCTGATGCTTAAAGCTGCACGTGAAAATATTTCAAAAGACAAAGCTTTGATTATTATACTTAATGGCATTGACCGGCTAGTATCGTTAGAATTTACCAAAAACAGTACCTCTGGTGATCAAACTCTACTTTTAAGTGCCTATATTGGACTTTATTTAAAAGTCTCTAATTCTGTACGCCCACAAATCTTAATCACATTGCTCAAATTTCCACCTAAATATTTAAACAAAATTCAAGTAAATGCACTTGAAGCATTTGTGAAATCAGTTTCATCGTCACTGAATGAAAGTATTGTATCAGCACCTCAAAAAGGAAATTGGTCTTTGAAGGTCACATTGCTCAACTTTCTTATAAAGCTAAAAAATAGTCAGTTTTATTCAAATTCAGATGAATTCAAAGATTCTGAAACAAAGTTTTTAAATTCAATAAACGTCAAAGCTACAACTGACATAAACACGGACGATCCATTTGTAATGTTTGACCATGATGACACAGCGATATCCGACATCTCTCAACAATACGCAGACTTATTAAAAACCCTTTAATCGCTAAGGAGCGCTACCATGATCAAAAGACTGAGTACATTAACCTTGGTTTTCACGTTGGCTTTAACAGCCCATGCTGATTTCTCAACGTTTGGCGAAGCCAATAAAGAAGCTGCTCAAAATAATAAAATATTGTCTCAAATTTTTAATAAAAAATTGGGCGGTCGAGTTGCTTTTTTTACCTACCTTCCAAAAGACCTTAAAAACTTCCTCGAATCTTCAGACTCCAGCGAAACCACAGCTGAAAAATTTGCTGCAGTCCGAAAGAAAAAACACGAGCGTGTACGCAAATATTTCAAAGATTATTTGACTTATGTCATCAAAAGGGACGAATCAGCCCTCGAAAGACTCCAAAAAACAGAACAATCAACATTTCAGACTCTAGGTACCGATAAAGATATCCTTGAAATTTACAGCAAAGTTTTTGATATGCAGTTGTTTAAAGTCAACGATTTCACCTTGGGCACTGAAAATATCAGTTTGTTTGCACCCAACGTCATGATGGGCACGATCAAGTCTGAAGATCTTGAAAAATCAATCCAAAACAAAGACATCTCAAAACTACCCGTGGCGATGGCTGGTATTGGATTCGATGCACCTTATCGACTCTCAGCCAGTGCTGACCAATTCTCACTCAATTTATTTGGCCTCAAAGAATTACTTGACCTAAGAAAGGCCCAAAGAACGGAACAACTCAAAAAGTGGCATAAATGGTACATGACCCTCGAAACCGACTTTGATGACAAGCCGATTAAAGACAGTAAAGCATTCGCTGATAATAGAGTTGCCATGTATGAGAAAGACGATGTACTCGTTTACGAATGTGCTGAACTGGGACTTTCATGCGTCAAGGGCAATCCTGTTTCCATTAATGTCTCAACCACCCCGGGTAAAGGAAACAGCACGTTTACGCACAACTACACTTTCCGCATCACTTGGCGGGAGCTAACACAAGGTATTAGCTTGATCTTTAAAATGCTAACCGACTTGAGTACAAAAATAAGCGACGAGCAAATGGGGCAGATCCTTGACTCTCTCTCAGAGTGGAAAAGCATCGTCTTCAAACGATTCCCAGATCTAAAACCCCTAGAATCAACTGTGGATGAAATGATCGAACAACTCAAAAAAGGTGGAAAGACATCAAAAGAAGTGTTTGATTTCTTTAAAGACAAAGTCTCTCCATACGTTGGAGACCTTAAAAAAGAAATGCTCGACCAATTTAAACCAGACAGCTTCATGGGCCAATTAACGGATGGGCTTATGGGTGAAATCGTCCCTCCAACACAACTTTCATATCAAATTACAGGATCTTTTGTCATTCGTACCTTCAAAATCGACGACAAAGAACAAGCCTACATTACCGTCTCTGCAGATATCGAAGGTGGCGACCCCACTTCAAATATCGATATGATCAAAATTGCAGGTATCAAAGGACTATTCGTTTCGCCTTTTCCTGAATTTGACAAAGAAAAGAAGAAAGAAGACAAAAAATAAGACTTTGCTAATATTCAAAATTCAAAAAAACGGGCGCTTCACATGAAGCGCCCGTTTTTTTTATTCTCTTCGCATTCTAAATCCATCCGTCACAACTAATATGAGAGACAAAAGTGCCACATGCAAAAATAAAGCCAGAGTCATTTCATCCACCACTTGCGCAGGCCAATTCAACCCTGTCAATCGATCCAGTAAAAATTTGATATACGAATTGGGCAGCACTTGATCACCCAACTGAGTCCGAACCTGCCAATGCCAATCCGTACACGGACAGTATCCGAACCCATACCAGAATCCCAAACCAACCCAGGATAGGAGAATGAGTCCACATGTCATTAAATGGATGCGTTGCATTCGTCTGATCAGCCAACCAAAAAGCACGAACCCTATAAGCCCTGTGTGAAACGTCAGAAAAAAAAGATCTAAAAAAACAACCACCGAGTCACCTAAGACTCAGCCTGTTCTTCAGCTTGAGGAATCTGTTCAGCGGCTGGGCCTCCAGCAGCTGGTTTACCTTCATTAGAATTGTTGAAAAATCGCTGTGTAGGATAGGCAAAATCTATATCCGCTTCTTTTGCAAATGCTTTTAAAATAGCTTGCCAAATACGAGAATCAAACGCACGACGACGACTAGGCGGACACAAAAAGCGCAGCGTCAACAAAACACCGTTATTTTCAACAGATGTCCATACAACAGGTTCAAGCTGTGCCGCTGTAAATTTAAACTCTTGTGCAGATTCGCGCATCTGTTGTGTTGCAATTTCAGAAATTCGCGCCGTATGCTCTCCTGCAATATGTTTAATAATGCCATAGGCCTTTTCCCAATTGCTCTCAAAGGTTACGACCACGGGAATCTCACTCCAAATAAATTCAAATCCTGCATTATAGTTCGCCACGGGGTTCTTAAAAATCACACTATTCGGAAAATGCAGAATCCGTCCTGTTGCCTGCTCGGCCTTCACCCATTGTCCAATCTCCATCAGAGAAAAATGAAACCAGCCCATATCTGCCACATCACCGATAAAATTCATGACCTGGACTCGTTGACCTACTTTGAATGGCTTTAGCACAATCAAATAAATCCCTGCAGCCAAACTCACCACCAAATCTTGAAGTGCGATCGCAATCCCAGCTGAGAGCAACCCAAAATAGGTCGTTAAATTTGTTTCACCGACCAACCATATTTTAATCAGCACTAGGACAACAAGTACAGCTAACGCAACACTGACGCTTTTGTTAAACGTATAATGGCGTGAGACATCAAAACTTCTCAATAAATACAAGCGCGATGAAATACGTTTTGCGACAAAATAAAATAAGACGACAAGAATGCTATTCGCAATTTGATCCATCAATGGCAATGGAATGCCCAGGTAACTGGCCAATCCAGATTTCCCTGCAAGCCAAATCTTCAAAAGCACAATTAAGGCCATAAAATAGAGCACATCGTGCCCGACCTTATAAATCACAATTTTGGTATATTCCCCATCTTTTCGCTTTTCTGTGAATCGAGACAGAAAAAGCCTTCCTAAACTGAACAGAAATAGAACTAGAATAGAAATAATAAAATTATTGAGCAAATCTGGCGGAATGCCAAAATGCTTCTGCGCCAATCCGTGAAAGAAAAATATCAGCCCTGAATCAGATGTATTCATATCAACAACCTTTGGGTATATCTATAGTATAACTTGAATTGTCTGGACTGACTAAAAAGCTCTTTATTCCGGCCCTATGGTGAGAGCCTTGTTTTTTTCCACGTTTCTTTCGTTCTGACATACTTGATTCGGTCATGAAATCGGCCTGGCTGTTCAATCCAAAACTCAAAACTAATTGGCATCAACCGATACCCCCCCCAATGGGGCGGACAGGGCACTTCTTTGCCAGAAAATTTAGATTCAAAAGTCTTGAAACGGGCTTCGAGCGCCTCACGGCTTTCAACCACTTCACTTTGCTCTGACGCCCAAGCGCCCAACTGACTCAACCGAGCTCGAGATTTGAAATAAGCTTCGGATATAGACCTTGGGGCTTTCTCCACATCGCCATCTATACGAAGCTGTTTGCCCATGGATGCCCAATAGAACACAAGTGATGCTCGGGGTTGGACAACGAGCTCATGCCCTTTTGGACTATTATAATTTGTGTAAAAAAGAAAGCCATCTTCATAAAGTCCTTTATAAAGAACAACTCGTGCAGCTGGATGGCCCTGTTCATCAACGGTAGCCAGCACCATGCCCTGAGGACACAACTCCTGAGACGTTTTGGCTTCTTCAAACCATACCTTAAACTGATCTATGGGATTATCAAGCAACATATTTATCACCTGTGAATGTAACCCACCTCTTACCTTACATGCAAGCAATACGATATACTGGAGCGGGATACTAACGTAATGACACAACAATCTACATCTATTGAAGACAAAACACGTCGTAGCCTTGTATTATCTGGGGGCGGTGCTCGAGGAGCCTACCAAGCTGGGGTACTTAAAGCGATCACTGAAATTGCTTTGAACCTAGGTATCAAAAAACCCTTTGACATTTATACGGGGGTTAGTGCGGGCGCCATTAATGCTGCATTTTATGCAGGCTATACCCACAATATTAAAATCGGCATGAAGAACTTGGAGGCGGTCTGGCTATCTCTCACCCCAAAACGAGTTTTCAAAACAGGTGCATTGGCTGTTGGAGAATCAGGGTTGAATTGGCTGACTTCATTAACTCTTGGTGGACTCTATGATGGGCATAAGGCAAGAAACATCCTCAACACAGAACCACTCAAAGAATTGCTAAACCAAACCATTTCCCAATTACGAATTAAAAGAAATTTGAAAAATGGTCATTTCGATGCACTGGCTATTAGCGCGACAAAATATGAAACTGCTGAAACGATTACATTCGTTCAATCCCGTGAAACAGTACAAATGTGGCACCGCGGTGATCGACGAAGTGAGCTGGCCGTGATTCAACCCAAACACATCCTAGCATCATCTGCCATACCGATCTTTTTTTCACCCGTTTATTTAGGTGGCACGTTTTATGGCGATGGATGTCTCAGAAACGTGGCCCCATTAAGCCCTGCGGTTCATCTAGGTGCACAAAAAATACTAGCAATCGGCGTCAAAAGTAAGGTTAGTCCTCAAGATAAAAAAATAAAACATTTGGAGCCCACGATCGCTCGTGTCATTGGTGTTATTTTGGACGGCGTCTTTCTAGATAACATGGATTTAGACGTAGAACGTCTATTGAGACTCAACAACATCGTGACTATGATGAAGTCTCAACATCAATCAGCACATAGCTTTCGTCTCAAACCTATCCATCTAACTTATATTCAGCCATCAGTTGATTTAGGCCAGCTGGCTGGAGAGAAAAGTCAACATTTACCCAAAATATTAAAGCATCTTATTAAAGGGATGGGGTCGATGGAAGAAGCCGCCGAAATTATCAGCTATCTTTTGTTCGATCCTTCATACTGCAATGCACTTATTGAAATTGGATACAAAGACGGATTATCTTATCAGAAAACAATCGAAGAGTTTTTAACGGTTCCCTACCCGTAATCTAAAACTCAAATTCTTCAGTATTGGGCGAGAGTACAAAAGACACAGATTTTTTGAGCCAAATTTCTTTTTGAGCCAAAGAAGCCTTTAAAGGCAACTGAGCAACACCAATCAACCGACGCATCAATTCAACACCAGCGTATTGCATCATTAAAACCTTATCGGTCCGAAATGCTGGATTATAGGCTTTAAATATGGGTGCGATGGCATCAGTATCATGATTTGAAATAATCAAATGAGCCAACATAACGCCCAAATCGAATTCCGGCGCCCCCCAGTAACAAAATTCTGGATCGATCACACGCAATCCATCATACGAACGTATCCAACTACCCGGATAGTAATCTCCATGCACCAATACTGTCCCCACTTTGGCCAGATAGAGCTGCCCTAATTGATACACACGTGAAACGTAGGCTTCGTTTGATTGAAGTTCATTTGCCAGCTGAGAAAGTCCATCTGTCATTTCATCCAACTTCAAACTGTTGTTGGGATCTAAGGGAATCACAAACATGTGCTCATGATTCAATGCTCTCATTTCATTATTTTCGAACACATCAGGCACTTTTTGGCCATATGAGTAGCCATGTAAATTTGACAAGTAAGACCCTAAAACTAAACACTCCTCTTCATTCAACGTCGTTGTTGAGCTATAGAGGTCGGAATAATCTTTTGCTTCCCCAAGATCTTGAAAAATGAGAACCCTTGATTGCTCATCACAAGCAATTAGCTTTGGCATGTCTTTTGAAACCAACAGGTGAATCTGGTTATAAAAAGCCGCTTCAACAAGCACACGGTCTCCGGGGGCCGGAATATGCGGATATTTCTCTACCCACGGACGGGATTGCTTCATGATAAACGATTTCGCTGTTGTCTTCACTCGCAAGGTGCAATTCATGTTGCCATCCCCAGGTCGCTCAACCTCCACAATTTGTTCTTCTGGTAAGATCCATTTTTGACCCAATAAATACGTTCGTAGACTTTCGGGGTCTGAAGCATCTAGAAAAAATCGATCAGGAAATGTGCTCTTATATTGCCGACTTGTAATTGTTTCGAGTGAATCCATGGATATAGTATGAACCTGAACGTGTCCGCGTTCAACTCTTGCATCCTATCTCTTTTCTCACTATGCTAAATTTCGATCATGGGGAAACGCCACCTTGTTATTTTGACAAAATACCCAACACCCGGAAAAGTTAAAACACGCCTCACTAGTTCACTTTCAGTAGAACAGGCCGCTTTGATTCATCGCCATTTGACCGAATATACCCTCATTTGGGCCCAACGACTACTGGTAAAACATAAGATTCGCATTACTGTTTCATATTCAGGTGCATTTAAAAACACAATGATCCGATGGCTTGGCTCCCGACTTTCGTATGAACAACAACCTGATGGAAATTTAGGCATAAGACTTGCACATGCGACTCAGCTTCGTTTTGCGCAAGGCGGAAAACAAGTCCTTGTGATCGGTGCTGACTGTCCAGATTTGGACGAATCTATTGCGCTTGATGCATTTGATAGATTAAGTAAACACAATGCTGTTTTAGGACCTGCTGAAGATGGGGGATACTACCTATTAGGACTGAATGCATTTCATCCTGAGGTTTTTAAAGATATTTCATGGAGCACCGACAAAGTTTTTGATCAAACCATCCAAAAGTTTAAAAAAATTGGATGGACGTCTAGTACACTGCCCCAACTTTCTGATGTTGACCAGCCCATGGATCTACTCAACTGGAATTACGCAAAGATCAAAAAATATCCTAAACTTTCGATCATCATTCCAACGGTTAACGAAGCAAAAAATTTGCCAAAAACATTAACGAGCGTTGCCCAAAGCGCACATTCTGAAATCATCGTTTCTGATGGTGGAAGCTCTGATGCTACACCACAAATTGCAACAAAAATGGGCGCCCATGTATGTGAAGCACCCAAAGGGCGAGCTTCCCAAATGAATGCAGGTGCTCATCTTGCCTCCGGACATCACCTACTGTTCCTACATGCCGATACAACTTTACCCATTCACTTTGATTATTTAATTCGATCAGCGCTGATTCACCCTAAGATTTCAGGAGGCTCTTTTGAACTTGGTATCGACGCGAGTCATTGGTATTTTCGGGCAATTGAAGGCGCCGTTTCACTCCGAACACGTCTGCTCAAATTGCCGTTTAGTGATCAAGGGATTTTTTTGAATAAATCCCTGTTTGACTCTATTCAAGGTTTCCCTCAAATACCAATTCTTGAGGATGCTGCACTAATGCGAATTCTCAACCGTCATGGCAAAATTTGCACACTACCCTATAAAGTACTCACTTCACCTAGACGCTGGCAACAACTGGGATTCCTTCGTACGACTCGGCTCTTTTGGATGTGCGCCGCAGGATTCTACTTAAAGCTACCGCCCAAAAAAATTGCCGCCTGGTATCGGGCTGGTTTAAATTCGCACAAAAACTAGTATCAGATCAGTACATGTACCCTAAGAACGTCAGGGCTGAACCCAAGCCTAATGAAAAAGCGCCTACGATACGACACGCGGGATCTCCCAATTGATAGGCTTCGAGAAACTGTTTTGCAAGTTTTGGAAAAAGAGTAAAGTATACCCCTTCGATGAACCAGATCCAGCCCATGACTGTGATAATGACTGACCAGTGCCAACCCCAAATATTGTGGACCGAGATAAAGGTTACGCCGAGTACGACGCCTAACCAACCTCCAAAATATCGAAGTCCTTCACTTTTCCTAAACTCTTCAACCACTTTTTGATATACATCAGGGTTTAATAACACCCCAAGGCCTATCACCATCATAGACTGTCCGATAATCATGGCAAATGTGTGTGACAAAATCATAATTTTTCCCCCAATATTAAACGATACGCTAATTTACAATTTTAATGATCTTCTTATAGAGAAGCAAGCTATTGACAATAATGGAGTAGTACCTGCACAGCGTGATGATCTGACAACGGCAGTTTATTGAACACAGGATCAATACGGGTTGCTTTATCTACTTTCATAACAGGGGTAAATCCACGTCCAAATATATAGTCCAATTTTCTAGGCACTAAATCTCTTTGGATCATAAAACGACTTACGCCATTCAGTGGGGCTAAGTGTGTTTGATTAAATGTTTCTTGACATTTAACCAAAGGGTTATCAGGCTCCCATGTGAAAGGGATGCCTGAAGTGTAATCGATGTATCCTGCACCAATAAACTTTTTTATGAGCTTATTATCAGAATGCACATTAAAATCACCTGCCACAATGATAGGACGACTCTCACCCTTGAGCACTTCGATTAAAAAATCTGCCCCCTGATCTCTAATAGCATCCGAGTGTTTCATCTGAGTTTTGATGGCCTGAACTTCAGCGGATGTGATGGACCGTTCCTGCTCAAGAGATTGAATGATTTCTAAGTTCACACTGCTTAAATCAGGATCTGAATGAAAGTGGGTATTCAATAGTACTAGTTCTTGCCCTTGCCATTGGATCTGGCCTACTAAATAGACGCGACGCTCTGACAGCTGGAATGAAATCCATTTGTTTGCAAATCCCCATGGAAACCCTGGCAACACCCCTCGTGACATCCGCCACGGCTCAACCTCAACTTGTATAAGGTTAAGCTCTTTTTTGGCAAAGATAGCCACGCCCATATTCAAATTAAGAGGCAACCCCACAGGTCCAATACGAATGCCAGAGTTATCTCCTCTGAGGATGACATCCATCCCTAAGGCTTCGGCGATGTGATAAGCGCGTTTACGGATGGGGCTCAACTCTTGCAGAAAAAGCACGTCAGGCGCCAGTGCTTTTAACGCCTCAACTTGAGCTTCATATCTACTTGTGCGTTGGCTCTTTGTTTCAAAATCGGGCATTTGGATCTTTCCTCTGCCCGTATTACCCATCCAGACATTGAAATCCACTATTTTCAGTGTATCGGCCATAGCTATAGGGTATAGAAAAAAGACAGCAACGCCAATGACGATCCGTGTCATTCAGCAACTTCCTTGTTACCTTATTGTATCCTTAACACAGTCCTTTTACCAAATGGCTTACTATTGTGAGCGTTTAAGATGCGTCATTCGCATTCCAAGTTCATACGAAAACTTAAAATCTTTTCGCACCTTTAAAGACTTAATGGTTACCTTACCTGAAGGATTGGGCATCATGTCATAACCCGTTTCACCCATATCAAAAACCGATCCCACCTGCCATCCTTCAACCATGTACGCCTCCCTTCTTTGAGTGATCAATTCAAATAAATTGAAAGGCAAAAACTCTGATCCATAATAAATTCCTGTTTTATTGGGAATAAATAGTTTCGACATACTGCCTCTCACGACTAAGGCATTTATGTGCTGAAATAAAGTTGCGGGTAGCACGTGTATACCCAAATCGATCGGACTGAATTCGTCTAACTCCCCGTCAACTAATTTACCTTGAATGTAATACCAGCGCTGTTTTAACGGGCTATTATCTACCGAAAAATCAAAATACCCATGCACTCGTTCACTTGAACTATCCGAAAACGCAACAACCTCATAAAGTGTGACCGTGGCATACGAAGCTAAGAGACGTGAAACCATGCGACCGAATACACCATATTTACCCTCACCAAATTGGGACACCTCACCAGGCGTCATGTGTCCCAACCCAATATACAGCTTGTTTAAATACGCTAATGCATCACTCGGTTCAATCATCTGATTATCATCCAAAAAAACGCGCTTTAACCTATTAGAATCACTCGAACAGTTAAACCGTTCATAAAGGAAAAGATCGCCAATCAAATCTTCTTTTACAATCTCAATGCGTTTTTCTGAATGCAGAAAAAGAGGATCAAAAAAGGCACCTGCTTTATTAACAGAAACAAAAAATTGGGCATGCGGAAAAAAGAATCGAGGACTCGTATCGTATCCTGACAGTGGATACATCACCCCACTCACTTGAGACGATTCAAGCTGATAAAATGTTGCCAAATGATAATGATAAAAATCTACGATGGATTGCCTATGGGCCGTCACAGCAGGATTGCCTTTGAGTGTAACTCGATTTATTGGAATAATATTTTTTCGGAATTGAGCTTTAGTCTCAAAATAAGAGGCCAGGTCAGAATGTGGACAAGCCTGTAGAAACAAACTCCAAGACAATCCGACGCTCCACAATCCATTGCGAAAACTCATACTTATTTATTGCGCATCAATACTGCCCTCAATCCTTTTGACTCATGTCCATATGAGAAATTAAGTCTATTGTTGACTATAGTTTGATCTACAGATGCTGCATATGGAGACTGTGTGAGTTCTTTGGGGAACATTTCGTATCCTCCATTCAAACACGATCGACCCTCAAGTACTTCCGCCCCTCTACTTACAATATACCTAAAAAAAGATTGATGGACTTGAGAACCTCCAAGATAGCCATTTCCCTCTTTTGTCTCAAAGACCCCCATTGATCCCCTGAACACAAAAGCATCTGCGCCTAATTGCTCGAGAGGCAGGTAATTGAGATGACGCCGTCCTAATTTAATAAAGTCAGTTTCATTATATTTTTTAGGCTCTTCGATAGCGCTTTGAATGTACACAACCTGCTTAATATTTGAATCGCCATTTAAACTAAACCGAATCACACCATGGTAATGATAGGGTTGCCGCGGATCAAAATAGGCTATACTTTCGTGTATTTTTATGTCATCAAAATAAGCAAATAACCGGCTCAAAAATAGTTGCAGAAACCCTTCAGAACTAAATCCTAATCTATATAATTTTTGAGGTGAAAAATGACCTATTCCTCGATCTAATGAGTGAATTAAAAAATCTAATTCACTTTGGCTGTGAACATGTCCTTTCACTTTATTCAATTGATGAACCACTGAGGCAGGCAATGCATTGTTCACTGTATTTTCGCCTGCAAATTCTCGATCGCCAAGAAATAACTGAATCACTTTTTCCTTAGAAATAATTACATCATTCAGCCCAAACAACGTTCTACTCCGTACGAAAGACCCTAATTCATCAATAAATATATAGGTCTCTGCTTTTGGATATAAAACGAGCGGTGTCACATCAATCCCACTAAGTGGGTATACGATTGTTTTGGGAGGTTGACGGATGCGAGATTTATTCAACCGAATAGAAAACTCAGAAAGCAGCTGTTTGTACCGGTTCAAAAGCTGAACGTGAAAAGAAGGTACATCATGCGCATCCATGAATAAGAACCGATTTACATCAATAGATTGTTGTAAATAATGAGTTTCCAAAAACCTAATGGTGTCACAAGAATCTCCGAAACAGGGCCAAGCCTGGATAAGCCATAAAAAAATCAAACAGCATATCCGTAGAATTGAATGAGAGTGCATACGTTTTATATTAGAACCGGTCTCATAAATAACTTCTATTCCGATTGGCTGCAATCTGCACAGCCTCGTCGTTCTCGATAAAGAATGTTCTCGATGGCCAATGAGGCCACCTCCGAGCATTTTTCACCTGCGGCCTTGAGGCTACAGATTTCGCTCAATCTCATTACGAAGTTATTTATGAGACCGGTTCTACTTTGTTGTTGCTTTGACATCTATATCGTATTAGATTGAAGAGGTTTTTTTGGTGAAAATATGAGTCAATTTATATTAAAGTTTCAAAACCCGCTGTTTTTGCTAGGTTCGGGATTTCTCCTGGGGACATTCGGTATACTCGTCCGGTATATGGATGTGGCCTTTGGTCCTATGACCCAAACAGCTTTACGTTTTGCGATAGCAACGGTGATGATTTGGGGATTCATGTGCATCAGAAAAATCCCATTTCGACTCAAATCGCAAAATAAACAAGCCCTATTTATCTTTATGATCTTGGCACCTCTTGTGCCTGTTTTTTTTACGCTCGCGGTACTCGAGATTAAGGTCACTAATACTTTATTTCTACTTTACGGCGCGAGCCTAGGAACTACGTTGATTATGGGCCGACTCGTATTGAAAGAACCTTTTACAAAAAATCGATTATTTGCATTTATGTGTTTCATGATCGGGCTCGTCCTCATTGCAAAACCAGATACTGCTTTGATACTCACAGCTGGTATACTTTTTGCTTTACTTTCAGGTTTATTTGATGGTCTCGGGCATTTTTCAAGGCGCGTGCTCGGCTCTGATGATGTCTGGACCCTACTTTTTTGGCAGTCTGTATGTGCAACGCTCATGGGGCTCGCACTTGCTCTAGGGTTTGATTCTGTCTTTTTCAAAACACATGATTTGGCAGCCTACATTGCCACGGGGATGTTTTGTATTTTTATGATCTTAGCTGGCCTGTTTATGAGCTACGGATTTAACAACTTTGATCTCAATTTCGGCACGATTATACTTTCATCAGAATTGGGGTTTGCATTGCTACTTTCTGCTGCTTTTCTGAATGAATGGCCGACACCGGCTGAGCTGTTGGGCGGTATTTTTATTTTTATGGCTATTATATTGACTCAATTTAAACACACAGTCTCACTACCCTCTTTCAGCTGGCTCAGAAGAAGATAGCTTATTCCATCTTCTATTTATAATGAACATGAGACATATTTGACCAACGAGCGATGTTTATCACACGCCATAGCCTTTGGTCATACTTTCCTTTACACGCTTTTGCCCAGCTTTTCTGAACTGCTTCCTGATCTAAAAAAGGAATTGCACGTAGCGCGTCCGGATAGAGCACTTGATTTTCAACCCACCGTTTTGTCTGAAGCAACATTGCGTGTTCTGGCGTATTAAATCCAATTTTGTCCCTTCGATCTAATATTGAATCAGGCACAATGCCCCTCATTGCCTCTTTGAAGACGTGCTTAGTTGTGCCACGCTCATTAATCAAATAATGTTCTGGCAATGTAAATAAAAAAGTAGCAAAATCAGCTGTCAAAAACGGCACTCGACTTTCAATTGAATGGGCCATCGAATTTCTATCTTCGTAGCGCAACAATCGGGGTAACGTCGTCTCAGCAACGGTTTTATATAGACTTTCACGTAACACATTTTTTGATTTCGAATAATAATGAGACCGACCTCGAATAGCTCTCTTATGAAACCACTTAGCATCAACCCAAGCGGGAAAATACCCTTCTCCCGCAACCCATCGTGCTACTTTCTGAAGCTCTTGAGGCAGCAAGAACTCACCTGCCATTTTAAGCAAATACATAAAATGATGACCTGACTGATACGTACTCGAAGCCCTCAAAAAACGTAATGCCGAAATCCATCGGCCCTGTCGAATGAGTGAAGCAAATCGAGCTGATTTGTAGTAGTTATATCCAGCCAATAACTCATCTGCACCTTGGCCATCAAGCATCACTTTAACGCCGATTTCTTTGGCTTTTTCAAAGACCAAATTCTGCGCATAAATACTGGTACTCCCAAAGGGTTCGCCTTGAATTCGGATCAAAGCATCAAGATCTTGCATAAACCGGTTCGGGTTTATAGTTGTTTTATGGAGTGTAATCTGGCCTTCCTTTACGACTTGCTGAATCCATCGCTCTTCGCTGATCTTGGGGTCATCTGGAATGTAGCTAAAGGCATGTAGTCGAGCATTTGGGCACAAATGTCGAGCACCCATCACAATAGCTGTTGAGTCCACGCCGCCTGACAAGGCAAATCCAACTTCAACATCACTTCTCATGTGTAATTCGATATTTTTTAAGAAAAACGACTTCACTTTTTGAGTCGCTTCTTCAAACGATCCATCAAATGTTTGAGACCGATCGATATCCCAGTACCGAACAAGTTCGGGTTGGGAAAACGAAGTTAGAGAAAGTGTCATATGATGAGCCGATTTGAGATGGAATACCCCTTGAATTAGAGAGGCTTGGTTATGATCAGAATATCCATATCGAATGTACTGATACAGTTGTTCTGCATCAGCAGATTTTTTTATAATGGGCAGTTTATACAAAAGTGATGATTCTGATGAAAATGCAAAACAACCATCTTTATACACATAAAAAAGAGGTTTGATACCAAAAGGGTCTCTGGCAAGAAACAAAGTTTTTTCTGTTGTATCCCAAATAACAAACGCAAACATACCTGTCAATTTGGGTAGGATGTCTTTTCCCCAGTAGGCAAACCCTTTGAGAAGCACCTCAGAGTCTGAATTTGATTTAAAAGATATGCCCCGTGCTTTCAACTCATCTCTTAATTCCAAATAATTATAAATTTCTCCGTTAAATACCATATGGTACCGACCGTCTTCGGTTGACATAGGTTGCCATCCCAATTTAGACAAATCCAAGATTGAGAGTCTTCTGTGTACAAATGCGAGCTGATATTCAGCGGATGGATAGACATGGGGGTCTTTACCCAAGTAGCGTTGGTTTTTCGAGGCAACTAAATAGCCAAAATCGTCTGGTCCTCGATGGTTCAAGCTTTTTGAGAATGAGGTCAGTAACTTTGGGTCAAACGTTTTTGGGTGTTGAAAAGCAATACCAGCAATACCACACATGTAGGCCCCTCCTTAGGCTAAGCATTTTTTGGGATGTTTTTTTATTATATCAATTCTTTGATAGTTGTAGACCAACTACTCGTTGATTCGTTATGATCAATTAGAATTTTCAACCGAAGGATAGTGATATGACCCCAAAAAAAGTAACTCAAGATGCACATACATTTATAGGCATTCAGGCAAGGACCTCGAATGCTAACGAGATGCAGCCTGAATTGGCTAAAATTCCTCAGCTTTGGGCCAATTTTTTTAAAGAAGGCATATCTGCCTCTATCTCTAATAAAGTGGAAGAGCAGTCTTGTTACGGTATTTATTCCGACTATGAAAATGATGTAAATGGGCTGTATACCTTAACGGTTGGCGCCAAAGTCGCTGATAACGCCACCCCAACCGAAGGACTCCATAAGGTACAGGTACCGGCAACCACCTATCTTGTTTTCACGACTCCACAGGGAGCCATGCCGGATATTGTCATTCAGGGTTGGAAAGACGTCTGGCAGTACTTTGAAACACACCCTGAAATCAAGCGGAGCTATACGGGGGACTTCGAGTTATACGACGAGCGCGTCAAACATCCTCAAGAGGCCATTATCGATATTTATATTGCAATCCAATAAGGTCTAGATAATTTTATTGGCAATTTTTCTGCATATAGTCTTGTACCCACGACTTGCAATGTGAAGCATTGTATTTGTTTACGCAGCCGATTCCGTAAAACAACGCTTTCTTTTTACAGTCACTAAGCGCAGCAATTCCTCTTCCAATTCGACCCATCATCATTGGCTGAGGACCAATTTCCCGCGGTCCACTCAAAATTTCTTCTTGTTCAGGGATAGGTGTCGGCAATTGCCGGACGTAGTCCCGGTCAAACTGGACCCAATACATGACTAAAATTGTGAATTCCAATTCCGAATCACCCTTAAGTTCTGCGGCCACATAATCATCTTGCATCTGCTTTAAAGCCTGTACCCCTTGAGTGCAATTCCGTATATCGTCACATCCCGCATATTTTCGAGCGTTCTCAATTGTTTCATCGATATCAAACATGATGGCTAATCGAAAAACAAACAACTGCATGTGTTTCACGGCTTTTTCTTCGAGGGCCCTCTCAGCTTCTTCACTTAACCTTCGTTCCCCTGGCAATATCCCCTGAGACGAAAGCCCATTCACACTGTACATACACAGCATCACGGCACCTATTAAACGTAGCTTCATTAGACACCTCCCTACGCCATCCACCTATCGGACTATAAACTAAATATATTTAGAAATTTCATCAAATTAACCCAAACGAACCCCAAAGGGTCATCGTGAACTTCTTGGCCATTTTTGGCCAAGAAGTTCACGATGACCCTTTGGGGCACTGTTTGACGTGATTTCGAGACCAGAATGTGATTTGTTAGGGCATGACATGGCATACGACGAATCTATAGCTACTAAAGTACGTGCAGTACTTGCACGAAAGCGACACCTCGAAGAGAAAAAGATGTTTGGCGGACTGTGTTTTTTGTACAAGGGACACATGTGCTTTGGTGTCGTACAAGACAAGTTAATGATTCGTGTTGGACCTGAGAAGTATCAAGAAGCCTTAAAAGAAACCAACGCAAGTCCCATGGATTTCACAGGCAAACCGCTCAAAGGATTCATCTACGTATCTCAACCCGGGTTCCGTCTTAAACGTTCTTTAGAGGCGTGGCTCACACTTGGCGTCGATTACGCTAAATCACTTCCTCCGAAATCAAAATAAATGTAATGGAATCTCCTCTTAACTAACCCTGATTCGTTCTACACTATTCATCATGAAAGCACCTACTTTGTCCATCGTACTCTCATTATTTTTATGTGCAGCTTATGTGATGTGTATCCGAACCATGGGCGTTTCACATCCATTATATACTCGGCTCACGTGTATGCTATTCACCTCTGGAAGCTTGTTTAGCATCCTGATTCCCATCACTTTCTTTTTTATCAGACGATGGGATGGTTGTATTGAAAAGCTTGGGGGACTCACCTTTGCAGGTGCACTCTGGCTGGCGTCTGTTGCACCACTATTGCTCATCAGCCCGATGCTTCAAGGACATGTCAAAGAGATAAGTTGCACATTCATGATGCACCATACGGTGCATATCGTGCTAATTACTCTCATTAGTACACATCTACTGCGAACATCGAACTACACACCTCCTAAACCAGGTGAACGGTTAACTTGGTAGGCTTTTTTATAAACATATAAGGTGTTTAGGATAGGACAGGGGCCAACTTAAATTTGTTTAGACTTCCAGCAATTTCTCCGATAAGGTAATGCAGTCTTGTTACGTTGACACTTAAGGGAGTTTGTATGAGGAATTCGTCCATTATTCTTTTGGCTTGTTTATTCGTTCTGTCTGGTTGTTCATCAGGCAAGCAAACGCAACCCACACAAGACAAGCCTAAAGCTTTGGAGTCCATTGATATTAAGACTCAAAAACTCACAACCAAACTTGACACAGAAGAGGCTAAAACGATTCTTACGAAAGACGTCGATTTGGAACAAAGCTCAACAGCATTTCAGGCCCTCATTGACAAGAAAGACACCCAAACACTTTCGAGTCTTGCTTACAATCTTGATACACCATCTGAGTCACGCGACATGGCCATTTGGGCCCTTGGTAAAATCAAGCCCTTTCCCGCTGAGGCTCACCTTTCCTTGGTTCATTCCCTGGCCTCTCGCACTAAAGAGAAAAATTTAAATTGGAGGATCAGCCGAATCATTGGCGATAACTTCAAAAAATACGCCTCAGAAAAAGATATTGAAAAACTGACTCCTTTTATCACACAAGAAAGCGTCCAATACATTGAAATTGGGCTTACTATTATCGAGCGAATAGGCCCCAAAGCTAAAAAAGCCATTCCTACCCTTATTTCACTCCTTGAACGAGAATCTAAACGAAAAAAAGGTGCTAGCTTGAACCTCATTGGCTCAACCCTGTCGGCTATGGGATCAGCTGCCATCCAACCCACAATCGCGCACTTTTCCAAATCTACCTCTGGCAGAGTTCGACTGAGACTTGTTCGTGTATGGATCAAAAATAAAGCCAAAGGAGCCATCCCCACTGCAAAAGAATACCTATTAAGTGGTTCGGCCGAAAAAGATAGGGGCCACTTTGTGCTGCCCGAAACGATATTATTTTTATTTAAAGTCAAAGGGATCGATAGTGATTTAATTGACCCTTTAATTAAACTGATACCCACTCAACATTTAGTCGATGATGCGTTTAGAACCCTTACGAATGAAAAAGACATCGAGCGTATTAAAAACATTGCATTAGATACCAAGCAAACCAAAGAGGTCCGGGATGTTGCCATTGACGTGTTGGATGCGTATGAAGGCAAAGAAGAAATGGCATTTGAAGTCGTTGAGCATATTTTGACCACAAAGGAAAAGGTAGAGGTGAACAAGCCTCTCAAACGTACTGCAGCTTACACGCTCTCAACGCTTTCTTTTAAGACATCAAGAGACATATTATTAAAACTACTTAAAAATTCAGACAACCCGAACATCCCCAAAGACAATATTATTGATGCACATTGTTCACGGTATACTATAGAAAACTTCAAGGAAATACCTACGCCACTTGTTACTCAGTTGTTTGCCTTGTTCAAGGAGACAGAAATCAAAGGACATACTCATACTGAAGTTGAGCTCAAGACTTTAGAGTGTCTAAAAGTACTGAGCCTAAAATTCCCTAAAGAAATGATGCCCTTGATTTTTGATCGTTTGTTCCAATCTAAGTCTCAACGATCAATGGCACGCTTGATCAGCAGCTTACATCCTAATGCAATCTATGGGCTCCCTCTTCTCATGGAGAAGATCTCGCAAGAAACTCCACTTCCCATTTCCTTCACTCCTTTGTCAAAACTAGGGCTTCCCTTTGCTTCAATCGCTGGTGCGATCGAGACTGCTTCAACATCTGACAACGTAAAACCAAAAAACAAACGACTTGCAAAGCTTGCGCTGCAATATCTAAGTGAAGATAAAATAGACGAAGCTGTTGCTAATTTCCTCTCCTCTCCAGGGTCCAATTCTGAAAAACGAATTTTGATTGAATATGGCACCCTTCTAAGTTTTGAAAATGTCAAAAAATTACATTCTGAGTTTAAAATTATAAACCCTGAAGAGAAAGCCAAACGAAATAGTTTTGAAGATGTACTCGCGGGCATTGCTAAATCCCGAACTGACATGATTGAAACATTAACAAAAGCGAAGCTTGGTTGGAAAAACGAAAAACTCAAAGAAGAAGCAGATTCATTTCTTACCAGTCTCAAAGAACAGCAGGAATGGCTTGCCAAACAGCTCACAACTAAAGCATTTGTTAAAGACGGATTTTTGACCAACGAATGGAAAATTCTCTCAAAGACAGGAGACTCAGCGATCCCAGCCACACGTGATTTTTTGAAAAAACCAGATATTAACGACGACAAAAAAAGTGAATTTTCTGCTTTAAGTTTTTTAACGAGAAAATCACTTCACACTGAACAAATCATACCCACCTTGGTCGGCACACTGAAATCCAGCCCTCATAAAAATAATAAATACTGGGCAACAGTCATCCTATCAAATCAAGGAAAACCGGGTATTGATACTTTAATCGAACTCTTAAAAAACGAATCAGCAGAGATTCGGCTTGTCTGCCTTCGAAGGCTCCAAAAGAAAGCAACGGAATATTATGCGCCCAAAGATCTCCAAACCAAAATTCAACAGGCAATCAAAGAAATCGAACCCTCAGAATCAAATCTTTGGGTTCAGAAAAAAATAGACTATTGCTTGCATGGAGACCCGACAAAGGTAAAACAGGGAAGTAGTTAATCCTTACGTCTTAGCACTAGGTGAAACAGCTCGCGTTCTATGAATTGTCCATCGGAGGTGAGCGTTCCTTGGTAATACGTTAATGCTTCATCCAAACCCACCATTCGATCAAGCATGATTCGGTATAAATGAAGAACGTAATTGACCGAAACTTTGTTTTTCAAAACCAATACTTCAGAAGAAAGAATTTGGAATTGTTTAAGATCGTTAAAAGCGGCAGATATTTCTACCCCATAATCATTCGAAGTCCTAAAATAATCTGGATTCGACACGATCTCAACCCACTTCAAAAAAGGAGATTGATGGGGTATAGGACCCAAGAATAAAGTTCCGTTCTTTTTTAAAGCACGAGCTGTTTTTTGAATCAAGACGATTGAATCTACCAATGTACGTTTTTGAAACGCTTCAAATGCATTTACCAGAAGCAATTGGCCAGGTTCGGATAACATCTTCATCATTGAACCTAATTGATCATGAGCAAACCCTTTCATTCCAAAACTATGAGCAGGAAGATATGATAGTCCGTAAAAACTAACAATGCGATCAAAGTAGTGATTTAGATTTTTTTGATCAAAATTTTTAGCGAATTCAGAAAAGTCTTCCGTGATATACCGAGTCCAAGGAAGCTGTATCTTATCAAGCTCAGTCACAAAAGGGTCCACACCCCACAACTCTTTAATTTCATCGAGTCGAGGTTCCCAATATAACCCTGATCCAGGTGCAATATCCAACACATGGTCCCCCAAGGCATACTTATCAAACAAATATTTTCCACTGTAAGATTCACCTCCAAGATCTTCTAGTAAATCTTCATAATTTCTTGCAGTCCAAAACATCATGCCGTACACAACTTCAGAAACTAAATTTACCAACAAATTCATGTCTCTCTTTTTTGGATCCAACTGTGACTGTATGATCAAATTCTGCCAAAGTGCTTGTTTAGCTAGTGGCAGTAATTTTCTCCGCATGCCTGCATCCAGAAGATCATATCGACTCACACCTTCTGGAGCTTCCTCAAGGATGTTCAAGATCGCATGTGACATTCGAAAGCATCCATCCTGTTGCAATCCATAGGACTGCACAGACAAACACAAACATAGAACACACCCTAGATTTTTCATACTCACCACGCTTCATTTTTTCGTAGATGTAGGATCAAGATGGAGATTAATTTTAATTCATACAGTCACGGACCCATCGACTGAGACGATCCTGAAGACTTTCAATTTTATTTTTATATTTCGACAGCCGCTTCTTTAAAAGCTCCCAACGCAACACATGACGGACTCTATGATTAGGATGTTTTTGCGTTGCCTTCACAACTTTTAAAATCATATCCTTATCGGTTTGAATTATTTCAGCGCTATAAGAACGTGACCAAGAGTTGTAACGATCGAAATTATGAGGATTGATATAAAGAGTAACCAATGCACTCATAACATTTGATATGTGTAATTTTGGCAAATTGGGTTGTTTAAGAAGTATTTCCAAACCCACCCTACGTACAGGTACGTCGACTGTCACCAAAAGCTTGCTGAACCCCAACCAATGATGAGCTGGCCACGCCTCATCTAACTTCGAAAGATGTGTAAACAGCGCCAAAGCCACGTCACCGTGTCCAGGATGATGTTTGTAGTAGTATGCTGGCAAGTCACCACTTAATTGCAGATTGACAAGTTCGAGAAATGCCGCATGGTGGGGCTGAGACTCCATCAAGCGTGTCATGAGCACAGCATTTTTCTGGTACAACCCATCGTCTTTTTGCACACCATCATGGCGTGCCATCACGTATTTCATAATCTCGTAGTGCGCTTCTTCCCATGTATCCAGGGCTAAAAGTTTATCAAGCACTGCATGGTAATAGGCTAGGTAAAACTTTTGAAGCTCTGACCGTTCATCTGTATAACTCTGAGTATTTGGACTTATTTGACTAATCTTCTCAAAATTTGTTACCCAATAATCACCACTTAGGAGTCGATCAGATAATTTTTTCCCACAATAAAAATTATCCGGAAATTTATAGGTAAGTATTTCATACGGAAGATTGCGTTGAAAAGATTCAGGCCATACTTCCACGTTGACAATTCCATTCAAAACTACCCCTAAAGCCTCATTGGCCAAAGTACGCATACCAGAAATCGAACTTTCTCCATGTATCGTTTTGTACAATTGACGGATTAGGTTCGGGAAAGACTGCCAATCCGAATCCGAATATGAGCCCTTCGCCTTGATCGCGGCAGCATATATTTCTACCCCTTGATCTATATCTGTACGATTCAGATAAGTCGGCAAATGGGACATCATCACTTGAGCAAGTTTTTCAGGAAAATGAGCCTCAGAATATTCTTGTCTTGAAAGAGAATAATTGTAATTCAATTTCGACATAATCAACCGAATTTTAACAAGTTCATATATTTCAGGACGTACATTAGCTTTATCAACCACATCAATAATCCATGAACTGAGTTCAGATTGTACTGATGCACTGGCATATGGATAAACATGCAGACAGCCCAACAGAGATTTATCAGGTTTATGCTCTTTAAATTGCTTTAACGATTCTGAGATATAAACGCTGGATTTCTCTTTGAGAAATTTCTGATCCTTGAAGTTTCTGATATGTGAAATAGAATCACTGGCCAACACACGATCGAAAACAATCGCTTTATTTTCATCAGAGACATATTGAGAAAAATATACGGCTTGTACTATCTGTTTTTCGTTCCAATGACTGTATCCAGAAATAGTATCCATAGCACGATTTTCCAATGTCCCTTGAATGACATTCCATTCAGTTTCAGAAAAATATGTTTCATGCTTGTCACGAATGTCATCGAACTTTTCAAGGTGATCATAATTCGAAAATATTTTGGATTGCAGCTTCAAATACAGCTCTTGTTTCGCATTTTCCTTTAATGAATCACTTACATGAGGAGCAACAAACAACGCGACTTTCATTAACGGAATCGACTTTGGAGATCGAAATCGATGATACGTTTTGATGAGATAAAAAATCGAATCAGCTTGTGTTTTCAAAAACTCTGAATCATGCGTTTCAAGAGACCGCATGTACTGCCCCGAATCTTCAAGTGCACCAAATCGAAGCATTTTTTGAAATAGCGTTTTTTTATACAGTAGATTCATTTTGCTATGATGCTGAATAACCTGATAAAATAATTTCCAAAAATATTTTTGTGTCTCTGTATCTGCCCAAGCTTGCTCATATATTTCGACATGCCTTTTGATTTTGGACAAATTAACATCATGATGAGACTCAACCATCAATGCATCCCAGTGCGAGCTTAGGTAATTACCCCCATGTGAAATATTTAAATAGGCAAGCAACACCCCAGCTTGCACAGGGTGTAGTTCTTCTATCATTTTTCGTTCTAATTTTTTGTAGGATAGTGATACAACAAACATCGGATCGTACTGATGTACCTTCTGGATATACAACGCCCTGTTCTCTGGCACGATCTCTTCAGTTCTCAGTTTCTGTATCAGCCTGGTTTTCGGTCGCACAGGTAGAAACTGCCCTAATAATGCAGATTGCCGAACCAGTTCAGTATTCCATCCCTGAACATTAAAGTCTTCAGGCGATTTTTTTAGATTTTGATACACATGATTCGCAAGCAGTTTCCAGTAGTCATCATTAAAATGGTCAGGATATTTTTGATATAAGCTAGCGACTAAATCGATCTGATTATTTTGTGATATTTTAATAATCGATTTTTTGAAGTCGGATCGATAGTCCATCGCTTTAAGCACCGGTTGGTTAGATGCATGGAGGGCCAATAGATACTTTTTAAGTTCGTCATACTGAGAGCCCTGACAGGCATGCGTCAAAATCGATTTTTGAATTTCACCTGGCAAAAGTGCATGTAAAAACACAGCATCTGATAAGAAGCCCGAATCAACAATCTTAACCTTATCTTCATAAGGTATCTTTTCTTCTCTCAGAAAGAGTGTCTTATCTGTATAATTCAGGTTGTGGTACAAATGATGCACAAGCTTTTGCCAAGCATTCGGGTTCAAATGCTGTTCACGATGTTTTTCATATATGTTTCGCATACGATGTATACGTTGAACTGAGTCATTTTCGAAGTTTAATCCCAATCGAAGTAATTTATATTTAGGAGCAACATTAATGCTTTTATAAGTAGCATACAGCTTCGAATATAATTTCAATTGCTCTGCTTGATTCGTGTTTTTTGGATCGAATTTTACTTGTAAATTTTTCTCTAAATCCGAAACCATTTTTGAAGCCACATGGCTGATATCACTAACCCCATTCCCTTCTATGACTTTGGCTACAAGAGGTATCAGGTTTGCTTTATCCTTTTTTGACACCAAATCATAAAGCGATAATTTATCTGCATTACTTACTTCAGATTTTTCTTTAATATTGGCATACAGGGTTTGGCCCATACGTTTCCATTTTTGGTTTGTAAGCAATTTTTGACCTTCTTTATGAAGGCGAATACCGTTAAAAGAAGAAATTGATTTTTCCGGAGGCACAAAAGACAACATCTCTTTGAGGCTTGGGGGGGGGCCTGATTCCGTTTTGAACGCCTCTTGAATTCCCAAGTAGATATCGTATGTAATGGCTGAATAGGTATCGAGTTCAAGCATTTTTTTTGAAAGATCGATTTGTTCTGAAGTCAACTGAAGGGTTTTAGAGAGACCGT
Organism: Deltaproteobacteria bacterium; assembly: GCA_029262815.1. Lineage (GTDB taxonomy): Bacteria > Bdellovibrionota > JAJCYS01 > JAJCYS01 > JAJCYS01 > JAJCYS01. The sequence continues at coordinate 20,270 of JAJCYS010000051.1, read as the reverse complement.
ACACATCAAGTTTATCATCCTCTAAAGATAAATTTGCAGCAATCATCGCGCGCTCAATAAGTGGCTTCTCATGAATCGAGTCAATAACATTCGAATCGTAAGGCGTATGGATTATTCGCATAGGATTTTGTCGTTTCGCTGCTTCAAACACATGAGGTGATATTGAAATCATACGAGCCTTTTCTAAATTTTCTTTTTTGTAATACACGATTCCAGTTATTGTTTTTGTTGGGATGTACTGCCATTTTTCGGGCAGGATCACAGAAACAGAAGTTGATTCGTATTCTTTATATGCATTACTGGTCGCAAGATAATTGGACAAATACCCATTTAGAGACAAATCAGGAATAATAACTGTTCGTGTGTTAGAAGCGACAGCCACTTGGGTAATCACCTGATGTATATCTTCTTTTGTCAAGTCACGGCCGCTTAAATTAATGATATACGGTAAAATTCGATCTTGAACCGTCACCTCTACAATAAAAATATACCCATCAGGATGGTCCTTTAAATCGTCAGAAAGATGAATCCAATATGTTTTCGTTTTCGCATGCAAAGAAAAATAAGGCACAGATGCCGTCGCACACTCCTCAGCGAAGTTGCCCCGCATGATCGCGAATACTGGAGAGGATACTTCCTCTGAGGTAATAAATCGTTGTTCTTTATTCTCGATGACCGTTTTGATTTCAGGAATATTGGATATCTCTTTTTCGATAAACTTTTCAGTAAAAATACGATCAGATTTTTGCCATCGTTTAGACTTGTCCTCAAACGCCGTTACATATGATCTCAAATGATAGGGATAAAAATCTTGATACTTATTTACAAGATCAGCCATGGTCAAAGCATTCAATTGCTCTTCAAAATATGCATGTCGATCTTGTTGACCTTCAATCATCAGTTGACCTTGATCGTTAAAGAAAAAAGGCAGCAGTTTCAACACAGACTGATCACGGTCTAGGGGTTGGGTATATACCTCAAGGGTCTCTTGGATGGTTTGCCTAAACCCACTCGTCTCGCCCGCATCTCGATAGGCGTCAAGTAACTGTTGTTTGATGTTCGACAAATCGTATTGAATGGAAGTGCCTGGAACATATCCGGTGGTTAGTACCGAGATTTTTGACTTCATCTCAAGCTCTGCTGCGAGCTCACCGAGCGTATCAAGCACGGGCCCCACTTCACCAAACAGCTTGGCAGGAGATCGACGATTAGCCGTATTCACTTGCATCAGCTGTTTATGACGCATCATCATGATGATAAAATCAGAAATCTGCTGCTCTGATGGATACTCGTGTGCAAGCCCCAACACCCCATGAAGCAACACCCCAATCACTAGCAATTTTTTGAAAATTCGATTCATATAAAATAATAATAATTTAGATACAAAATGATCTTAATTAAATTACTTTAGAGACAAAAAGTCAACTGCGTTTTTGTATTTTTAGTCCGAATGATTTCAGTTAGTTACACATGTAATACAATACAGACAGGTCTTTTTACGGATGAAAAGATACATTATACTCACACTCTACTTATTTTGTGCTTGTACACTTAGGCCCGCTCACACACCTGACTATCTCTATACTCGAAAAAACACACACAAGAAATGGCGAGGATTCAACCTTCTAGAAAAATTCTCAAAAGAATATTCTAATAGTCACTTCCGAGAAAAAGATTTTCAACTCATTCATGAACTGGGGTTTAACTTTGTTCGATTACCAATGGACTATCGTGTTTGGATCAAAAATGGCGACTGGAATCAATTCGATGAATCCGTATTTGCCGATCTTGACCAAGTGATTGAATGGGGACACACGTACGCGATTCATATATGCATTAACTTCCACCGCGCACCCGGATTTACAGTCAACGTCCCTGCCGAACCCACAAGCCTTTGGACAGATTCTAATACCCAAACCGTAGCTGCTCGCCACTGGGCTTATTTTGCAAAACGGTATAAACACATTTCAAATGAACATCTTAGTTTCAACCTACTAAATGAACCCAAAGGCGTAGATGAGGCAACCCATCACTTCGTTATTCAAAAATTAGTAGATGCGATCCGCGCAGAAGACCCGACTCGGTTGATCATCGTGGATGGTCGTCGATGGGGCAGCCTACCTAATCATTCGTTAAAAACCCTCGGAGTCGCACAAAGTACACGAGGCTACGCACCTAGTTCTGTCACTCATTACAAAGCCAGTTGGGTCAAAAATGCGGAACACAAATTTCTTCCCGTATGGCCTATCCCGAGAACCACTCAGTATCTTTATGGTCCCTCGAAGTCAGACAAACAAAACCCTATGTACATCACCCTGGATGTACCCCATGACACACGCCTCCGATTCAGATTAGGAAAAGTGTCTCAAAATAGCCATCTCATCGTCCGATTGAATAACACCGTGATTTGGCAAAAACACTTACCCCAATCCGCATACGACCCTCACTTAAAAGAAGTTTCACAAGATTTAAAATGGGGCACGAAGCACTATGTCTACAATCAGGATTACACTCTCTCGATTCCAACGGGTCACCATACCCTCAGATTTGAAAATACTGAGGGCGACTGGCTGACCCTGACTGAGCTAGGTTTTCATTCGAATTCCTACCACCAGGAATACACTATTAAATTGGCATCAACATGGAATCACGCTCAATCACCTATGTACATTACGTGTTCGACTCAAAGTTGCACCCTAAAAACTGAAAGACTATTCGACCAACAATGGTTGTGGGATACCACAATTGTGCCCTGGTTAGAACTTGAACGGGAAGGTATCGGCATCATGGTACTTGAATGGGGTGCTCATCATCACACGCCACACGATGTCACCTTACGATGGATGGCTGATGTACTCAAAAATTACCACAATGCGGATTGGGGATGGGCACTATGGAATTTCAGAGGAGCATTTGGCATCCTAGATAGTGGGCGTTCTGATGTTACCTACGTGAAGTTTAAAGGTCATCAACTTGACCAAAAAATGCTCGAGCTGCTTCAACAGTATTAATAAAAAATATGGTATGCTGAGCCCATATTTATTCATCTTGATTCAAGGAGGAAATCTATGAATTCAGATAGTAACGGAAGGTGTTGCTTTGAAGCTTCAGCTTGTATATTGTTTAAAGCGTTTATTATCGGTTTTATCGTAATTCTACTTTCTACCACGATGGTTTGGTTTTGCTCTGATTTTGCATATTCCATCCATTCATACCTATTTCCTGAACTGACCAAACACGACTTCATCCTTTCTGCATACTATATGATCGGATTTATGAAGATGATTATCTTCTTCCTCTTTTTGATTCCTTGTTTAGCTATCAAATGGTCGATGTGCTGTCACAAAAAACAGTGCTCTAGCAGCAGTTAAATTCATAATAAGAATTGGGCAGATTTAGTTTTCAAATCTGCCCAATTAAAATTACATCGAATGTTTTTTTCTTTTTAAAAATCGTTTAAACAGTGATTCGAATGTTTTCGGTTTATTCTCAATTACAGCATCTCTTACAAACCGAATGTTGAGGATTCTTTCCGTATATTCTTGACGATACGAGATGATTTCTTGACCACCCTTATAATTCACAGCCGTCCAAGATCCGTACAGCTCAGTTAACAAATAACGAGCAATGCGTGAAATATCGTTTCTAGCCAGTAAGGAATCGACAGTCACAGGCTCAAATCCAGCACTATAATCAGCTAACGTATAGTGAGTATAAATGGTGAGATTAATGGCCTCAGTCAATTTTCCATCCAACGGACGGATCAACGCATTTGCAGTTGTCATTAAACACCCATTAAGTGTCTCTCCCATCATATGGAAAGAATGACCCGCAACGGGATAAGAATGGATTTCGCCACTTATTGAAAACTGGATTAATGTTCGGTCCGATAAAGACTGCAAGGATGTCAAAGGATAATCATAGTTGACGAGTAGCAGTATGGGCAAATGCCTTAACTTAGGATGGTGCTGAATGAAATGAACCGTTCGATCGATAAACTCTGCTCGAGGATGTGTCCATACAATCCATTCCGAATACCCATTTAAATCTTTGGTTGGAGAAAGGGATTGAAGTGCCGCATTTAACTCAGGAATCATAAATTCTTTCCGTGCATCAAGATCAGGATAGTCATTAATTTCCCTCGCACGAGATTTGGGCTCTCCCGAACGAACGCCCAACAATAATTCAATATTATGGCGAATTGGATCTTCGATGGTTTTGAGTTGATCCAAAATAGGACAGGCGTGCCCTGCATAAAAACTCTGCATCAATACAAACAATACAAGTAGATGGTAAATGGTTCGCATAGGCGGGTCATTATACAGATAATTTTAGATAATCAAGAACCTTTATTGAGTGTATTCCCAAATCCACGCATCTAGCATCGTCAGGCTCCATTGTAAGACGTCATCATTTAAATGTGGGTGGGCTGCTTTTGTATTCGTTAAAAAAACAGGTGGTGACTCAGCTGTCAATTTATTCAGAGTTCTTTGAATTTTCTTGATATCAAAGCTCGATACCTTCATATCCCAAAGAATCCGATGGTATAAAACCTCAAAAGCATCGCGATAGTGTCCTTCTTCGACTGTTGCCAATTTTGAAGCCATATGCTTTCCAAATGAGACTCGGTCTTCATTTAGAAATCGCAATACAGTCATCATGGATTCTTCTAATCTGCTTGAAAGCACATCAGCATCTTGCGCCCTAAGCAAATCTTGGCCCATCCATTGTCGATATAGTTCATCATGAGGGGTTCCCCAAGATCGCGTTACATCTCCAGGTTTTGACAAATCAACATTTTTTTTATAAAGGGGCAAGTAGGTAATGGGCAAATATCGCATCGCAATAGCACGTTTGATCGGAATATCTTCAATTACAAGGATAGGAATCTGAAAGATTCGTCCCATATTTATGTTTGATTCGACTTCTCGTGTCACACGTGGTGAAAAGGCATCCTTTGAATGCCAGCTTGTGTCTACAGGAATGGAGAAATAATAGCTCACCAATTCGACAAGTCGGATCAACTCTAGGTAAGCAACATAGTAATTTCCTCGAAATCGTTTAATGTCATCTTGAATTTGCTGCTTAAGAGATTTGAGCGTTTTGATTTTACCTCGATTGCCAGTCAGAGTATCAACTTTTGCTTTCGTGTGCTCAATAATCCAATCGAATAAAAAATCATAATGATGGTGCGCAACTGTCATATTTTCAATACCAGGGTTTTTCCCCTTGGACTTAAGAAAAGTCCATTTGAGGATCAAGGATCGCCATCTTGTGTAATGGTAATTATCTACACCTAATTTCTGGAATTTTCGCTCCATTTGATTGAGCATACGTTCAGCGCAACCATAGGACTCAGCTGTTGAATTGTTGGATATTGAAAATAAGACACATGCGTAAATAATTAGGCAGGCTTTGCTCCAAGAGAAGCTATCCATCGAATGCTACTGTATCATAACCCGGACAAACCTCAAAAGAGTTCAATCTCTGAGCTACTTTCAAATGTATGCAGTATGTTGCGAAGCACTTCAAATGCCTGAACCAATTCTGTGGCTGTTGGTTTCTGAGTATCTTTTTTGGCACCTGCGTTCAACCGTAAATCTTTTGCCATTTGTTCGACACTTTGCTGATCTTGCATCCAACGATTTAGAGCAGGCAAATCAAACGTAGACTGTCCCTCTGTTCGCCAAATATGAGCGTACATTGCATCTGCATACGTGCGTTGTGCTTCGTCTAAGTTATTAAATTGTTGTAACCGATATTTTTCAAACATCAACCGTGGCCCACTCAAATACTGAAAAACTTCATCTGTTGCTATACCTCTTGACTTTGTGATGGAACGGAATATTTCTTCATCTGCAAGCCGATGAGGATTCTGACTAATAAAGTACTCAATAAAAAGATCGTACGGAGAAGCGACTTTCTGTTTTCTGCTGACAACCCCATCACTTTCTGAAATATGCATATATGTTACAGGTTCAATGAAAACAGGCAGTAACATCATGGGCGTCATTTTTAATATATTGGCCTCTTTTAAACCAGGTAATTGAATAGTCGGAATAGACAAACCAAAAACATACCCTTGTTCTAAACGATCTTTGATATACATTGTGATTTTTTGAGGGATGTCAGGCGGCATATTCCCTCGCCAATAGGGTATTGAAAAGACGAAGACAAAAGCCTCAACTAATTCAATCACATCTAGATAGGCTATATCTTTCTTCCCTTTTTTTTCTCCAATGCGATCCAGTAAAGTCTTCTGATATTGATCCGTCAGTTTCTCATATTCTCTAGGAACGTTCTCCTTTAATGCTGTTTCCATAAAATCTAAAATATACATAAAATGTTTAGTCTTAATGGCTATCTTAGAATATTGATTTTTGGATTTGTTTTTGGCGGCCAGTTCAACCCATTTTGAAATAAGGATATTCCACGGACTATAATAGTGAACAGAGATATTCTGTTTAAGTAAAAAGGCTTTGATCTTATCTAAGCTATGATTTGCGCACGTCTTATCTAGCGCTAAAGATGAACAAGATACACATATTAAACTGCCAATGAATAGGCTCTTCCTTATAGCCATGACCTATAGTTTTATCACAAACGCAAAAGTCTCACAATAATTCGTTAGGTAATAAGGTTTTATGATCTGCCCAAGGAATCGATCGATGTCCTTATAAATAATGATAATCATTAGCAGAGTATATTAATCTACATCAGACTCAAGCTCTAAACTAACTTATCCGATAGCGCGTTGGATAGGAGTGATTTATGAATCAAATGAGATTTTTTTTATGCCTCGCCAGCATACTCATGTTAGGCACGCACGCTACAGGCTACAGTCAACCAGATCAACTTGCGTACGGTGGGATAAGACGGTCCAACACATCTATCGCCCCTTGTGTCAAACATACATTTGTTTCCATTACCGTTCTCAGGAATCAACGTGTTAGTTTTAGTCTGGATAGAGGGGCTAAAGTCACAGTTCATGGTAACTCACAACATGCAGGCACTCATACACAGGGGTCATTTACGATTGTTGGAACCCCCGGCTGCTGTACGGTACGTATATCTCAAGGTGCCGCCACGGTGTGTGTACTATAAGCAGTTTTTTAAGGGAAGCCAGCCTCTGTCATTGTGATTGGATCACAGTAAAACCATCTCCACTGTTACGATAACCTAGGATTTTGTGAGAAACGTACACGCATCAAGATTAGATCTCAAGCGTTTTTAGAATTTCACCATTTAGTTTTTTGATACTCAAACCAGGCACAAACTTCACAGGCTCAGCGAGTATATCCTCTGAAATAAGTTCAAAATTCACAGTTGCTGTAAAAAACAATAGCTTACTCTTAAGCAGTATTTGGCCTTTCTCTAGTGGAATGATTTGCATGTTTCTTAAATTCTTAAACCATATCTCTATATTTGAGAGCTTTAAAACTTCACACGTATGCTCAGGTTCAGCAATTAAGTTTTTCTTTTTGGGCCCTTTATATAAAAACCTGTCATTCTCCCAAACAAATAATGGCAGCTCTGAATCATAAGTAAACTCACAGAATTCTGATTTTTCATCTTTCAAAAAATACGTTCTGATTTTAATCCGATCCATCACTACTGATTGATCTGAAGATTTTTGGGTTGAACTATTACCAAAATGCCAGGCAAAACGATAGGGAATGCCGGATTTTGTTGTATCTCCCCCCATATCTTTTTTCACGGAAGTAGGCACAAAAAATCCCGTTTGGATTTTCGTCGGAATGTACCAGAGCTGTTTATCAACAAAAACAACTGGATCAACGGAGGGGGCAGCGAGTGATTTATTTTTTCGGGTTGAAGAGTCGCGATCCCTCGCATCCGAAACGCTAAAAACAAACATATTGGATACAAAAAATGAAATTAAAAAAAAATTTATAGACTTCTGACCCACCCCACCCTGGATCGGCACAGACGGAATAATTATTTAGTAAAAAAAATAACGCAACACCTTATTTAATTTGTCATCTCTGCGAAGGCAGGGACCCATCTTTTGGATTTAGATTGCTTCGGCGGACCGGGTGCAAGCGCCCTCGTCCCTTCTTGCAATGACGATTCGAGTGACTATTGTAAGACGGACACGATCCGTTCGAGTGCCCAGTCAATCTGATCACGTGTAATTGTGAGTGGGGGCGCGAAGCGAATAATATGATCATGGGTTTCTTTACACAAGATCCCCTTACCTTCTAACGCCTCACAAAATCGACGGGCGCCACCAGCTTCTTGCTTCAAAACTACACCGATCAACAGTCCGCGAGCCCGAATAGACTCAATGTGGGGACTTTCAATCTGATTCAACTGTTCGGCAAAATAAGTACCTTGAGAGTACGCATTTTCAATCATCCCCTCAGAAACCAAAACATCTAAAGCCTTTCGTGCAACGGCCATACCCAATGGATTGCCTGAAAAGGTAGACCCGTGATCCCCTGGCTTAAAGAGACCCAGCACTGCTTCGGATGCCAAGACCGCAGATACAGGATAAAATCCCCCTGAAAGGGCTTTCCCGACAATCATCACATCTGGTTTGACTTCTTCATAATCACAAGCAAATAGTTTACCCGTTCGACCCAATCCGGTTTGAATTTCATCTGCCATGAATAAAATAGTATTTTCATCACACAATTGCCGAATTCGTTTTAAATACCCGTCAGGTGGTATCACAACACCCCCCTCGCCTTGGATTGGCTCCACCATGATTGCAGCCGTATGTGGCGTGATCGCATCCTCAATTGCCTGAGTATCCCCATAAGATACGATTTTAAATCCAGGCGTAAACGGTCCAAATTGGTCTTTATATGCTTCAGCACTTGAAAACGAAATGATAGTTGTCGTACGCCCATGAAAGTTGTTGTCCGCTACGATGATCTCAGCCTGATTATCTGGCACTTGTTTGGTTTGATACGCCCAACGTCGTGCTGCCTTGATCGCCGTTTCCACAGCCTCAGCCCCGGTGTTCATAGCCAAAACCATCTCATAGTCCGTAAGTTCACAGATTTCTTTGCAAAAAGCACCAAACTGATCATTCCGAAACGCGCGTGAGGTAAGCGTCAGTTTTTCGAGTTGCATCTTCATCACTTCAACAAGTTTAGGGTGACAATGGCCTTGGTTTACAGCAGAGTAGCCACTCAGACAATCGAGATATTTCTGCCCCGCAACATCGTAGAGCCAGACACCCTCACCACGTTGAATCACAACATCCAAAGGATGATAATTACGCGCTGAATATTGATCTTCGATTTCGATATACTGCTGATTGCTCATAACACCCTCTTAAGTTCTTGAGCTGAGATCATACCGTAGCTCACTAGAACAAGCAAATGTCATTCTTCGGGCTCATATAGGCCTTGAAATTGAAGCTTTTCTAACAACAACTTATCCATCAGAATAATGTTTCTTTCAGTCTGGATCATACGCATTCCAATACTGTATCGCGCTTCTTTGAGAGCGCCTATACCGTTGTTCCAAGCAATATTCTCTTTCTCTCTTGCGTGCATTTCGGACAAAGCGGCAACTGCTTCAGCACGCACCTCTACGGTTCGTTTACCACCGAAGGGATTCACTCTCTCGAGTGCATCTTGAAGTGCACTGGGTGCCAACGCATATTTTTTACTATTGAATTGTTTGAAATAGATGTCATGCCATTCATCCCAGTATTTATGCATTTCGCTATAAACAGTTCTTCTTGCATCAAACGTGTGTTGCGTCAAATAAAAAGCTAATTTTTCATTCTCATTGAATGCCTCAACCTCTCTTTTAATATTCGGTTGAACTTCAGATTTTAAATCATCTTTTTGTAAACATTTAAACTTGTCCACACTTAAGGGTGATGCACGCTTCGTCCCTTTTACTTTTTTCTTCCCTTCAGAGGCATCAAAAATCCCTCCTACTAACGAGTAAATATCAGACACTGTCCCTAGTTGTTTAATGACAGAACCTGAAACTTTAATGAAACTCAATGGAACTGTAGCTACAGCAATAACCACTTCACCAACGATCACATCTTTATTTGCAATATTGAGTTCTTTAAACTTCTCCTCCATTGCTTTGTAATTAACTGTGGTTCTGGCATACTGAATTTCAAAAAATTCCACTGATTCTCCAAGTTTGACTTTAGCTGATGGTATTATTGGAAAATCGGACTCACCCTCACCCGTAAGTTTTGAGTGCATATCCATATATAGATCTTGCAATACTTGAGCAGTCTTATATTGGATCAAAAGATTTCGCAGTCCAATCGTACAAGCCTGTGGATTGGCAGCCAGTTTGATCTCCGTTTCTTTTTCACATTTTTTTAAACCCGATGTCAGATCGGATTCGTTTGCTATACACATGTAGAGGTCCTTCCGAAAGGAGGGCTCTGAAAGATATTGATCATGAAGCTTTTGTTCCTTATCATCACAGCCTGTAAAAACGCCTATACCTAAAGCAAAAATCAGTATAAAAAACACCGAACTGCTCAATTTTGAATGAAAAGCACACATATCTACTCTGTTATCGGCAGATAATAACTTTTACTTTCTGATAAAATACGAAATATGAGAAGTTTACCGAAAATGAGAGGTTTACTCTATCTACTAACAATTATTCCACTATGTGGATGTAATTTACTAAGGAAGAAAGAGGTAGATGACCCCGAAATTGTCGACAAAGAAGAGCTTGAATCCTTGAAAAATAAATTCGCCAACAACCCTGAAAATCCAAATGATTGGTATTATCCCATTCCTGGAAAGCTCATGGAGGTGACTGGAAAAACATTTTTAGATAACCTAGCACTTAACAACCCTATTGCACAGGGCATGCTCACAAGCGGGCGCACTCAATTCACTCAAAGCACATCAACAAATGGTATTTTCTATCAAAAGTTGTATGCATTTTCAGCCAATGGATTTTTTATCCGCGCCTATTACTTTGGTGGCTTTTGTGATTTTAAATACGTCAATCCCAAGGCTGTATTTGAAGTGGCGGAAAAGGGACTCCAATACACGGGAGAAGAAATCCAGCTCCCCATGACTCAAGTAGCCTCATGTGTTAATTTTCAGGAAACAGACTTACACTTCCCAGCAGATGAGTTCAAAAATATGTTTATTACACCACCGGGTGAAACATACCTAGAGCTTCGAATGGACGTAGGCGGCATGAAAATTGAGGGAATCATGACCATTTTGTTCAAAAAGGTGGACACTCAAAACTTAAAACTGAACAGCGATGGTAAATTTGTGCCCGATTTATCCCTCATTAAATATAAATGACTTCATATTTTTGAAATAACACTAGAATTTAAAAGAGTTAACTAAACATTTGTCTTAGCCGATACCGTGTTATGTCGAATTACGATTTGAGACAGGTATGCTAAAACGGTTTTTTACATTTTCTTTTTGTTACATGCTGGTCAGTGCAACCAGCATTTCACCGCTCATGCGACCGATTATCCAAATACCTGTTGCTATGGGTAAAACCTTAGGGCAAAAGTTCGAATCAGGCGAGCACATCTTAACAGCCGAGATCTTTCGAGACAAAATCACAAATAGTGTCAATTCCAGCGAAGGCAAGGAACAGTTTCAAGTTCCTATCCCAGGACATCCAAATAAACACATGATGACTTTTGCATCTCTCCTAAAAGGATATTTGCTGACTCTCAGTATTCTTCATCAATATCCTAGTGGTAAATTTTTCAATTTACCCAATCCTTTGCCCCCTTTTGACAATCCATTTTGGAGTATGAAAGGAAAGCTAGGATTAGCTTCAGAAGGAAATAAGGAAAATATACGAGAATCGCTCGATGAGTTTTACACGGACAAGGTCACAGATGAAAAAATCAATGACCCGAATGTTTCGCTTATAGATCAAATCAGATTATTCACCTTAGATATTTGCGATAAACAAAATGACTATTGCTTCGACTACATACGAAATTCCTATAATTTACCATTTCCATTTGGTTCGTCCAAAAAAAAGGACGGTGTAACACCTAGCGCATTTCATCGTCATGTACAACAAGACTCTGATTTACCAAAGGATCAAATTACATCAGCCATGGCCCTCGTCCGCGCATTCATCTGCCAAGTAAGATCTTATGAATCATCAGGATCAACCAGCGATAGCTCAGCCGTCAATGCAAGCCTTGGGCTCCCCACACCACCTGCCTTGCCTACTGATCGATTCACCCCAGATCTATTAATCGAAAAATTCCCAGGGCTCGATGGTGGATGTAAATCAAACAAAAGGATAAATATCGCAGAACCTGTATTTGCAACATTTTCGCCGATGGCTGTGCAGTCTCGTGCGGATGGTGCATTACAAGCAATATCAGGAACTGTCGTGCTATCGGAGTTATTACAAAAACATCCTAAAGAGAAGATACTATGGATTTCTTTAGATCAGTTCTATGATATTCAAAAGCCCACAGCATTTGAAGCATTCGCTAAAGATAAAGAAAAATTAATTAACTTTTGGGCAGATCAGTTTCGATTTTTCCAATCCAAGAAGCCTTTTCCAGTAGCCGATCGCGAATCTATTCAAAAACTCAAGGGCAAACGAGGCAGTGATGAAAATCTCGAAGCATTTTATAAGAAACGCATATTTAAAAAACAAGTTTCAGATAAACCGCAACCCAACAGTCTCGGATACCAACTGAACGCAATTCAAATGGCATGGACAGAGCACCTGTTTGCGTTTCTGATGGAACCAGCAAAACAAAAATACACGGTCTTAAAAGAAAACATGGGCCTCCGAACTATGATGAACTTGGACCTTCAAAAACATCCGACTCTCTATTACGATAGTTCAGAAGGTGTTCTCAGGGACTTGTTCACTACAATGAAGTTTATTCAAAATAATCCGGCTGAAGCAGGCAAAAGTTTTTTCCAGATCACTCCTCCCTTGAACAGTGTTTTGCATGAGAAATACAGCAACAAAACACAGCCTGTAGTCCCTGGACCTACGCAATTTCAACTCGACGTTGCAATTGCGATTGCAAAAGATGGAAAAGAGAGTCCAAAATCGTTTCCATTTCCGATGGGGGGAGACGATATATTCATTGGGCATAATTTGGAATCAATTTCGGGAGAAGAAGTTCAAAATGCAATTCGCGCTACGAGCGTCCACATAACTCACAAAATGATTGAGAAGTGTGATGGCTACAAAGAGAATTCAAAATACAGCACGCTCATGTCGAAAGTCGATAGATGCGCTAAAAAAGAAGACGCTGAAAAAGGATCTTATAAATACAATGAATGCATTCGTGAAAGCTTTGAAGGAAGTGATCCCTCAAAACCCGAAGAAACGTACTGCCTAGGATTACTGGCTATGTCATCAGGATACGAAAAAGAAATCCAAACATTCAATGCAGGAGCAGAAAGTTCAGACGGTTCAGACTATCTCTCTTTTGCACTTAAGATTATTCTTTTTCCTATTTATCTTTCGTATATCGGCATAGCTGCATTAGCGGGCGCATTTTCGAAAGATGAGACTGAAAAAAACAAACTCAAAATTGAAGAACGAAGAGCTATCGAACAGTCCCAATTTGAATCGGGCGATGTGCCAGGTGCAAAACCAGACCCAGAACAATTCCGGGATGAATCTGGGGCGACCACTACAGATTCAGAGGGCGATCGACAACAATTTCGATTCGGCAGCGAATAAGCCATTCACTAATAAAATAAGGCCTTTTTTGGCTTTCTTCATCTGTTACCTGTGATATAACCACCTCTCGATATGCGCATTTCAGATTTTTTCTCACTCCTGCCCCTATTTTGTCATTCCCGACACGCGCAGCGTGAGCGGGAATCCACCTTCAATCGAAAGCTAGAATCCATTCTAATATTTTCTCTCTTATATATAATAGTTTTCGCATTGCCAATTTATGCTGACCCAGGTTTTTACACAGTAGGATCATCCGAAATCCCTACTCACGTGAGCAACCAATCAAATGCCGTTTTTCGGATCTACATCTTAGCACCTCGACCCAGTTTTTTTGTGAGTAGAGAGAATATAGAACTGTATCGAAATGATATTGCGTCTAACCCACCGGGAGCCTATCGATATTGGAAACGTATTGAGATTCAAAATCTCCAGAATCATCCCGTCTATTATTCATATGACGCAAACAATGGTACTGCGTTTCTTGTAAAGAATAACCGGACCTTACTTACTGCAGGGCATTTGTTTGATGCTATAGGTGCTTTACCATCTCAATTTTCTCGTGCAAAAACATATCAAGAAGCACAGAAATCGCTCATGAACCATATACCCCCCTTTGTCGTCGTAAACCAACATGACCAGATTGTGTATGACACGCGAAATCCTGAATCAGAAGATTCGAAATCACTTCGAATTGGATTTAACGGCCATTCTAGTTATTCATTAACCCTCGGATCGTCATATGCGGGCCTCGATCATTCATCGAGCGCCACTATGACAGATTTGATCGAGCTTCAACTTGGCCGAAATCTGAACGCTAAACCCTTTGAGTTTGCAACTTCAACACCAGCATTCGGTGCACAAGTCTTTAAAATAGGATTCCCAGTCGAATCAAAAGGTAGGTATATTCATCAAACGCCTGACTCGGATGGTGAATCACTCAGAATTGCGAAAGGTAAAGTCATAGACGTCCCCCAATTTTATATTGATTTCCTCAACCAATATGTGAAAAATTCTGATGCAATTTCAGTATTTTTAAATCAACGTATCACAACAGATGTTGATGCAGTACCAGGCACGAGTGGTGCACCTATTGTTGACACTCAAGGAAAGGTTGTTGGTTTATTTAATATCCATTGGCCTATGGAACAAGTTGACCTCCGAGCACGATATTACGATGTGGGTGGCCAAGGCCCAAATGTTGATTTTTTAACCCGTGCCCTCAGTTCTTGTTCAGATATATAATTTATTTTTTCAAACATCTGTCTTTCCATTTCCACCATTTCATCAGATCAGGCTCTAGTTCCTGACTTGGTGTATTCATGACATACACAACACAGCGGAACACATACAACATACATCGTTCTGGTATGCCTGAATTTTCCTGCCACTGTTCGTACAATGCATTCGGATCTTTACCAACAAGGTCAATGGGTTTTTGAATACCAAGATCTCTCAAATCTTGAGCAATTGAAACGCCAACACCAGGCAAATCCATAAGTTTTTCGAATTCTTTTTTCATTCTAGATACTATGTTCAATTGATATCGTTCCAGGTGATAGTGTCAAATAATTTTCACGCCAAACTTTCTGAAATGTATCAGGAGCAATGTTTCCACCTGTAAGCATCACTAAAATGCTTCGAGGTTTCTTCTCTGACCGCAACCATTTTAACGCAGCTGCCATACTAAGTGCTGAAGTAGGCTCGCATTGAATTTTTAACAAATGACATATCCACTGTGTCCAATACATAATTTCATTTTCAGTTATTTCGTATATTTGATCTATTGTTTTTAAGTAGTCGAAGGTTCTTTCGCTTATTGACAAAGTTTTTACACCGTCTGCAATTGTATCCGGTGAATCATTCCAACGGAATATTTTTCCGGATTGGACGCTTCTTTTTGCATCATTTGCACAGACCGGCTCAGCTCCAATTATTTTGATTTTTTTATTTAGAGCCTTTGCAGAAACGGAAATTCCAGAAATAAACCCGCCTCCTCCGATAGGAGCAAAAATAGCATCGCAGCAATCAAGCACAGTGGGATCATCTAAGATGATTGTCCCCTGGCCTGCTATTACATCATCGTGATCAAACGGTGGGATAAGCACTGTGTCATGCTCAGATTCTTGAGCAACTCGACGCTCGGCCTCTTGTCGATTCTTACATAAAACAACTTGCGCCCCATAAGACCGTGTAGAAAGTTGTTTTACAGCTGATGTGTATTCGGGCATGTAGACAGTCGTTTTTAGGTTGAAGGCTGAAGAAGCTTTCGCAAGCGCTTGCCCATGATTTCCTGAACTATAAGTCACCACTCGTTCTTTTAACTGCCCTTGCTCATGCAACTTTGCTATTGCATTCATTGCACCTCGTATTTTAAACGATCCGGTGAGCTGAAAATTCTCCGCTTTGAAATAGATCCGATGTCCCAGCATTTGATTTAATAAGGTAGAGGTCATTATAGGGGTTGCATGAATTTTCTCTCGAATTCTCTCGTGCGATTTTGTTATTGATTCAAAATTAATCATGATTAGCCTTCAAAACGAACCATCATAACACGAAGATTCTTCAACGAAAGGATGCTATACTACGGGAAAATAACGTCAGTCATTCACATCAAAAAAGAGGGGCCTTATGAAAGAGATCCATTTTTTTTCTCTAATCGTAATCTTAGCCACGTTCACAATATTTGGATGTCATAATGATGATGGCGAAAACGCGGATAATCTAAATCTAGGTAACATGCCGAACCCCAATGCAATAATAGGTGCTGGCGGTGGAACGCCCATTAAATTCCAGCCCAGGGATGCTAGATCAATTACTGTGGGAATTCCGCCTGCATTTAGCACATTACAACCCCAGAATCTAAATGATTACTTCACAGGCGATGTCCAAACACTCGTTAACGTTATTCAAGACGGTAGTACAACAAATTCTGTTAGAGAGAATAAGATAAGAGAATATTTTCAAGGCAAAGGAAAATGTTGGATCGCTCAGGGTGCAGCCGAACAATTGGGCCATTTAAATTCCGCTACAACATCTATCTGTTATATGACAAAATTCCCCACTACTCCTGGTGTATCCATTCAACATGTATCTGGAGAAGAGATCCCTGCTGAAAATTTCTTTGCACAGCAAGACACAACTGTAATACGAAAAATGAAAATTCTTGAACCTGACGGCCCAGATGATGATGAACCCGGATCTGATCCTGGCGAAGATGATGACGATGAAGGAGTTTTTAATATCTTTTTTGAGATCAAAGGCAAGGACGTCTCACCCAATAGCTATGACATTACACTCCATTTCTGCAGCGGACAGGATGAAGGTAATCTGGTACATCATAGTGATGAGACCATATCATTTAACAGAGAGACTAAAATTCTTACGATTACACATAAGGAAACGGGTCGACCCGGCCAGTCTGGATCTGAGGCATTCGAATCTGTCTTTTCAGCAAAGGTCAAAAAACAATCGGACTCAACTTTTGATTGGGATTATTCACAAAAGAGAGAAATGACTATTAAAGGTAGGTTCGATAGAGGAATCGCGGGAGAATTTCGTGACCAATCTACGTTTAATGGACATATGAGTGTCACATCAGAAGGAGACCAGGCGACTGTCGCGACACGGTTTTTTCATAATAGTCAATTTACAGATCCAAATGGGAAAACGGGCACAAATTCAAGTAAAGGGTATTCGATCGTAGAAGGCATTGGATCGAACATAACAAATTTTGCAGTGTTAACTGGCGCAGGCAAACACGAATTTAATCACGCTTTTGATGGCAAAAGTTTTGAAAATCATGCGGAAACAATTGGATTTGAATATAACGAAACTCTATCTCCAAAATACACAACTATTACGAGTGGCACGCTATTCAATACAGTAAATGCATCTAATTTTTCAACTGATGACATTCTCAGTTTAACAACTTCGGCGCCTCCGAGTACCACAGGGGTAGGAACGTTTAATTGTGCAACATCGGAAATTAATTCAGAGCATATATTAGATATGGGCAATGCTGCTGGAAAAGCCATATCAAAAAAATGTGAGCAACGATTTAGCCATTCACGAAATTTGTGTTATCTCTTGGACCAATGTGACAACAAAGTGTTCTCCAAGGTTAACACTCAACCTGAATAACCCCGAGAAATATATAACGTCATCAAACTATTCTGATAAAATCAACGAAACGGCAATGCTCCACATGATAATTCCAACAGATGCATCAAGACATTTCCACGTGATTGGTTTTTTAAACAAGGGTGTCATCCATGATGCGCCGTATGCCAACAGAAAAAACCATACAAAAGAGGCTATCGAAGCACCTAGAATAAATGACGGACGTTGACCGTAGGGAAAATGAGCTCCTACACTTCCCAGTAGCACAACAGTATCTAAATACACATGTGGATTCAGCAGTGAAAAAGCTGCTGTTAAGAGTATTACTTTTTTGGCTGAACTATGTGCTTTTGAAGAAGGGTCAGGCATTGTACGAGTTTTGAATACATTCTGAAACGCCAGAAATCCATAAACTGTTAAAAATATTGCGCCACCCCAAATTGCGGCCGTTATTAAGATTGGGGAACGAGAAATGAGTGTTCCTAACCCTGCAACACCAACGGTAATGAGAATAATATCCAAGCAAGAACTAATAAAAGCAGTGAGAAAAACGTGCTTCCGTTTGATCCCTTGGCGCAAAACAAATACATTTTGGGATCCGATTGCAATGATGAGACTGGAACCAATGCCAAACCCTTCTAATAACGGTGGAATACTTAGAGTCCATTTCATTAGTACAGTCTACTCTGGTTGACTTAAAATTATTTCAACCAAAGAAACAAAAGTCCAGATGCTGCAGGTAACGCTTGGATGAGGAATATCTGTTTTTTTACTGTAAATCCTCCAAGCAATCCTGCTGATAACACGCACAGCAAAAAGAAAGTCGCAGTGTATTGTGCGTATTGAATATTTGAGACAAAGATCGACATAACTAAACCGATCGCAAGAAATCCGTTATACAAGCCTTGCTGAAAAGCCAAAAGTTTAAATGACTTTGATACCTCAGGCGTTAGATTAAATTGTTTTAGTCCATCAGGCGTTTGCCATGTAACCATCTGTTTATAAAGAATTAGAAAGTGAATTCCTGCGACTAATAAAATGACTGCTTGGGCGATGTAGCTCATGGTTTTTATATTACAATACCACATGCTTAATAGGCACACGGAAAATACAAAGGTGCCAAAAAGTCGCCGATGACCTTAGATGGTACCCTCTAAGTGCTAAAAAGTGACCTACGACCCTAGCACGAATATCATCTACAGTAGCATCCTATGCTTTTGCTACATCTGTTAAACTCTTCGCCGCATGATAGTCGAGATCTCGTGCATCTCAGATACCCATCTTTACACTGTTTGCAACCTTTAACACAAGCGGAAGGATAGCTTCTTACTGAGGACGCTTTTTCTTGTTGAAGCTCAACAAGGTTTTGTAGCAAATCAAGACACGCATCACTCTCCTGACAAGCAGGATTACTGACGGAGTCATTAATAATAATATTTAAATCTGAAGATAATAGGATTTTCGAGCAAAAAATAAACGGAGCTATACAGAACCACCCCATTAAAAATCGTTTTTTATTCACTGCCACTCCTTTTACAAACTTGATCGGTTGGTTTAACGAATGACTTTAATGGTTAACAGAGAACGGCCTTAGAGGTCGCAGCGCACTTTTTGGCCATCAATCTGATGTTGGGGTTACTATATATGAAGGGATGATTTTTGAGGAGCACAGTCGCAAAAATGATCTCAATTGCAATCCATGTCTTGAAAAGAAACTCAATAACATCCGTGCTGCTGGCAAAGATGAATCCACCAAACTCGATGTCCCCCAAGAGCTTGAACTCGATCGGGCTATTGAATGGATTGATGAAGACGAGTGGGTCGAAATCACCCCCACCCATGTGCGTATTCGCAAAGCAGAACTTCGTTCCAACTTCCGAGAACTGATTCGTTAGCCATTTTAATTCGAAATAGGGTTTCTGGGAATTTTTTGACACCAATCAGAAGATGCCATAAAGTTCATGATGACCAAACCTCTTAAAAACGGAAGGTTATTAGGGTGAATTCGCTGTGCAATCAGCTTCGACTTCAACCAACCAATCGGGGTCGATAAATCGACTGACTTCTACAAAAGTACAAGCGGGTCGAATGTCGGTAATAAATTCACCATAAGCTTTAGCTGCTTTCTGCCATTGGTTCATGTCTGTGAGCATGATGCGGGTGCGGATGACATTACCTAGCTCACCACCTACATCTTGAATGGCTTTTGCAATGATTTCTTGGCAACGCTTAGTTTGGGCGTAGATATCTCCTTTACATGCGGTGGATCCATCAAATGAAATGGGAGCGGTGCCCGAAACACAGATGAGGTTGTCAATTCTCACAGCTCTAGAGCACCCAATTAGTTTTTCGTAAGGCGAGCCCGATGAAACGATTTTCTCACTTGACTAGGTATACAATGAATGAACCGTAGGGGCAACATCAAGATCGACCCATCGTGGGTCATTGTTGTAAAGGTTAGGTAATTCGTTGATAGA
>JAJCYS010000050.1 GCA_029262815.1 Deltaproteobacteria bacterium | reverse complement strand
TCCAATTTATGACTTTTTGAGGGTTTTTTGATGACGAAGCGAGATCCCATATAGCTTTTTCAATTTGTTTGTTTTTTGGAAATTTCTTTTGGTATTTTTCGAGCCACGTAAGTGCCTGACTCTCTTTCCCTTTCGCATATAAAAGATAACCGACGTCAGTTGCCAAAGAAGGGTCTTTGTACTTTCGGATGTATCTTTCGTATCTCGGCAGTTTGTCTATTCGTTTGGCCTCATAAAGATAGTAGCTTACAAGCTCTTTTTCTAAGGTTTGATCATTTGGGAACCGTCTAATGTATTCTTTTAAATAAGCATTTCCTTTTGATTTTTGATTTAGCCCGTAGTGTCCATAGATTACGGCTTTCCAGTTTTCTGGAGTGTCTTTGTCAAATTCCAGTACGGCTTTGTATACTTTGAGCGCTTTTTCTTTCTGCTTGTTTTCAGTAAAAAAGAAACCTAATTGTTCATATAGTTCAAGGTTATTTTCGTCGATTGGATGCTTCTTTACAAATGAGTCCACATCTTCGATCTTTGAAAAATTTTCATTTGCATGACCTGTAGTTGCGAATAAACCAAAGGAAAGGCTAATTATTAAAAACCCAGTAAGGCAAAAGGGTAAAAATCCTTTATCTTGATTTGAATGATGTCTCATTCTCTTCCATGAGTATAGTGGAACCAACAAAATAGCTTAATTCCAGTGACAATCCTCAGTCTATTCTCTCAAACTATTAAATTTTATTCAAGAATTCTAGAATGATAAGCTTTTTAGATAGAGATCCTATGAAGGGAAGGTGGGATATTAAAGTTGCTGTTTCGAATTTTGAGCCGGGGAAAGTTCAATAAGTTTCATAGTGGTGGCGATTGCCTGGTTATATTGATTCAATGTCTGGTGTATTGTGATTTTGCTTTGCAATAAATCGAGGTTCTTAGGATTTAGGGCTAGTCCCTCGTTAGTTAGATTGAGAGCCCGTTTGTATTTTTTTGTAATCATACAAACTTGTATATATTCAAGCCTCAACTCTTTATCTTTTGGTTTTTTCTTAATTTGTTGAGCGAGAGAAGCGATGACTCGATTCGTTTTGCCTTCAGCCAAATCCATACGATAGAGTAATTTTTCGTATGGTTCAGGATTTTTAGCAATTTTAACAAGTTGACTTAAAATCCTTCTAGATTTTTTATGTTGCTGTAATAAATTGGAATTATTTAAAGCTGACTTCAACAGCTCTTCCATATCATGGCGATTGTATCGATGCGTGTTTATGAATTTATCTGCGACTTCGAGTTCAGCACTCAGGATTTTGGGTGTGTTATCGGTGTACCTCAAATGCTTGAGATAGGTTTGAGCAACCTCCCAGTCCGTATACCGGTGTAGGTAAAGCTGCTCAAGAGTTTCGGTGGCTTTTTCTGGTTCTCCAGATAAAACGTAGAGGCGGCCTAATCTCATGTTGGCGAATTTATTGTAGGGTTGTTTTTCTAAGAACTCTTTGTAGTAATTTTCTGATTTTTCCAAATCCGATAAACCTTCGTACATATAACCAATAAAGACTTTCTTGGGATAGAGCAGCCATCCGACAACAAGTAAAAAAGAAAAAAAGATTAATAATTTAACAATACTGAGCTTCATTTTGCATTCGCCTCGATACGGACAGCCGTAGCAGATTGTCCTTGTTCTGAATGCTTGAATTGAACACTTAAAACGCCTTGTGCAGTCGCTTTTTGCTTCTGTGAGGTATGTTTTGTTTTAATCGTATAAGTTGAATTTGGCACAAGTCCGCTTAATTGTGCTTCGCTTTTGTGCCATCCCTGTTTGTTAAATGAAATCAGCGATTTACTGCTTTTGAAATTGCTAATATGGAATGTGGCTTCACGGATATAGGGTTTTGATGGAGCAGTTGCTGATAAAATGATTTCATGACTGCGCTTCTCGTCTAGAAACACATACAAGTCATTTTGGTGATGTTTGTATCCGATAACACCTTTGGATCGTGCCATGTTGACGTGTTTATCTTCTCGGTCAAATCGGATGGTTCTGAGCTTACCGCTATTTTCGATAACAAACGATCCTGAGGCTGTTTTATGAATGTCGGTCTTGAAAAAGTCTTTTGCTATGTGTGCATAATCAGATGCAAACATAAAAAACAAGTTTTGGTCAAGAGCATACGAGATTGCTTTGTGTAGTGCTCTCATGCCGGCGTGCTGTGAGGCTATGTAGTAGTGAAAGTATATATTAACCGGCTTATAAAGATTAGGAGCCCCAGTATTTTTGAATGTATCTATTACTTTTTTGAACCCACCGAAATAGGATTCAAATCCTTTGTCTAAATATAACATTTCGTTCGTATTGCTCGAATAAATCTGCCTGTGCTTCCCTTTGAGAATAGACAGTGGGGCAATATGTGATATGCCAGGGTGTTTTGCATCTGACAGCGTATCCCCTCCGTTCATATTTAGAAAAGAATCAGGATCCATGACGGACAACGTTTTTTCAGCCGGATCGCAATCCCCTGACCAAAGCAGCAGGGAGGCTTTTTTGTCTATGCCAAGCCGCTTGTGTAATTCATTAACGTCATTTATAGAGCCGACTGTCTCTCGATGGTCGTCGTAAGCGTACCCAGAGTAGGGAACTGCGAGCTCATATGGGTCGATTCCCCTCTTGTTTTTAGGATCCCATTTTAAAGGATGAGCGAATGTATGAGAGGCAATTTCGATATTGGGTAAGCTCGAAATGCCAGCGTACAAAGCGTCAATTTCAGTGTTGTTGTATTTTTTTATCTTAAAATAAGCTGTGATATAGGATGCCGTAAATGGCATTGTGTTGTATTTTTTAAGGACTTCTTCAAGTATGACGTGCCCGGAAAACGACTTATTGGGGGTGGGGTTAAAAATACCATCTCCATCGATATGATTATAGCCGATACGTCTTCCATTGATCATATTTGTATCGGGTCTTGGCCACCCCTTGAGGCCATATGCGAGCTCAAAGAACTTAAAGGGATTGAGGTACCAAACAGGACTATTGATCGCCTTATTGTGGTACTGCAATGCGTGTGTGTAGGCTAAGCCGCCTCGTGGGGAGGTCATCACCAGACTTGACTCGCTTTCGGGTTCATTCTTTATTGAGACACCAAAGTGCGTTCTGACGTCATCACGACTCGCACTCAATGAAATGTATTCAATAGGGTCAATGAGATTTCGCTTCCGTTCAAAACCCACAATTTCTTTATCGGTTGTTGTAATGTTTAGTAAAAATGGATTATCGTAGCTTTCCTTCCCATATGTAACGCCAAGAGTTTTCAGCATTTTTTTGCAAGATGCAGATAGCAAATTCTTTTTTGGGCCATGAAAAAATCCGGGATTATCCATAATCACAACTTTTTTGCCTTGGCTCATTTGCTTGCTCAACCAATCACAAAATAATTTGGAGTTAGGAACCGCACCTTCTCGTTGAAACCAAGTGAGAATACCTGTGACTTCTTTTAAATCATCTTGCGTAGGTAAAGGAACAGAAACTGGCCAATGAATGACCTCAAGCCCTACATGATTCAAGGGGAATTCGGCATAGAGGTGAGTCGGTGATTCAGAAAGTTTTTTAACGACCTTGTTGTCGTAAAAAGCAATCACCTTGCGTTTTTGATGTGTTTTACCATGTGTGAGTACTGGCCATACATATGTGCCAATACACAGCCCAACGGCAATCACATGTAGATATCTTCTTGAGTGCATATATATAGTATTCCCTGATTGATTAATCGGGTTTTTAGTACAAAGATTTAGCGTACTTGTGTAGAAAACACATTATTCACATGAATATTACTTTTTCTTAGGAGGGTAATTGAGCCCTGGCACGACGCCAACCTTAGTTTTAGCCAGATCTACGGTTGTGAGATACCACGAGTATTTTTTGGACTCAGATCGCTTTATAGCAAATTTTGAAAGTTTAGACTGCGAATTGGTCTCGTACAGAATATTGAAGACTTCATTTCCAGAACTTTGCCTAAATGCGTCTAATATTTGCTCTTTTTCGAGCATAGCCTTAGCTGGTGTTTGATCACTACGTTTTGCATCAAAATTATAGGATGTATATAGGTCTTCGACCATCACACCGTTGACGAGGTGTCCGACTTCCATTAATATTTTGAGGCCGTTGTTGGGAATGATCCAGATATTGGGGTATTTAGCTCGGATCGATTTAATAAAGGCTACCATCGCCTTCTTTGATCCACTATATTTACGCTGATCAGTTTCCTCAAGGTCTACTGCAGTGTCAACAGTATCCAGTAGTAGGCCGTTATAGCCCTTTTTGAGGATATCTGGGATTACAGTATCAAGTAGGAGTTTTTGCCATCCCGTCTTTCGAATATCGATACGGTAGGATTTCCAAATTTTATTTTGATCAACAATCCAATCTTTTTTGACGTGTTTCCAAAAATATCGATACTCTTCCGCCTCACCTACGCTAATGTACGCAATGCGAACAGTTTTGGTTCCGCTAGTGAATAAGGCATGGTCTGTGGAATCGGGGTCAACGATGACCAGATCAAGTCCTTTTAAGTGCTCGGGTTTAAAGCCGTTTCCATAATAGGCAATCCATTTTTTGCTTTGCCAAGTACGGCAAGACGAATGTGTTGAAATGCCTAGTGCCATGATAAACATGCCCAAAAATTTAATGTACTTCCGTGTACCCATCATTATATTTTACACTGAATACTCTTTCGGTTTTTAATGAATTGATTTTAACTTTATTTGTGCCAAAAAACCTTCGTCTTGCAAGATAAAAGCTTCTTGCGAATTTTACACCTGATGTCTTAGGATAGGCCTTTCAATGAAGACCGAGTTTTCAAAAAAAATACTCAGCTGGTTTAGAGTGAACCAACGATCTATGCCATGGCGTAATGTATCGGATCCCTATCGCATATGGCTATCTGAAGTCATGCTGCAACAAACCCAGGTCAATACGGTTGTTTCGTACTATAAGCGTTGGTTAGAAGAATTCCCTACTCTTGAATCTGTTGCAAAAGCCGATTTAGATCAAATTCTGAAAGTCTGGGAGGGGTTGGGGTATTACAGTCGGGCTCGCAACTTTCACGCAGCATGTCAAGAGGTTTTGATACATCATGAGGGCCGTGTACCCTCAGATCCTGAAGTTTTTTATCAGCTCAAAGGAGTTGGCCCCTATACGTGTGCTGCGGTTCAGTCAATAGTGTTTAATCATCCACTTGCTGCCATCGATGGAAATGTGAAACGGGTTGTAAGTCGGTTGAGGTGTATTCCGGTCCCTCCGTCTAAGGCAATTAAGGACATTGAAATTTTTCTAGATAGCCATATTTCGAAACCGAGTCCCGGTGATTTCAATCAAGCCATGATGGAGCTTGGTGCAACGGTATGTGCTATTCGAAATCCTAAATGTACGCAATGTCCCGTTTCAAAATATTGTGAAGCTTTTCAATCCGATTCAGTTCAAGAATACCCTAAACCTGAATCTCGAAAATCGCGTCCTAAGATCGAAGTTGCGGCTGGTTTGATTTGGAAGGGTAACAAGGTGCTCATCGCCAAACGTTTAAATCGGGGAATGTTAGGCGGGATGTGGGAATTTCCTGGGGGCAAAGTAGAGTTGGGAGAAACACTCAAAACGTGTGTACGTAGGGAGATCAAAGAAGAACTCGATATCGATGTGACGGTAGGAAACCTGGAGTGTACTGTGTCTCATGCATATACCCATTTTTCTGTGGATGTGTCATGTTTTTCTTGTCAATACAAAAGCGGAACACCAAAGCCGTTGGCTTCTCAAGATTTGAAATGGGTTCGAATCAGAGATTTAAAACTTTATGCGTTTCCAAAATCTAACCACAAGATGTTTCCCCATTTACCTAAAAAAAACCCTTTTGTTATGACATCGCAAAAGGTGAGATAGGAGCACCATGATTTTCTTTTGCTTGCGTGTGTGCGAGGACAAGTGTCGATACAGAACGGGCATCTCCTTTTAAAAGTAAGGCTCGAGCTGTATCTAAAGTTAAACCGGTATTATAGACATCATCGATTAAAAGAATATTTTGCTTTTTGATGTTTGAGTAATGGGAGCCTGTGGAAATCCATTTTTCAAGACGGCTTCTTTTTTCGTAGGGTGATAAGCTTTTCTTAATTTGTGCGAATCCTTTTTTCATCGATAAAGCCCTTGCATACAGTGATATCGGATATTGTTTTTGAATTAACTGGGTGAGAATCAGTGTAGGGTAATACCCAAACAGGGCAACCCTTGAAATGCTACTAGGTAAGGGAACCAAGCATGTGTGTTTTTTGAGAATGCTTTCGAGAGTGTGTTTGTGAGTTTGAATCAGTTTCCAGATGGGTTGAACATGGCCTTTGAGTTTGAAATTTAAAACCAGATCTCTCAATGGCGAGATATGAGGGCCAAAGCTGTAAACGGGAAATGGGGTATCGTGTAATTTGTATAATGTAGGATTCAAAGTGTGATCTCGGTAAAGCAAGTATGCGCATTTTGAAATTCCCAGGCGAGTGACCAATCATGCTCGTTCGGCGTTTCAGCCTCTCTCAATAATGAAAGTGCAAGAGCGATTTTCGTCATATGTCGCACACTGCGTTTGTTTAAGTATGTGAATGGGGTTTTAATTGAATGGTTATGTGATGTGTACCAATTTTTGAATGATTCCGTAAGGACTTGTTGTTGAAATGTTTTTCCAAATTGATTTCTCAAATTACCAAGGCAACAAATCGAGTCAATTGGATATTCGGAGAAAGTGGTGAGTTCTTCTTTTGGAACAACAAAATGGATAATGCCAAAACGCTCTCGAATGGGTCCACTTAGGCGGGATAAATAAGTCGAAATTTGTCGATGTGTACACGTGCAGGCACAAGGGTCTACAAAGAAATAACCACAGGGACAAGGGTTCATCGCGGAGAGTAATGTGAATTCAGCGGGGAGCCTAGCATGAAAGTGGGCTCGTGATAAAAGAAAAACCCGTTCTTCGAGTGGCGTTCGAAGTGCCTCAAGAACCTGAGGCTTGAAATGGGGGAGTTCATCGAGAAATAAGATGCCGCCGTTGGCAAGTGAGAACTCACCTGGAATCCATTTTCCTCTATGATAGGTGCCTGTAAAAGCTTCTGGAGATGCTTGGTAATGTGGTGTTCGAAATGGGGGCGAAAAGTGAATGTTTTTTTGATCTCTAATATTTGTGAGTAGTTGACCTTCCAGCCATGTATTAAAGCTTAAAGGAGGAAGCAGGTGTTTTGCTTGGGTGATCAAGAGGGTTTTACCTACGCCGGGTGATCCAATAAATAGAAGAGGTGTTTGGGAGATGAGAGAAGTGAGTAATGCAAGTTTGCTCTTATTCAATCCATGAACTTCTTTGAGAGGTGAGAGGTTTGCTTTTGGGATGGTTTGCTGGATGGGTGTTTCAGATTTATTTGGAAGTTGAGGGTGGGGTGTTTTCTTTATCCACATGATGACTTCGGAGAGATTTTCAAATGAGATAACTTGACGACACGGTGCATGATTTTGTTCTAACCAGCTATGAATTTCAAGTGAAGTGACGAGAATATGGTCTGGATGGTGTTGGAGGATGTGGTGATAAAAAGCCAAAAAATGATCAGAGCCATTCAGATCACCATTCAAACCTAACTCGGATAAAAAGATAAGATTCTTAGGGATTCTGGGGATAAACCCAAACAAATTTAATAACCCTAGCGCCAAAGCAAGGTCATAATCGGAGCCTTTTTTTTCATAAATGGCAGGTGTGAAATGAATTGTGACGTGATCTTTAGGCAAGGATAACCCACGGTCCTTTAGCGCTACTGAGAGTCTTACCATAGACTCTTTGATGTGTTGATCTACGAGCCCTGAAAAAGATATTTTAGGCTGGGTAGAACGTGCTACCGCCATTTGAATCGAGATGGGATGGACTTGTAAGTTCTCTAACGTAAAGTGTGAGATGGACGCTTGCATGACTGACATGGTTAGTTACAGATGCAAACAATGTGCCAACTAACAAAGATTAAAGGAGAACCCAAAAGGGCATCGGCAATTTCTTGGCACCAAATGGCCTAGTTCGGTCGATATGATAATCCTTGTTGAAATTCAAACAATATAATATCGCACATGAGTTCTGTGGCTAGGGGTTGTACAGTTTAGGTTCCCCGGCTACCTTTTGGCACTGTACAGTTTAGGTTCCCCGGCTACCTTTTGGCACTGTGTACAGTTTAGGTTCCCCGGCTACCTTTTGGCACTTACAGTTTAGGTTCCCCGGCTACCTTTTGGCACTGAAGTT
>JAJCYS010000049.1 GCA_029262815.1 Deltaproteobacteria bacterium | reverse complement strand
GAGTCAATCTGCGACCATTTTTCATAGCTACATCAAGCATGTTCCACTGTTTTTCATTCAGTTGATCACCCAATTCGAGACATAAGTTATTCAAGGCCTGATTAACTATTGAAAGAGGCGTACGCACCTCATGAGAGACTGTGCTAATAAATTTGTCTTTTAATTTATCAACATTTTTACGATCTTCAAGGCTTCTAGCAAACAAATGAAACACAGAAGACTCGCCCAAGCCTTCTCGAAAAACCGAAACTTGCACAGGTATTTCATGACCATCACGATGTAGTGCCTCTATCTCATGGATCTTGTTTGTATATGTCTCGCATCCATCGGTTAATAGATCTTTTAGGAACGTTTCGTGTGCAACCCTATACCGCGGTGGCACAACAATACCGCCCAATTTTTCACCTAAGATTGCTTCTTTTTTCCAACCCAAGAGGTTTTGAGCATTTTCATTCCATTCGATGATATGACCTGAAGCTGTAGTAGAAATCACGGCGTCATGGGTTTCCTGCAAGAAAGACTCAAGCCGGTTCTGAAGACGATTGTAAGCAACTTTTAATTGTTCTTGGAACGAATGAACAGGGGTCCTGTTGTTTCCCCGAAACGGACCATCGACGGAATCAGAAGACACTTTCATGCTAAAAGATTCCCCTCGTGTAAGATGTAGCGCTACGCTTTAACATAATTTCTTAGTACTAGAAAAAACACGGTCCAAGGTTTTTCTCAAGTAACAAATTCATTTTATAATTCATGTGGCGAATGGCAAGCTTTCTTTGTCAGGCGACTTAGCCAAGATTGACTTTAAATACACTACCAGCCACTCATCTATCGTTCAATTGACTGTTTTCTCCACAATGTACAGAAAGAGGCTAATAGACAGATGTTGGCTCAAGTGTTTTGGCCAAATTACGAATACCATCCACAACCAGCTCTAACCAACTCTCAGCGTCAGCCCTAGACTCAAAAAAACGACCTGGAATCTTTTTTGTCGCTCTGAGCGTAACTGAGAAAATGGGTCTTGTCATCGAATGAGGCAACCCGTATCCTGCAATTGCACAAATATACGAGGCATAAAGACCGTCAGAAAGGACTTTCACCACCTGTCGCTCATCTGTAATAACAGTATGGCGTAAATCCATTAACAAAACGGGGTAATGTCCCATTGCACGAACCCTCTTTGCGTTTTCTTCTAAAAAGTACAAGAAAACACTCGAGGTTTGAGGATTCACGGTTTTCAACGGACGATAATGAATCAACCATTGGTCGATTATCTCAAATCGACTAGGTAATACACGAAATAGATGGCTGTCCCCCCTCATTCTTTATACATGATAGTCTCTTCAGATTTTTTGTAAATAGTTTCCAATGTGGAGAAAAGGACATATTTTGATTAATTTGTTCTTAAGAGTGCCGAAACAGGATACAGGATGTGTGGATTAGACCTTCGAGCTAAACAATTATTACTACTCACTTTACCTCTGTGCCTAATAGCATGTGGGGGCGGTGGTGGTGGAAAATCGAGCTCCAGAAAAGATTTCATTAAACCCAAGCCCGTGCCACCTCCCCCTAAGCCAACATTTATAGTTACGCTCACACAAAAATCCATAGAACCTTGCTCAGGCTCACTCACTCCAAATGTCCCAAGTTTAACGATACCCAAAGGTGAATCACGCATTCTCACACTTACGCCAGATCCATCCTGTAAAGCGATCTTATTTGAAGATGACCGAATAATGTCTCAAGCAGCCAACGCTCATACTTATAAACTTGACAATATAAGTAAAAATAAAAGTATCCGCATTATTTGGGTCACATCCAAAGAGACACAAGGTTGGGACCCCAAACCAAACCCAGCCCTTCAGCCGACCTGTGTCGAAAATGGTTTGCAATGTGTTCCCAAAAATAACTTCGATATCGGCGTACGACCCAAAGATGTACATTATCCGAATTTAATTTGTCCTCTAAACCACAGGTGCGTCCTCAGACATCGAGACATAGAAGTAAATATTAAGTTATTCTTGGATCCAAACTGCACGGGTTCGCACACGGAATTAAGTACTGAGTCAGATGACCGAAATGCACTCCCAAATCCCAATATCAGAATGAGCAGCTCAACCCGCTCTGTGTGTGTTCGAATTTCAAAAAAAGGGTTCGCGCCATTTGATGAATCCTTTATCTCACCCATTCAAATTATATTTTATGGACACCGGGATGGAATCGGTTCTCAGAACACTACGTCGGGTCCTAAGGATCCGACATTTTATCCCATCCTCCACACTATTGAATCAGACGAGTTTGTGCAGACCAAACCAGATCGATTTACATGGCAATCCCCTCCTGATTTTCAATTCACACCAAATAGCCTCAAAGCAATCGGGTTTCGAACACCAGATGCTGGGTCAATCAATAACGGTTTTGTGGCATGGGGTTTCTTTTGTACAGATGCTGAAGCTTTTAATTGTAAATTAGTTTTTAGGACTACATCATCCCTAGGGCCGGAGCTTAATCGAAAGATAAAATTCATTCACCTGTCTAAATTCACCAACATTCATGAGTTTGAATCACCAAGGTTTGAAGGTTCTGCGACGTGTTTAAAATCGGGTACGCATCGTAAAGGGCCTGACGACAAACCATTCCGGACCTCTTCGGTTTATGTTTATCCTCATCTCGATGATTGCCCAGACGTTCCACCGGGCTCAGAACCCACATCAGACGATCCCACAGTGCAGGAGCTCATTGCGCTGGTTAAAGAATTAAAGGCTGATTTGATTGAGGCTACAGAGCGGCATATCCGTCATAATGACGAAGATATTCTCAAAATGATTGAGAGAACCAATGAGCATCGTGAAATTCTCGGTGAATTACTTTCTGAAAATGATCCTGAACACTCTGAATTTTTGAGCATCATCAAACAGTTAGAAATTAGAAAATCAGAGCTGGATGAAAAACGAGAAGAACTCCATAAACGACTGCGCAGATATAGAGACATCATCGTCAAAGATACGAAGGCTGAGCTTAAGGAACAAGTTAAAGAGCTCAAAGAGGAGTTGCGAAGCATACTTTTGCCTGAATATTACTCTGTAAAGGAAAAAATAGCAGCATTAGACGTCCAAATTGCGGCGCTAAGAAAAGCTATTGCAGAAGAAGATGATCCAGAAGTCAAAGCAGCGCTTCAAAAGAAACTCGAAGAACTTCTAAAACGACGTGAATACTACGTCAAACTATTAAAAGAAATTGAAGCAAAGCTCATAAAGTATTTTGGGAAAAATTTCGAAAGACCCGATTTAAAATTACCTGATCTCTCAGATCCGGGTTCAGCTGTTGATGTGCTTAAAAAACTCGAGGCCTCATTAATTAAACAAAGAGATGTTGTCTTCCAAAATTACATCGACACAGCAAAAAAAGAAATTGCGGATACAAAAGCGGATATTAAAAGCATACAAAGCACAATTAGGTATCTTGAACGCAAAAAACGAAAAATAAGTAAAAGTAAAATTAAAAAATTCCTTAAACGAAAAAAATTAAGAAAAATAAAACGAAAGCTCAAAATAAAATATGCTGAACTTAAGGCACTCCAAGAACGACTCAAGAGATTAGAAGAAAAAAAGAGAAAATTAGAAGATGGGCAGAAATTAATCGACAACCAAATCAAAATTGTATCATCTCGGATTGAACAATTAAGTAAGCTTCCTCAGTAAGAGTGATACTATCGGCTCTAACTTCTATGAATTTTAATTATCAAATTTTGGATACGGGTTGGAAAGGTTCAATTGGTGAAACCTCAGTAGGTGCAAGTATCCATTTGCACACCCTTCAGGACATACAGCTGCCGATTAAAAGTTTTAAAAAACAAATTCATGGATCTGACGTCTTTGACATCGACACACAATTTCCAGACGAAGGGGACGGACTTGTTACGCACCAGAGACAAACCCTGTTGATGATCCAAACTGCAGATTGCGTCCCGATTCATTTTTTTGATGGCAACCGAATTGGCATGGTCCATGCTGGGTGGCGCGGAATTCGAGCCGGCATTCATCGCAAGGCGCTTCAATTTTTTGACATTAAAAACACCCACATCATTCTTGGCCCTGCTATTTCTGAAAATAATTATGTAGTTAAAGAAGACGTTATCCTTCCATGGCTAAAAAAATCCCCAGATATAGAGGTCGCTGTACGGCAAAGTAGTTCTGAAAATGGCTATTATCTAGATTTAAAAAAAGTGATTACGCTTCAGTTGATTCACGAAGGCGTATTGACGAATCACATTCATGATGTTGCGATCTGCACATACGATCATCCAAAGTTCCCATCGTATCGAAAAAATGGGCCTAATCAAGGTCGACTACATAATTTTATATACAAGTAATTACAGATAGTTGGCACTAAGTATTTATAGGCAAAATACCGATCTAGACTACTGGAGGGGTGTACACATGCCAAAGCGCTTGTACATACTATGTCTTGCTGCCAGCTGTGCCCTGCTGTTGAGCTCTAAAGCCCAATCAGTAACATCAGGGCCTAGTCCGGTAACGTTCCTGTTGCAAAAAGCCTACCAGTGCAAAATTGAATCTGGACAAGTGCTCTGTAAGGGGCAAATTGGGAGTCATTTTTCATCCCCCACATTTTCCCCCGTCCCAAAAGCAAACAAAGAGACCATCAGTTTATCTGGGGGTCAATCCCATTTATGTATTTTAAAATCGAACGGCAATCTAGGATGTTTGGGTGACAATACACGAGGACAGCTTGGTATCGGTAGTTCTGAAAGTGCGAAAGAACCTCAATTTGTAAAAGCGCTTCGGGGTGCTGTGCGATCGGTCAGCTCTGGTGAGAATCACACATGTGCATTGCTGAACAACAAAACTGTAAGTTGCTGGGGGGATAACAGTCAAAGCCAGCTTGGTGTAACATTACCAAGTGCTGGAACGTTTAGTGTTTCCCCAGTACCATTACCCTTATCTGATGTGACGTTTCTCATTAGTGGTGAATTTCACACATGTGCCTTGTCACCCAAGTCATCTTCATGTTGGGGTGCTAATAAAAAAGGGCAATTGAGTATCTCTCACAAGTTATTCAATCAACCACCCATTATCAAAGTCCCCAAGAAAGTGACTTACCAATCTCTCGCACCTATTATTCAAATGAGCACAACAAAAGAAAATACATGTTTACTGACACAGAAAAGAAACGTTTACTGCTTTGGATCAAATTCATCAGGGCAACTGGGGACACAAGGTGTGCCCTATCGAAAGCAATTGGATCCAAATGTGAATATTAACGAACATCCGCCAATGAGCCCCACACCGATGCTGGTCATCCAAAATGATGGACAGGCGCTACACGATGTTTCTCATATCGCCATTACACCTAGTGTTGGTATAGCACTTAAAAAAGATGCTTCTCTTTGGGGTTGGGGAACACTACCGAAGGGTTCTAAAAGCGAACCCGTGCTTGCGACACCACTCAAGAAATTAAGCACGAAAAAAAAGATCAAACATATGCAAACCAATCAGTCTGAAATATGCTTCATTTATGAAGACGAATCCCACAAGTGCGAACCCATCAAACTTTTAATCAATTAGAGCTAGGTTGCTTCGTTGACCACATGCGTAACGAAACCCTGTCATACCTGCGTTTTTTTTGTCATCCCTGCGAAGGCAGGGATCCACCTTCATTTCAAACAGCTTCGGTAATACATTTAGGCTGTAAAAACTGTAGCAAGTAATCAGGGCCACCCGCTTTGGAATCCGTGCCTGACATATTGAATCCACCAAAAGGATGCTGGCCTACAAATGCGCCTGTGCATTTTTTATTGATATAGAGGTTGCCGACAAAAACCTCTGCTTTGGCTTTAGCAATACGATCGGCCTCACTTGTGTACACCGCACCCGTTAGACCATACTCTGTTGCGTTCATGTACTCGATACCCTGCTCAAATGAATTCACCGTAGTGATGCCTAGTACAGGACCGAATATTTCATCTTGAAATAGTTGATGGTTGGGTACGATGTTGTCAATTATTGTGGGCTGCCACGTATAGCCTTGATCCGAAAAAGCCTCTCCGCCATACAATTTTTTACCCTCTTGGCTTCCAATATCGATGTACTTCCCAACTTTATCGAAGCTGCTACGGTTAATGACAGGTCCCATTTGTGTGCGTTGATCTGTGGGATCCCCAATTCGCAGTTTGGATGTTAGGTCAATCACTTGATCCACTAACTCTGTTTTGACATCTTGATGCACAATCAGTCGAGAACATGCACTGCATTTCTGCCCTGAATATCCAAAGGCTGCTGCGACAACGCCTTGAGCGGCGGATGTCACGTCAGCGGTTTCATCAACAAAAATACCATCTTTGCCACCCATCTCCAGCATCATTCGTTTAAGCCATAGCTGACCTGGATGCACCTTGGATCCTTCTTGATAGATATGTACACCTACTTCACGAGACCCCGTAAAACAAATATATCGGATACGTGGATCTTCAACCATAGGTTTGCCAACCTCAGGGCCCCGTCCAACAACGAGCTGAACCACATCTTCGGGTACCCCTGCCTCCATTAAAACCTCATGGAATCGGACGGCGATTTGAAGTGCATCAGAAGCTGGTTTCATGAGGACTGTATTACCCGTAACCAGACTGGCTGTGGTCATGCCACATAAAATAGCGAGTGGAAAATTCCAGGGGGCGATAACCGACCCCACGCCCAATGGAATATAGACAAGTTTATTATCTTGTCCAGGAATGCGAACCATTCGGTCATTGGATGTCCAATTGGATAAACTTTCAGAATAGTATTTTACGAAGTCGATGGCCTCACAGGTGTCTGCATCTGCTTCGATCCAAGGTTTACCTGTTTCAGTCATCATCCAAGCGTTGAATTCAAATCTATTTTTTTCGAGACCCGCAGCAATATTAGCCATGATGTCTTGTCGTTCTTTGACGGTCGTACGAGACCATTTTTTAAATGCAGCTTCAGATCGGCCGATCATGTGCGAGACAGACTCTTCTGTCATAGCGCCTGCTTCGGCAACTAGCTCTTCAGGACGATAAGGGTTGACGCTTTTTACCTGGCCCATGGTTTCTGAATCACCCCAAATATAGGATTTTCCTAATTTTGAGCGTGTGGATTTAAGTGCATCCTGTTGTGCCGAAACGTCCTCAGGATTGTCAAATGAAAGAATGGGTTGATTTTTGAATTGCATGGGCTATCCTCCTCACACAACAGTAAGGCATCTATGTACAAATTACAATCTCAGAATAGAGCCCCATACTCAGGCATGGTATACTCATTCGTTAATTACACACAACTTGAGAGGGCAGTTCATGTTTTTTCCTAATAAAATCCGTTTTTTAATCCCATTTTTTCTATTTATACAGGTGGTTTCAGCCGATCCCCGTTCACCTATTAACCTCACAAAAGAGATTAAACAGGTTGTAGATCACGCCAGTAAAGCCGATAGTTTATTCTTAGAAACGCTGTTGAATTTTGAACTGAATAAAATGAATTCTGATGAACGTACGCTTCTATTCAAAAAGACAACAAAGAAAATCAAAGAGGATTTGGCATCTTTAGAAAAATATCTTTCGAAAAAGAAAACCATTCGTGTTTCGCATATTGCCTACCTTAAAGAAATTGTCGCTATGTCAGAGAACACCCTAGTCGAAATCCCCACAAGCTTATCTACTGAATACAACGAACTGAAAATAAAATATTTTGAAACCAGTTTCAAGATATTTTGGATCTACGCATTGATGATTCACAAAGAATATGGAAAAGTAGATTTCAAAAATGAACTCTTAAATCATCTGAACCTGGTGTACACATATCCTATTAAATGTTCAGTTGATATCATTAACGCAACATCACCCTTCATCTCGCATAATTTATCTGAAAAGTCGTGCGCTATCCATCTTCCAAATTCTGGATTTGTATTTGGTGGCAATTTTGTCACCCAAAACGAACAATCTGTTTGTAAGGGAATCGATTGCTCATCATTGGTTTCGAAAGTATACGGTTGTTCTCGATTGAGTACGATGGTGATGGACTATGGATATCTTGAGTTGAAATACGGTTCTGCTATTTTCTCCCCCGAAGAATTTGAAATACGAAAGGAATTTTTGGAAAAATGGCATATGGATGAAGTGGTTGAAAAGTTTGATCCTATTGATGTGTATTGCGACGACACCACACTAATGCCTGGGGATTTAATCGTTTGGCGAAATCGAACGAAGCTTAAGGGTCATGTGTCTATTTTGCTTTCTCACAATCCAGAATCAGGAACTATTGAGGTGATTGAAGCCAATAAATTCAATGGCGACAAACTCTATGAGGGTATCGTGCAGCGAAGCACACACCTCATTAGAGACGGCATGGTCACCTTTGCACTCAGACTAAAAGATTTAAAACCTAAAAAGGAAGCATTCCAACCCGAACATGAATGAAGAATTGGATCCCTGCCTTCGTGTATAGTCCCGAAAGATTGCAAGTATAGAACTGAGGATAGGGAACACTTATTATATTTAATGACTTGGAGAGCAACTGAATGATTTAGTGAGGGTTTTTAAATACGTGAGTGCCCAGGGTTCATTGTGCTTTCCGATGAGTTTACTTAAAACAGGGTCTTTTTTGACAAATTCATCATCCTTAAAGTTCTGCACAAACAGGACCATTAGCATTGCCAGATGGTCGATATCCCTGTAGTCTCTAAATGAATCTGCGTGTAAAAGCATCTCCTTGTAAAGGGGAATGAGTGGTTTGGCAGATTCTCCGTGATTTAATAACTGAACAAGCATTAGCAGTACATCCTCGCCCCAATAGTCCGTGCCTTTGAACGAAAGATAATGATCGCGTACAAAATTAGCCTCTCCATAACTAAGAAGTGATCGTGCAAGATTGTCTCTAAATTCTCCGTAAGTGTTCTTGTGGACAAGACGTTTCTTAAGTGCTTGAATTGCCTGTGAACGAAAGGGGGGATCAAAATCAGAGAGGCCAATAGCAAAAACTGAAGTTCTGGTATCTAAAGCGGATTCGTTATTAATCGCCTCAATAAAAATATTTTTGACTTCATCTGAATTAATATGTAGCAATACGGAGGCTGCAGCTTTATAAGTATAACTCCAATCAGGTATCGGATCTTTGGTTTGCGCTAATTTTAATATAGATGAATAAGCTATTGAATCATCATTCATAAATTGACCAATAGCATTAACGCACATGTATTTGCAGCTATCTCGATCAATTGAGTTAAATGTTCGGATCAAAGCTTGAACAGTTTTGCCGTCGGGATTATGTCTAACATTGCCAATGGCTTCAATAATATCAGTTACATAAAAAAGTTCTTTCATGTTTAAGGATTGAATAAGTTCTGGTAGGGCATCGAGTGAAAGTTTACCCAGTTTTCCTAATGCTTTAGCTGCACTTGCTCGTGTCCCGTTTGGATTATATTCAGCTAGCATAGGCCGTAGTAAGGGTACAACGGTCGATTTAATATATGGTGAATTTGCTTTGCCAAGAGCCTCAATTGCCGAAATTGCCGCGTTTGTATAATTGCTATTGATACTGAATTCTAAAAAATTCATTTGGTTAGTAATTGGCCCTTTTATTGATCTATCTCCGTCTATGCCACTTACGATTAATTTGACACTTTCTAATGATCCATTTTTAATAAATCCCAAAGAACGTAATGCTTCAGTTTTGCCATTTATTGCCCGTGTCATTAGATAGGTTTCAATGTTGGGGTTTTTCTTGACATCAACGGCAAGCTTTCCAAATGCTCTATCAAGTGTATCGTTATAATTATAATCCTGAAGAATTTGAGATAGTGTAATCATTCTATTGAGCATTTTAGGATTTGTTTTTTCAATGGATGTAAGTACTTTAATGATATAGATATAAATTTCAGGGTCGTTAAAAGATTGATTGAGTAATGAAGTCCACATCAGAAATACACAATCAGCCTTTTGACCTATAGTTTGAATTGCGTCAGGTATAATATTTTCAGAATGGCCTGAATTTATAGAGGCGATGAAGATATGGGTCATTACGGTTAGTGTTTGTTTTAGATCATCACCTTCTAATCTTTTGATTATAGCAATAGCGCGGTTACGTGTTTCAATTTCGAAAGAGAAGAGATCAATAACAGGACTGAGGGAAATAAACTCCTTTGTAGCAGAATTCTGCCGAATGTCCAATAGAGCATAGGCAGCGTATCTCCGTGAACTCCATCTTTTGATTGAGTTAAAGAAAATTCGATTTAAATACGCAATGGTATTAGTATTTTGTATGCCTAAATATCCAAGTAATGCCATTTTGTCATTTATAATTTTGGTTTGTTTTTCCTCGGACAGATCATCTAAGAGTTTCCTTAGACTGTATTCACGGACATTATTTAATTTTGAAATTGCATGAATCAGACTATTTTTATATTCATTATTATCTGTGGATTTGAGAAGTTGAAAAATAGAGTCAGCTTCTTGATTCGAAAAAGATATGTACTGGTTCAATTGGCTTAATGTTAATATTGCCTGTAATTTAATTTTTGAATTGGTATGTGAAATATACAGTTTTATAGTACTTATAACTTGTTCGTCCGAAATTCCGGTATGTGCTAAAGCGTTTAGTGTGGATAAAATGAGTTTTTCTGAATGATCATTTATAGTCTCTTTCAAATAGGGCAGAACGATGTTTAATGTTTCTTTATCAGTGATTTTCCCTAGGGTTCGAATGGCTTCAGAGCGAAAAGATATATCCGTATGTGATAAGAAAGGAAGAATTACATTCACAATTTCTGGACTTTTAATATGTAGTCCACGGAGTGTTTTGATTGCGGTTAATTGAATATTGGGCGATGGACTATTTAATTTATTAAGTACAGAGTGAAGTGTCCAAGTTGCACTTTCTCCCATTTGTTTACAAATTCTGAGAGCAGCGGTCACAACTTCTTCATGAGAATCATTTAGCACCTCATTGATAATCTGTTTTACGTTGGGGCCATCTGGATTTAGTCTATGACCAAAGTGGATGAGAGCTTCAGTTGATCTTAATCGTATGATCCAATCGCTTGATTGCATGCCTTCTAAATAAATTGATATAGCAGTGCCAATATCAATACTCGATTCAGAAAGGGTGAGATGTTGCGCTGCTATAGTTCGATTTTTAGAAGATTCTAGGGTAAGAGAATTAACCAAAGCAGTGAAATACTCTGTAGTGGTATCGTTAGATGATTTTCTGAATAATAAGAGTGCCCTCTTTGCAGCGATTCGAACCTCATTGTTTTGATCATGCATAGAGGATTCAAAAAGAGAAATAAGTGATTTCTTAGAGCGTTTTCCACCATAGTTCCCCAGTGTTTCAGCCGCATTTTTTCGTACTTCCCAATAGGGGTCATGTTTGAGAATTTCAGTTAGTCCCAGTCGAACTTTATCCCAAGCCGAAGTTAATTTCAGTTCATAGTAGGCGTTATTGATTTCTTTTATGGTTGAAAGTCTAATTTCAGTATTCGAATTCTTAAGATCGAGTAACCATCCACTAATATCGAATTCAGCCAATGCGGAATATGAGCATTGGACTGAAAAAACAATAGTAAAGAACCATTGAAAATATCTCATGAGCCGGGACACTATATTCGATTGTGTTCATAAAATCAATTTATATTGTATTACCCTTCACCTCATCCCCGACACGAACGTAACGAAGCACACACCTTATTAGAGACGGCATGGTCACCTTTGCATTGAGGCTAAAGGTTTAAAACCTAAAAAGGAAGCATTCCATAATGATATGTTTCCAATTACAAAGGTAAATTATTTATTTACCAGAAAAGTTATTATGTCGTTCAATTTAATGTTTCCCACAATTCAAAGCTGCTATGGGAGAAATCGTCAATTCAGACGACATTGCTTCATATGGTTGGTTCAAAGAAAACAATGACAACAAGGTAAAGCCAATCGGGGAAAAAAAACAAACCAATACGGACTGAAAGACATCGTAGGAAACGTATCTGAATTTCGTCTCAAAAAACAAGGCGTTAAAGCAAAAATCTATGGAGGGTCGTTCCAAGCTCCGAAAGAAAATGCACTTAACGAGGATTTCACTGTAACTCAAACCTTACCACAACAAACTATTGGATTTAGGATGGTCCTTAATGCTTTCTGATGACAATACAATAATTAATTAGGCATTTTATGAGGCATACCCCTTGTATTTATAACTCATAATATGGTAATATTTGAGTTATAAATACAAGGGGTATGCCTCATGATTTGGAATTGGCAACAGAAAGAATGGCCGAATTTTCACTATGATTCAAATGAATTAGATCTTCTAGAGGATCAATTTCTACATCAGTCAGGGCTCTTATACGGGGCATACAAACACATTTCACCAGAAGACAAACAAACGCTTCGAATTGATTTAATGAGCACTGAAGCGCTTAAAACTTCAGAAATAGAGGGCGAATATCTCAACCGTGAAAGTATTCAGTCATCCATACGAAAAAATTTTGGTTTAAAAATAGACCCGCAAAAAGTAGCTCCAGCTGAACTTGGAGTGGCAAACATGATGATCGATCTTTACGAAAATTATGCGGAACCCTTGAATGATAAAACGCTTTTCGAGTGGCACGCCATGTTGATGAGTGGAAGGCAAGATTTAAATGAGATGGGCAAGTATCGAACTCACAAAGCACCTATGCAAATTGTTTCGGGCCCTCTTAAAAGCTTAAAAGTTCATTTTGAGGCCCCACCCTCCAGCAAGGTATCAGCTGAAATGAACCTTTTTACAAAATGGTTTAATCATACCGCACCAAAAAACAAGCGTTCATTACCTGTATTGACAAGGGCTGGCATAACTCATCTGTGGTTTGTTTGTATCCACCCTTTTGAAGATGGCAATGGTCGAATCGGACGAACACTATCAGAGAAAGCCCTATCCCAAAGTATGGGGCAACCTGCTCTGATCGCCCTTTCTTTATCAATCCAAAACAAGAAAAAAGCCTATTATGATGCACTAAAACGAAACAACCAAACATTGGAAATTACTGATTGGCTTATTTATTTTGCAAAAACAATTTTAGATGCTCAATGCATAACGCAGCAAACAATTGATTTTTTAATTGCCAAAGGCAAGTTCTACGATACCTACAAAGAAAAATTGAATAAACGGCAAGAGAAAGTCATCAACAAGATATTTCAAACAGGTCTCGAAGGGTTTAAAGGTGGTTTGAGCGCAGAGAATTATATCTCTATCACAACCACATCACGTGCTACAGCCACACGTGATTTACAAGACTTAGTTGAAAAAGGTGTGTTTCACCGAACAGGTGACCGAAAAAGTGCACGCTACCATCTTTCTATTTGGCCTAATAAATAACGGTGTGGATCCCTGCCTCCGCAGGGATGACAATGCTACCTAACCTTTACAGCAATGACAGGACTCTAGAAGGAGCCTTGTGTGACATTCACCACCAATGGTATAGCCAATTTCGCAACATCTTCCATCTCTGTTCGAATCACAGGAATCAACGCTTCAACTTTATCTTCAGGTAACTCGAATATCAACTCATCATGAATCTGTGCCAATAAAGCTCCACCCGCTTGCTCAACCACATCATAGGTTTTCAGCATCGCAAGCTTAATTAAATCTGCCCCACTACCCTGCAATACCGTATTAAAAGCCGCACGAAGAATATGATTAAAAGTCCGGTTCTTGCGATTTAAATCTTCTCTAGGAAATTTTCGAATCCGGCCAAACAAGGTACTCACATACCCATCCTTAAGCAAATCTTCTATCACTTGATCTTGAAACTGCTTAACTTCAGGATACCGCTTAAAATACAACTCGATGTACGCCTTCGCATCGGATACTTCAATCCCTGCCACCTTAGACAACCCAAACGCAGTTTGACCATACAAAATACCAAAGTTAATCGTTTTGGCTAAACTGCGACGCGTTTTTCCATCCTCATCACCAAATAAATCTAATGCCGTACGTAAATGAACATCTTCATTCTGCTCGAATGTATCAACAAGAACCTTGGCCTTGCTCATATGTGCCAAAATACGTAACTCAATCTGATTATAATCAAAACTGATGAATTGTTGTCCCGCACGTGGTTTAAAGCATGCGCGTAATTGGATGCCCTCCTCACTCCGCTTAGGAATATTCTGAATATTCGGATTTTTAGAACTCAGCCGCCCCGATGCCGCCCCGTATTGTAGAAACTCTGTATGAACAACCCCCTGCTCATCAATATGGTCAACCAACGCATCAGTATACGTATTCACTAACTTTGCAAGCTCACGATAATCTTGAATGGGTTCAATAATTGGATGCAGTCCTCTCAACTGATTCAATGTTTCAGCATCGGTTGATGGACCCGTCTTTTTTTTCTTAATAATCGGCAACCCACATTTTTCATACAAAATCACGGCTAACTGTTTAGGCGATGCCACATTAAATGGATCCCCCGCCATTTCATGAATCACTTTTTCAGTTTCAACTAGCCGACCTTCCCATGTCGCTTTAAGGGCTAAAATGGCATCGCGGTCTAAACAAATCCCCT
The DNA here is from genome assembly GCA_029262815.1 of Deltaproteobacteria bacterium. Lineage (GTDB taxonomy): Bacteria > Bdellovibrionota > JAJCYS01 > JAJCYS01 > JAJCYS01 > JAJCYS01. The sequence continues at coordinate 50,861 of JAJCYS010000049.1, read as the reverse complement.
TAGATTCCATTTTGAACAGGACACTTGTCAATGGTTTTTCAATAACCGAATAAACCGTTGAAGCCATCAGTTCTTGCCAACGATCCTCTAGTGACAAGGGTTGATTACATAACAACTCATCATATTCAAAATTCCCTGGATCGAATAAATAGGACACCACCATGACATCTTCAATACGCTGACTTAGTAGTAACAACGCCGGATATTCGTGTAACAGTTTTTTGAAATCATAACAAAGATACGAGGTGTCCCCTGCGAGCACATCACCTACGATCACACGTAGTGGATTGTCGGACCCTTTATAAAGAAGCAATCCCTCTTCATCTCGACCCAACGTAACAGGTTGTGTTTTTTGAGAGTCTTTTTTAACAGCTTTCTCAGATGAAGAAATGCCTCGAATGCGTTTTAAATCTTGAGCTAATGCTTTGAACCCTAATTCTTCTAATTTGTCCCATAACGAATCTTTCCAACCATTCAACACAACAAATTCAGATTTTTTAACCTTTTCAAAAATCTCAGGTACGGTTACGAGCCCAATCAACTCATGGGAATGCCATAAATCATCTACATGGTTTTCCATGTATGCACGACTTGCAGGGCGCAGTTTAATATTTTCGAGTTGATCAAGCACTGTTTGAAGGGTGCCATGCTCTGTCAGCAATTTTGCAGCTGTTTTGGCGCCTACACCCGGAACACCAGGCACCCCATCAGATGTATCCCCTAAGAGCGTCAGATAATCCCGCATCTGATCCGGTGTCACCCCATACCGCTTTTCAACAAAGGCTTCATCGATGAAAACCTTCAACTGTGGATGAAAACCAATGATATCTGGAGAGTGAACAAGCTGATACAAATCTTTATCATTCGTCACAAGCACCTTCTGTTTAAAATCAGAAAGCTCATTTGCTGCCGTAAACATAATGTCATCGGCTTCAAACCCTGGACATGTATATTGAAGCACCCCAAGATCGTCCAAAACCGTTTTTAAATGTGGAATCTGAATCGCAAGATCCTCAGGCATCTCATCCCGGTGTGCTTTATACGCTTCATATTTCTGCTTTCGCCATGAAGGTGATTTATCATCCCATGCGACCAGCACATGTATCATCTTGTGTTTCTCAACTAAAAAGAAAAGCATTCTCAGAAAACCATAAATCGCGTTAACAGGTAGTCCCGTCGGTGAACTGAGTTCCGTAATGGCATGATAGGCACGAAATAAGTAATGGCTACCATCCATAATCCAAACGACATCTTCAGGTGCGAGTACTTTACGGGCCATTTTGTTTCACCTTTTCAAGGCTTGCAACTTAGGTCGAAGTAATAAGGAAGCGCCACCCTGCTTCAACTGCTGATATGAGAATAGTAAAAACCGTTCGTGATACTCCGATAAAGAAGTCCGGTCTGTCGCGTTTGCAGAATGAAACTGATCTGCCAAAGAATCGAGATATTGCTTGTCAGCACTCGGCAACATAGCCGTAGATAGTAACATAAATTCATCAGGCTTTATCTGAACTGGTTTTTTTACACTCGAATCTGAAGAATTGATGGCCACGTACTTAGAGGGCGTCCAAATAGACAAAAATTCTGATCGCACCTGATTACTGAATGAACACAGCTCGCTTTTTAAACAATCAATATACACCCACGCCCAATGTAACCCGCCGTTCATCTCTCCCAACTGAGAGATTTGGGATTGCCAAACCTTCATAAATTTTTCTGGATCGTCCCCATCATATTCCAGAGGATTGGATTCCATCAAGAGATCGATCATTGTAGAAGAGTCTTGGTAGGATTGGGTATTCAGCGCAAATATCCAAAGATAATCTAAATCACTTTGACCGAAGTAGTCAAAAAAATGAATTGTTTGAGGCTCTGGCGCATCAATATACTGAACTGTAGCTTCAAAGCGAGGATGTTTGGGGAATGATTTTCTCAGCCCTGAACGAAACAGCGACTGCAGACAATTTCGTTGTCCTTCAATGACCTCAGAGACTTCTTGAATACGTAGTTGAATATCTGTGGCTTGCATCTTAAGCCCACCAAAATGATGTAATGCGCGTTTAAAAATCTCAACAAATTGTGATACCCCTGCTTCAGTTTCAATTAGGGATTTCGGAATCACCATATCACCTGAATTCACAGATGTTTCTGAAATTACAACATGAAATTCCCCACCAGATGAACTTACGGAATCAGCCGGAACTGAAACAATCCAATCCCCTTCATCAATGTCAAGTCCCCGATCATCTGCAAATACATGTACAGCAATTCCCAGAGGCGATAAGCCCTGCATTAAATTTTGTATGACAGATTCGTCGATTTTTTTTGATATCCAAATAGTCATTTCATCCCTCTCTTTAATACAGCTATATAATAGCCATCCCAAAAGGGGCGTGCAAACCATTCATACGAAAGACCATATAAACCCGGCTTGTACCATCTGTCATGATTGGATAAAGAATAACTCTCAAACTGCCCTCTAGCATCTTTTAAAAATTCACCCAGAAGTCCTTCAGTCTCTTCATGGGTTTGAGAACAGGTCACATAAGCAATCATGCCCCCTGGTTTTATCCACCGGGCTGCTAACTCTAGAAAACGAGCTTGGAGCGTCGTAATTTGATGCAAATCGGAGAAATCACGATGCAAAAAACGAACATCAGGTTTTGAGAACAAGGTACCCAAGTTGGAACAGGGCACATCACATAGAATAAAATCAAAGGGACGATTAAATTGGGGTAAAGTGCTCTCTTGTACATCATGTACAACCCCTTGGGGTTGACAGTGTTTATCTCTTTTTAAATTCTGGATCGTCGTATCTAACCGATCTTGGGACTTGCCCATAACCGTAATGGATTTAAGATTGGCAGTTTGCCACATGAGTAAGGATTTCCCCCCCGGTGGCGCTGCCATATCTAGCACATGACTCGATTGAGATAGAACCGATGAAAGCAAATGTCCAATCACAATAGAGCTTTCGGATTGAATACTCATCTGTCCACTCTTAAATAAAGCATGATTCTCAATAGGCATGCGGAGTCCTTCACAATACAATCCCCACGGATTTGTCGGTTGGATTTCGCTAGCAGTCGCCTTAAACTCTGCTTGGAGCAACTTACTTAACTTTGTACGGCTCAAATGGTTTGGATCCACACGCAAGCTGAGGGGATGTGGGCAATCCTTAACAAGGCACTGCGAAATACAATCAGCGTCTGTTAAGCCGTAGGTAGTCTTAAGCCATTCAAACAATGCTTTGGGTTGACCTGCCTGTATGTGAGCGGGAGCTCCATTGAGGGCTTCAAACAGATGGCCTTTTTGGAGCTTCATCATCAGCGCATATCCCCATTTGACAATTGGAGATGGAAAATGGCGTTTCAGAAGATCAATAGCCAGATTAATATCAGCTTTCCTGAGCTCTTTACTTAAAAGTGTTTTTGCTGCAAGTAACTCGAGCACCGTCATCGCAAATGGCGGCGGTGTTTTACGACTTTGTTGCTCCACCCACCATTGTGAAGGAATAAATTTTCGAACGGCACCTAACCCCCAGTAGAACAGCGTAGCTCGATCTTCTGCATGTTGTGCCGAAAAAGAAACTAAATCAGAGAGTTTAGGCTTGATTTTAAACGGAACTTTTTTCCAATCGTAGAAAAGGCGTACCAAATCCTCAAAAGATTCCAGATGCATGGGGATAAATGCTACTGAAGCTCTTAGTCTATACTCGGAGGCCGAATACTAGATGGAGGTACATAAGACGGACGTACAGAAGTCGAAGGTGACGACTTTGGCGAACCAAAACTATCATACCCAGAGGACAAGTCACCACTTGATGATTTGAGAAACGAAGAAGAAGAAGCCGAAAGACCTTTATCAATGGATTTTGCATCAATTGTGGTTAACGTTGTAGAGTCCTTGTCAGATTCTTTTCTCAGGCGTTTAGCCTCAAGCCATAATTTCACCAACTCATACGAGAAGAAGCAACCGGCTAATACAGATCCCAGACCGAAGGAAACCAACATTAACATCCAAAGGGGCAATGGCTCCAATAGCTTTCCCAGAACCATAATTCTAACGGGCTCAACATTCTGACTTCCGAAGTAAATTCCACCTAAAATAAGAACTAGAAAGAAACCAAACTCAACAATCACTTTTAAACTCTTCATGAGACCTCCTGAATGCTTCCTCGAGATGGGGCTTAATCTTATTATACATACTTGTGAGGTGATCATTAATACATCGTACTTCAGCCAGTACAGGCATAAAATTCGTATCTCCCATCCAACGTGGCACCACATGAAAATGTAAATGATCAGGAATCCCTGCCCCTGCAGCTCGACCCAAATTAACTCCGACATTCATTCCGTGGGGGTTATAGCACCGTTTTAAGGCCGTCTCTACAGTTGAAATAACCGGACCAAGCGTTGTTAAAAATCCACTTTCTAGTTGATTGATTTCAGAGATATGGGCTCTGGGAAGTATGAGCACATGACCATTGCTATAGGGGTACCGATTCAAAACCACACCCCAATGTTTGGAAACATAAAGAACTAGATTGTCGGGATCAGGCTTCTGATCAAGGATACCGCAGAAAACACAAGCTTCTTCCTCTTTGTTTGTAACCCCCCGCACATACTCAAGTCGCCATGGCGCCCATAACTGTTTCATCTTACCCCTCTTAACGTTTAAAAACCGATATTTCCTTTATAGCCAAGAACCGTTTGAACCACTTTATCAATCGTGGTTTGAGTAAAATGTTCCAGATAATCTCCAAAGTTTTTGGGGGGTTCTGGATAAATAATCTCGACACGTTCTGAAAGATTTAATTCAGTCTTTAAATCTTCAACCACTTTCGTAAAACCACCTAATTCATCAATTAGTTTCAATGACTTAGCTTTTTTACCCGTAAATACCTGTCCTTGAGCAAGCACATTAATATCTTTATCTGTTAACCCACGGGCTGATTTGACCACATCTCGAAATTGCTGATGCATTTCTTTGAGCAAACTCTCGAGTAACTTTCGCTCTTCTGGCGTCATATCTCGCGCCATGTTGCCAACATCCTTGTACTTGCCAGCTTTCAAAGTTTCTCGTTTTACCATCATCCAATGAAACAGTTTCTTTAAATTAACCAATTCTAAAAGCACACCGATACTACCAGTCATAGTCCCCGCATTCGCATAAATCTTGTCGCACGCCATTGCGATCCAGTACCCGCCAGACGCTGCTACGGATCCCATTGAGACTACAACTTTCATGTCTTTGTGTTTCTCTCGATAGAATTTGATAGCTTCATAAATTTCTTGGGAGGGACCCACTCCGCCACCCGGGGAATTGATTCGCACAATAACCGCGGCAATATTTCTTGTTTTATCAAGCTGACGAATTTTTGAAATTGTCCCTTTCGAACTCATGATAGGTCCGGTCACTTCAATAACGGCTATACGATCCTTCTTCTTCCCCAGGATCGACCCACTGCCTGATGGCCTTTCAGAGCCAATCAACTTAATGAATAGGAGTCCCATAACTACAAGGGTCAAGACGAGCAGCACGATGCCCCAAATACGAAACGAATGTTCTCTATGTTGTTCAATCACGTGATCATCGTATCACAAAAAAAGAAAAAGAGCCCCTAGAGTGACACTCTAGGGGCTCTTTTAAACGATATGGTAATTTGGAAATTAACTAAATCCCATCATTCCAAAATCAACTCCGGAATGACGGGATTCACATTATTTTAGATTTATTAATCGCCATCACCAGAAACAGCTTTTACGCTCAATGAGACTTTGTGTGCCTCATCATCGATAGAGCGAATCTCTGCCTTCAGTACTTCCCCAGATTGACAAAATTTCTTAGGATGTTCAATGCGTTCATGGGACAACTCAGAAATATGAATCAACCCTTCAACACCAGGGATAATCCTCAAGAAGACACCAAAATCTGCGACTTTGGTAACTTCACCTTCAACAACCGACCCAACGAAGTACTCCTTGCGGAATGACTCCCAGGGACTTTCTGTAAGTTGTTTCATGCCAAGTGAAAATTTGTGGTTCTCACCGTCGATGGCCAGCACCTCAACTTCAACCTCATCGCCCGCTTTGTGTTGCTTCAACTCATCACGGCCATCTCCAATCCAAACGATATCGCTGGTGTGGACCAACCCGTCAATGTCGTCTTCGATTTTTACGAATATTCCGAAATCTGTAATATTTGTAATGGCGGTTCTCAATCGAGTACCCACAGGATATTTTTCTTCAAGACCTACCCATGGATTGCTGTTCAATTGCTTCAATCCAAGTGACATTCGTCGGCTAGCTGTATCTAATTCAAGAATGACAGCTTCGACTAAATCTTGTTCTTTAAGAATCTGTGATGGATGCTTGACCTTTTGAGTCCAGCTCATCTCAGACACATGAATCAGTCCTTCAAGCCCTGGCTCAAGCTCAACAAAAGCACCATAATCAGCTAACGCTACAACGCGGCCTTTGATTTTGTCGCTGATCTTGTATTTCTCAGCCAATGACTGCCAAGGATCAGGCTCAAGTTGTTTAACACCCAAGGAAATTCGCTGTTTCTCAGGATCATATTTTAATACTTTTGCTTTGATATTATCACCGACATCAAATAGCTGAGAAGGATGTTTGACCCGACCCCAACTCATATCTGTAATGTGGAGTAGTCCATCCATACCACCGAGGTCCACAAAGATACCATAATCTGTAATGTTCTTAACGGTACCTTCGATCACTGCACCTTCTTTAACCATATCTTCAAGCTTCTTCTGAAGATCTTTACGCTCAAGCTCAACAATTGCCTTACGAGACAACACAATGTTGCCACGTCGTTTGTTAAACTTGATAACTTTAAACTTCATAATCTGTCCCACGAGGTGCTCAACGTTTTTAACGGGACGAATATCAACCTGACTACCAGGCAAAAAGGCCTTTACACCGATATCAACGGCTAGCCCACCTTTGACTTTTCCAATAATTGTACCTTCGATAACTTGATCTTCCTGGCAGGCCCATGCGATTTTATCCCATACACGAATCAGATCAGCTTTTTGTTTACTCAGCTGAACCATGCCTTCATCATCTTCAATTTTTTCTATATAAACTTCAATCGTGTCGCCTTCAGATACATTGATTTCCCCTGTGGGGCTTAAAAATTCGTTTTTTTGAATCAACCCTTCAGACTTATGACCAATATCAACCAGAACACCGTCACTATGCGTTTTAACAACAATTCCTTGAACGACGGAACCCACTGCTACACCAGGCTCGTCCTGGGCACTTTCAGAAAGCATTTTTTCGAAATCTGTGAGCTCAGCATCCGCTTCCTCACCGTCTTCTACTTGATCATTAACAAAAACTTCTATACCTAAATTGCGAAAGGTTTCTACTTTATCGTTTGGAACCACAGGTTCATTCATAAACGAACTCCTAAAATCGTTAATACACAAGGGTAACGGGCCTTAACTAAGGAACCAACCATACCCCACTCTTTTCCACGTTTACAAAGCCTTTTTAAAGAAAAAGGGCTCAGCCATTAAATTTAGGCTCTTTTTCAACGTTTGTAAACTATTTCTCGGCTTTTTTCTGCTATTAATCAGCTTTTTTACACATAATAAAAACAAGCGCTTAACCGTAATAAACCCAAAAAAGACCTGCAAAACCGGGCTCAAAGATAATTTCGAGATGAGATCATCAAACCCAACCCTTGTTTTGCCAACTTTGAATACAGGCTTGCCAGTGCTTTTCCCCTGATTTAGGCATTGATAAGCCTAAATCAGCCATTTGAGAATACCCGTCTTTGGCCCAGTGATGTGCTGCCATTTCATAAAATTTATCCCCCGAGGCGGACAATGTCCTGCTCAAGCCAGGAACTATCCCAAGTAACGAAAAGATACTGCCTAGCCCTTTAAGCAGGATTGGTGTGATGGGCAACTTAATTGTTGAGTGTTTCACCCCTGAATGCAATTCCAAGCTTGTTTTCCAAACATTGAACATTTGATCCCAATGCATGGGTTTTTCAAAAGCCGGATACAAGGTCTCGATCTGATTTAAAGGGGTGCCCATCAATTTACGCAATACGTGTACCAAATGGTTCACATCTATCATCGAAAAATACGGCATCACGGCCCCTCGCCATTTAGGCTCGATTCCTTTATTAATTAACTTCAGAAACGGCAACCAAGCCTGATCTTCGTCTCCAAATACAATACCCGGTCGTACGATAGCCAACTGATCAGATGGATGAACATCCTTCAAATAACTGTCTGCCAATAGTTTTGATTGCCCATAGTGCGAAATAGGCATATTTTGATCGAACCTAGGATCCAACCCCTCCGATGTAAAAGGGACGGGACCATTAGCAGCAAGACTCGAAACTTGGATCCAGCGAAGTGCCTTATTATGCGAAAACAATCGTTTATGCAATCGCTGAGTCCCTCTGAAATTTGTATCCAAAAATGCAGCTTGATTGTGAGCTGTCAGCGTCGCAGCCAAATGAATGACGCCTTGAATCGAGTCTAAGTGAGGAATTAAATTATCCAGGTGTCCCAGATCTCCTAAAACGACCTTGGCAGAAAGCGTATTCGTAAAAAAGTTACTCTCATCCTGAAAGATAGTTTTCAGTCGTTTGCGCTTGCGCACAAGAAGTACAACTGGGACATTATCCTGAATCAGACTTCGTACCAGTGCTCGCCCCACTAGGCCTGTACCACCTGTTATTAGCCACATATAGCTTTCATTATGGGATGAGACCCCCTAAGTTTGCAATGTCATGTGATAATTTGGGCAAAATATGAGAAAATAGTCTTATGGATCAAAATTCGTGGAAGGTCCATACGCTCGCAGATGATGATGGCGTGCTCGAAAAAGTTTATACCTTCCAAGACGCAAACAACGTAAGAAAAGCGGGTGTGTACCCCTATTTTCGACCCATCCAATCAAGCGCTGATGCTGATGTGCATATTGATGGGGAAAAGAAAATCATGGTGGGCTCTAACAATTATTTAGGGCTAACAACACACCCTGAGGTCACCCAAGCCGCAAAAGACGCCATTGACAAATATGGGAGTGGATGTACCGGATCGCGCTTTTTAAATGGCACATTAGACATTCACCTCTTGCTAGAGGCTGAATTATCCGATTTTTTTAAACGTGAAGATACACTCGTGCTTACAACGGGATATCAAACAAACCTATCAGCAGTCAGTTGCTTGGCAGGTCGTAGGGATCTCATTTTCTCTGACGAAGAGAATCACGCCTCACTCATAGATGCGTGTAGGTTATCTTTTGGCCGAATGGTGAAGTACAAGCACAACAATATGGCTGATCTAGAACGACTACTGATTCGATATAAAAATACTCCTGGGAAATTAATCGTTACCGACGGCGTGTTCAGTATGTCAGGTGACATTGTAGATTTACCCTCATTGTGTGATTTAGCAGAACGGTACAACGCGGCTATTGTACTCGATGATGCTCATGGCATTGGTGTCCTTGGACCTCATGGTGAAGGCACTGCATATCACTTTGGGTGTCAAGATCGGGTTGACATTATTACGGGCACCTTTAGTAAATCTTTCGCTACTGTCGGGGGGTACATTTCAGCCAATCAGAAAATTATAGATTTCATTCGACATAAGGCTCGGCCCTATATGTTCTCAGCTTCTCTGCCACCTGCTTCAGTTGCTACAGCTCGTACATGTTTGCACATTCTCAGGAATGATCCTGAACGCCTAAAAAAGCTCTGGGACAACCTTAATTACATTGCTAAACAGTTTAAACAATCTGGCGTTCCGATATTGAACTACAGTACACCCATAGTACCCATTCAAATTGGCTCAGATCTTCTTACCTTTCAATTTAATAAAGTTTTGTTCGAATCAGGCATTTTTGCTAACCCTGTAGTCTCACCAGCTGTCCCACCCGGCAAAGGCGTTATTCGCACTTCTTATATGGCCACCCATACTCTGGAGGAGCTTGATACAATCGCTGATGTTATTCTTCAATTATTTAAGAAATTCGACTTACCGCTCATCCAGTCATGACCCCTCCCAATGTGATTCAGGGATTTTTTGATCCTGCAATCACAGTTCGAAAAGTAAAAACATGGCGCGAGTTCAGAAATTTTATTAACCTCCCCAAAAGAATTTACAAAACATATCCTGCATGGCGATCCACATCTTTTCTCCAAAACATTCGAAAATTTTCAAAAACAAAGAATCCGTTTTTTGAGCATTCAGATGCTGCTTTTTTTGTAGCCTATAAAAATCGGGTACCCATCGGACGAATCGCAGCCATTCACAATGGCCCCCATGAAGCCATTTATCATGATCGGCTTGGTTTTTTTGGTTTTTTTGAGTGCATCCCACATTTCCCTGTGGCTAAACAGTTGCTTCACGCTGCTGAACAGTGGTGTCATTTTCGAGGTAAAACAGCGTTATACGGCCCTGTTAATTTCACCATTCATGAAAATTACGGACTTCTTATCTCAGGATTTCAAGAAAGTCCTTTTATACTCTCAAGCTACAATCCACCCTATTATTCGAGCCTACTTGAAAAATTGAAATTCAAACCCGTAAAAGATCTTTACACCCATCAGATTCAGCTTAAAAACCCTGTCCCCATCTTGTCTAAACTCGATATTTTGAGAAAACAACATTCAGGCGATCACTCAATCCAACTCAGAAAAGTCTCCTCACGAAACCTTAAAAAACAACTCACAGCGTGTTTTAAGGAAATTTTCAATCCTGAATGGCAACAACAAAGAGGATTCACCCCTTTATCGCAACATGAATTGCAGTTTTTGTTCAAATCATATTTGAAATGGGCCATTCCAGAATGGGTATTTATTGCCGAGTCTCAAAACACCATTGTGGGTTGTATGATCATCTTGCCTAATGTAAATGAAATCATGCATCGATTTGACGGCATCAAAGCACCGTTCGCACGATTATTCGCCCCTTTTGTAAAAACACAACTTAAGACAGCCAAATGTGTTTTGCTAATGGTCAAAAATACATTTAGACACTTTGGGTATGAAATACAGCTTTTGCAAAAAGCCGTGGAACAACTGGCACGTGATGGAATCAACACCCTAGAATTAGGGTGGGTCCCAAAAGACCATGTTGCACAAATACATACATTAAATAAATTTCACCTTCACCCTTCAAAGGTATATAGACTATACTCTAAAAAGATAGTTTATGAGCATGACGCTAACTACACACACCCAAGAGGCACTCTATACAGTTTCGACAGTTACAACAAAAGCTGATCTGAACGCATTTATTGAGTTTCCTTTTTTCCTTTATCAACAGTATCTACAAAATCCTTATTGGGTGCCGCCTTTAAGGCAATCTGTTAAAAAAAATATTGATAAAAAAAACAACCCCTTTTTCACCGAAGGCGGAGAGTGCGACTTGTTTTTGGTCAGGCAGTCTCACAGCCCCCACAAGGTGGTGGGCCGATTCGCAATTTCACACTCGCCTCGGTACGTTAATAAATGGGGAACTAAAACCGTTTTTTTTGGCTTTTACGAACAAATCGATTGTGAGCCTTTGGCTCGGTTTATATATACGTACGCTGCTAATCATGCACGCACTATTTACAAAGCTGAAGAGATGATCGGTCCCGTAAACTTGACCACCAACTACCAAGTTGGCATGCTACTAGACGCCTTCGAAGAATTTCCCATCATCGAGATGTTGTACAACCCACCCTACTACCCTCGATTTTTTGAATCTTCCCCAATGTGGGAAAAAGCCATGGATGCTTATGCATACCACATGACTATTGAGTCACCCATTGTAGAAAAAGTTTTTCGTGTCAGTGAACGTTTACGCAAGCGGTATAACATTACAATACGTAAGTTTGATGTTAAGCATGAAAAACGAGATTTAAAAACCATCTATGATATCTACAATGATGCTTGGTCAAATAATTGGGGGTTCACCCCTTTTTCTGAAACTGAATATATGTACGTCTCGAGTGATTTAAAAAAGATCGCAGTTCCAGATATTTTATTGATTGGGTACATCAATGATGAACCTTGTGGGTTCAGCGCCGCATTACCTGATCTGAATCAAATTTTTAAAACTATTCCCCATGGGCGACTCACACCCGTTGCCATTTTCAAACTACTCACTCAAATTAGAAAACTTAGTCATTGTCGAGTGTTGACAACTGGCATTAAGAAGAAGTTTCAACACCTAGGGTTGAGTAGTATATTTTTTCTTGAAACCCTTTTTAGGGGGCGAAAAAACGGAATTTTCAGTGCTGAGCTATCCTGGGTCTTGGAGTGTAATAAGCAGATGGTGAGGGCTGCAACGCTCTTAGGCGCCAAAAAAAGCAAAACCTACCGCATCTATCGAGCTTCACTTACGAAAGGGCATTGACAGCTGTTAAAAATCAGGTAAATTATCCGGGATCATGCTGACACTTATTAATTTTCTGAGAACCGAGTCCCTTATACGGCCTTTTTTGAAGCCCACACCACTCGTATTCTCCGAATACTACTCTGAAAAGCTTAAATGTAATGTGTGGTTCAAGCTTGAAACCCTTCAACCTACAGGTACGTTTAAAGTAAGAGGCGCTTTTTCAAAAATTCTACGTATTCCTGAATCACAGAGAGCAAAAGGGGTCGTAAGCGCTAGTGGGGGTAATCATGGTATGGCGGTGGCCTATGCGGCACAAAAAGTCGGCGTCCCCGCGCATATTTTTATGCCTAAAAAAGCACCTAAACTTCGCATCGAGACAGCGAAATCTTTAGGGGCGACGGTTTCACTTGAAGGCAATGTACTAGACGAAGCGAACAGTATCGCCTCAAAATTTGCTCAAGAACAGGGCCTCACATTTATTCACCCCTTTTTAGATCCTGAAGTTCAGCTCGGTCAAGGCACCATGGGCGTCGAGATCTACCAACAACTACCCCACCTCGATGTCGTTGTGGCTTCAATGGGCGGCGGCGGACTTATTGCAGGGTTAGCGACTATTTTTAAAGCCATGGATAAAATGGTTCATGTCTACGGCGTTGAAACAGAAGGTGCTGACTGCATCACGCAATCAGTCCAATCCGGGCATTTGGTTACTTTACCAAAGATTACTTCCATAGCAGAGTCACTAGGTGCGCTCACGACCAGCGAAGCAAATTTCTCTGTTATCAAAGATAATGTTGATGCCGTTGCGACTGTAACAGACGAAGAGGCGGTCCAAAGCTTACTCACTTTATTGATCCACCAAAAACTGCTGACTGAACCTGCCGCATCTTGCTCTTTGGCAGCCCTTGAGTTAAATCGATTAGGGCCTATTGAAGGCAAAGATGTGGTCGTTGTCTTGTGTGGTGCCAGTGTAGAGCCTCACCTTCTACACAAGTGGCTCACGGGCTACGGGCAATCTATATAGAAACCCACCTCAAAGTATATTAAAGTACCACCAGAGAGGGGAGCCACTATGAATCAAAGTCCATATACAAAAGCTGATCCAAGTCTATCCGTCATCCCTGGTGCACCGCCATTGAAGAGGCCCACAGCTGAAGAGATAGCCAGCTTTCCAAATGAAGCACAAAAACTTATTACGTGGAATTGGAATATTCAATCAAAAGAGTTGCAGACACATATGTTTAATCTCGATTGGCTTAATGGCCGCCATGTGCTTATTGCGGGGGGTACCGGCAATGGCATTGGTTGCGCTCTAGCGACGGCTATCATCGGAACCCACAAGGCAGCGAGTATCACGGTTGTGGCACGTGACTTATCAAAATCGTTAAACTTTGAAACAGGAAAAGAGCTGCAAACTTTTGCACAATCCAAAGAGTGCGCCCTACAATTTTGTCCTAGAGGTGTGGCAACCAATGGACCTGCCTTTGATGCAATCGTACACGCCCTAAACAGTGTTAATGCTAAAGAGGTCGTGTACTTCAATACAGTTGCAGCTGCAGTGTCGGGACTGACACCTAATCTACCCCCCGTATATGTCAAAGATGTAAATGCAGAGCATGGGTTATTCCAGTGGGAGTTACAGCCCTTGTCTTCTAAAGAGATTGAGATGACCGAGCATGTGATGGGACATCTTGCGGTTGAATTTCCAAAAGCACTTTCTGAAGCAGGTATCCACCCTACTCTTTCTGTGTTTTCGGATTGGCGAGGTAGCTTGGATACAGCCAGCAGAAATCCAAATTCAAATTTATATGGACGACAAGGTGCATATTCAACAAGCTTATTCCTGCCTAAAGATGTTATTCACCAAACTGTTGCCAAAGCGTACGGAACTGAAACGCGCATGATTGATATCTATTTGCCAGCCATGAAAACACGAGCCCTGCCTTTAATACCTGGTGGACTTTTTATGGCCAACATGTATGAATCCATCATGAAAACCCATGGTGAGTCACCCAAATCGATACCTGCGTTGGCGCTCGAAATGTTAGATACGGTTGGCAATACGTTCGAATCAGGGCCTGCGTTTAATCCGTTCCCAAGGCTTGATGGGTATGAAGCCAAATATGACGAATGGTTTTATGAAGTGGCTCCTCGACTCAATACTGATGAGTCGAGTCCCTTTTACTACAAACGCTGGGTGTAACCCTATTCATAAGGATCAAAAATAGGATGTAGTCGCTCTTCACCAGGTCTAAGCCTTGGTAAAGGTCGCAATCGTTGTTCGCCAGGTTTTAAATGGGGAGCACGCTGCTTTTTTTGAATCGGAGCGGGACGTTGGATCTCAACTTGATGGTGATGCACTTCCGTACGATAAACTTCAACTCGCGGTGCGCTGGCGTGTGCTTCTTCGATAGCCAATTCTTTTTCGGTTCGTATTTTTTCAAGCTCATGCGCTCTGAATGTGCGTTCTGGATCTTCCAAAATTTGGACCAACACACCTCGGTCAAATTCGAGTACCTTAAATACACTGCCTGTGTGATCCCAAAGCGTGTAATGCCACTGGGTGCGCCCCTGTTCAAAACTGACGTGGTCAGGATCCCCTAAAGTTTCTCGGACATGGGCTTGACTTGTCCCTCTGGTCAGTTGGGCCAATTCAGAACCATGGGGTGTCGTCACACACCCCACGTTGAAAACAAAAAACAGTGCTATTACGGCTATTTGTCGTCTCATATGTCCTCCAGTTCAGGCTCTCCGCTTTTGAACAGTGGCAGAGATAATCAAGAAATACCACGGATAATGGCTCAAAAATATAAAAAAATGTTGATTAATAATATAAATAAATATAAATTATTCTTTATTATGAATAAATTCAGTTTTTTATTATGTTTATGCATATCAACCCCCGCAATTGCTTCTGAATTTTACGATCAATCCTGCTTCATGGATTTTACTAAATTTATTCAACAAATTAGAAACCCAAAACCAAAATTACACTCGCCAATTGAAGTGCTCTTTATGAATACAAACACCCATCAAATAGAATCAAAAGATGTAAGAATCCGAGTAGCAGATACAACACAAAAAGTGTGGAAGCTTATCCGAAAGAAAAACATGTCGAGCATTTATACATTACTCATAGATGAACTTTTTGACGGCTTTGGTGCTGAATTCCCCGTCACACATTTTATCCAACACGGCAAAATTGACTACGCAGCAGATAGTACGTTTTGGCATGGTGGAGAAGGAATACGTGAATGGGCCAAGTGGCAAACTGAAAAGGCTCGATCAGAAACATTTTCTACACCAAAAGAAGATGACCCTCCAAAAATTCCAGAGGAAGATGAACACACCAAAAATATATTATCTAATTTAAATATCAAAAATTTAGATGAGACTTTTGCGGCTTTGGGAAGTGATGAAAAGGCTATTCAATTTGATGCCGATATGAAACTAAGAAATCCCACACATACCCTCATTCTAATAGGCGGTCCAGGCTATGTATTGGATTCTCAAATTAAAAATATAATGTTGTCCACCCCTCATATTCGTCGTGTCATTGTCGTGCTTTCTAGTTTCTTTTCACCTGAGATAGATGAAAATCATTTCTTTCGTGATTCAATTGATCTTTTTTCTGACGGGCAACTCATTGCCCAACTTGCCATGGCAAGAAATATTCAAGAAAATATTCAATTGGGACCTTTTATTGTCAACCGAACTAAATTTTTAAAGAAGTATGCCCCATTTAGTGCCTATGAAAAACAAAGGACAGAAGGAGATCGTTTTCTTCCAGTAAACTCTAAGCCTTATAAACATATACATCACATTTTAAATTCGGGTGAGGGTCGGATTGCAATCCCCTATGAACACTTGAACGATAGAAGCATCACCCGACACATGACGATTTCTCGATACATGGATTCATTAACCCATTTTCTCGATAACGATTCTGCCTCCATTGACGAAGGAAAGAAACAGATCATCTTCATTGATCAAGTCGAATAAAAAAAGGCCTGAGCAATATGCTCAGACCTTCTATGCTATCTTTATAACTATAGAAGTATGACTAATAAATAGAGACAGATGTATCTACTTCTTGAATGGTATTCAGTTCAATGCGAGTTGCACCTGCTTTAGCTTTCTCGATGTCGTACTGGCTTTGAGTTCTAATTTTATCTAACTCATGTTCCCGTTGTGCTCGAGATCTGTCGTCTCGCAAAGCAACAAGAACACCTTTTTTGAAATCAACGATTTTGTAATGATAATCTAACCAACCCGTTGAAATGGTGTAATGCCAGGAAGTTAATCCGTTTTCTAAACTGACATGATCTGGTTTTCCTAATTTTTCATGAACCATTGACATAGATGTACCTTGACTCAGGGACAACAGAGCTTCCCCTTTAGGGGCGCTTGTACACCCCGTCATGACGATTCCAGCACATACGATGCTAAACACAGTTTTTTTCATAATTACCTCCAAATAATGCAATTGGAGTAATTATAAACTTTTTTTATTTATATTTCAAGTTAAATATCTGAGACCTAAAACCCCTGCTTTATTAGCCCATTAGAAAAGAAAGAAAAAGATTCAGAGTGTGAATTGATTACCAAGAATTTCAATAACTTCTTTCGCGAACTTCGAGAGAACCTCAAGAGACAATCTGCGAGAATCAACTTGTTGAGAGCTTTCTAAATTATTAACAGGATAAGAATCGCTGGCTTTGAGACTTGCTCTAAGATCAAAAACGGCTCTAGCTGTAATTTCAAGTGTATTGTCGGCTGGATCCAACCGAAATTGCATCGGGTACCCCGCTCTGCCTTTGTAATTCTCTTCTCTATTCCTCATATGATATGGAATATAATATGTAGTTGAATCAATATCATCTAAAACGTACATATCGATGTGACTTTCGGTTTCATACGTAAAGGCTGATTTATCTTCATGTACACTATTCGAACCGTTTCCCTTCAAACCACCATACCAAAAAGTCATCTTCAGATAGCCGGAGTAAAACTCGTTCGCGTACAACCCTTGATACACCGTCTTTCCACTAAAATTAGCAAGGTTAATATGAGCTTGATAGAAATGATTTGTTTCTGAATTTTCGCCTTTGATTTCAAGAAAGTCAGTCCCCTCAATTTTAATTACTGAAATTTCTACAGTCCTCTCCCCCTCCGAATAGGTGTATTTTCCGTTTGGAAGCTCAGTAGCATACACAGCGCGGCACGCGCAGAGAAAAAATATGCAAAAAAACCGAACCACCACTGGCCTCCCCCGGCAACTCCTGTACCTTTAGGGTACCCACATACTCATAAATATGCAAATAGTTAGGGACTGCCCCTCAGTAATCACAGGTTGATAAATTTAAAATACAGACAATGATTGTACATAGAAGAATGTCAGCGTGCGTGAGGTTAAGTTTTCTTTGATATATTCACCCGGAAAAAAAGTAGAGGCTCCAAACTTCAACTTTAAATACTTGAATACGGTCCAGTTCAAAAAGAAATCGAATTCGATACCGGCATATTTTTCACCCCCTATCTCACCGATCGACTTTCCATTGAATCGAAACATCGAGGCATCATCATCAGCCCTAAAATAAGTATGCACATCTAAATAAAAACTAAGCACATCCAAAGGTGTGACACGCAAATGAAAGACAGCGTCCATAATATTTCTGCGAGAAAAAAAGTCTTGATGACCCAACCACTTATGTCCCGTAGGGTACAGTTGGCGATAGTCTTTGCTAGCATAGGCAAATTCAAGGGCAATACGCCACATTGAAAATAGCAACCCTAGTTCTAAATCACCCTGAAAAGCTGAATTCTGTTCGTCAGTCCCTCGTACGTCAATCAACTCTCCCGTCACTTCAAGCCTAAAATCAAACCCCTCTGTTTTACCTTTGACGCGACCACCGAGAACCCAAATTTGCCTGTCATCATCAATGCCAACTCTTTTTAAATCATTTAACTCAACCAGAGCATACCCATCAATTGCCTTAAAAATACCTGTCGAAAAACTTGAATATACACCTAGCAGCTGATGATCTCTTAAACTAAAATTTGAAATGCCAGTACCTTCAACACGGGAGAGAAAAAGGAAATCGATCCATCCCATGTCGTTAACGTTAATTCGAAATGTTGCATGATCAAATGATCGGCCAATATTGCTCCACCCTACTTTTCCGATAACTAATTCATCGCCATATGCAATTTCTTTTCGGCCGATCCAAAAAGACATCCAGTCATTGAAGAACTGAACAAACCCTTGGTGCAAAAAAATGACGTCATCTCGCAAGACACCGCTAGCCTGACCACTAAACTGATTTAGCTCACCAAAGCTCTTGGAATACTGTGCTTGAAAAAAACTTCTGAACCCTGAATCTTCAAACCCGAAATGAACTTGAAATCGGGTTCCAATAAAATCAATCGGCTTTTCTGTACTGTTAAAGGCGTCATGGTCTACTAATTCGGGACGAATCCGAGCCGAACCCCCTAACTCAACTTTTCTGTTTCCATCAACCGGTAACTCTACTGAATATGTGCTTACGGAATAAATCGACAGGACTAGTAAAAAAATGATCTTCTTGAAATTCATGGATGCTAATTAGCATTATAACGCATGAATTTACAGAGTACATGATCCAGCTCATGCCTAAATCAATTGTTTTTTGTATACTTCAATCGCTACGCCAAGCCAGAGTACCCTCACGCTTGGGGCCAGCCAAAGGTAGCGCATCCACTACAAAACCAACCGATTCTAAACTGTGTCTTATTTTTTTTGATGCTGAGAAAGTCACCAAACAGGCATTTTGATTCATACATTGAAATACACGGGCGAATAAATCACTATTCCAGCACTCTGGTGCTCGCCTGGGCGAAAAGGCGTCCCAGAAAAGAATGTCCACATTTTGTGAGTCCCACATACAATTAATATCACCCATAATTAATCGATTTGAGACACCTCGAATTGAAACTGCATGATCTTGATACAATTGAGATCGATACGCAGTTAGCCAACCGATAAATTGGGGTAATGGCGGCATCATTTGGGGTTTCTTAAGTTCATATCCGGTATACGATCGGAGAACTGAAGGCGAAAATGAATTCATAAATTGATTGGCTACTGCAAATCCATATCCAAGTCCGAATCCAAGTTCCACCACATGTACAGACTTTGGGTTTGGATGTTTTTGCATCCACTCGATACAAGCACGGCCATAAATCATTTGCGTTTCAGTATAAGCCCCAATACGCGAGTGATACCCTTCGCCCCACCTTTGGGAGAAAAGGGACCATGACCCATCTTTTCCTAAAACAAGTTTATCCATTGAAAGGCTCCTTGATATATCGATCAGGTAGTATAGCTCGAAATGCAGTCTCAATAGCAGGGCTAAGCGGTCTATGTGTTAATTGAGATCGAAATAAAGTAGGTAACAACGGCGCCAAGATCCACCCAATTCGATGAAATCCGTATGCCCAATACACTGAATATCCTCGAGGGTCTAGCCCAAACACAGGGTATCGACCTGCCATACGTCCTCTGAACCCTTCACGTTTTTTTATATTCTTTAGTTGAGCACAAAGTTCAGAAGTGGGCTGCCATGATTCACCGCCCATCACCCAAGTATCTGATCCCTCTCTTTTGCCCATAAACCCATCATGGGTCAGCCCCATCCTAGGTTCTAAATCCGAACACTCAAACGTTTGGTATGTAACATGCTCCTTTACGTACCCATGCGGCAATTTTAAGTGTGACGAAAGATTTTCATGCGCCCAAGCACCTGTAGCCCATACAACCAGATCAGCTGTCTTACCAGATACAGAAACTGTTTTTTCTGACTCATTTGTGATTCCAAGATAGGGGAACTGGTCAGAAGAAAAAGTTTCGAATATCACACCTTGGTCAATACATTTCTTCTTCAATGCATCCATGACTTTAGCAGGGTCAATAAAAAGCGCGGGGATCCTAAGCGCAGCAGAAAAATCGGAATGGTCAACATACGAATCCCAATTGGCCTTCTCTGATTCAACACAATTACGATTCGGATCGTCTCTTAATATTTCATGGTTGGATACTTTTCGAGAGCTCACCCACTCTGTAACATCTGCTTTTTCTATAGAACCTAACTGAAGCGTATATTCATAAAAATCAGGCCATCGCTTTAGGGCCTCAGACTGCAGTAATCTGAGGGGTGAAGTGATGGGTCGATCCCGCATGCTGAGGACCCCATATGCATTGAGGCTTCCGCTTCTAGGCCTGTGTTTGCAATCGGCAACACGCACTGACCACCCTAAATTGGCCAACGTCGAAGCTAGGGTCAATCCTACCCCACCACTCCCACAAACAATCACACTTTGCGTCATATCACCATCTCGTCGTACAATATCCTTATGTTGAAGGTCTGCTTCGTTGCATCTTTCCTGTTTTTCACGATAGGACATTGTACCCTAACAGCAACGGAAGCCCAAAACTCAAAGCAGACAAAGAAAAAGAAACATCCTAAGGGACCTCACGGCGGCACACTCATTACGCAAAACAACTTAAAATTTGAATACATAGGCGGACGAAAGTTTTTTGTTTTTTACGTCTACACTGAAAATATGGTCCAACTACAGGCTTATGACCAAATTAAGCTGAGTAATATTTCCTATGAAATCGTACCGCCAAAAGAAGATTCCGTCACAGGTAACCTAGGATCTTCTACGCTTTTTACCAAACGAATTGGGGATAATAAGAATCAAAAATTTATGTTAGCCCCGCCAGAAAAAGGCTCTTTTTCGGGATTCGTTCATTTGCCTAAATCAGCAAATGAATACTATGTGCGCATTCGATATTTTTATCAATTCGCATACGACTCCATTCGCTTTCATGTAAATCTTAAAGAAAAAAAATAAAAACTACAAATAGGTTCCTGCCTTTTTTTGTCATCTCTGCGAAGGCAGGGATCCATCTTCGATCGTTTTTACGAGCAGAGCGAAACAATCTCTTGTGATCGTCATAACGAACACGACGAAGCAAACATAAAAGCTTATTTCACAAATTAAACTTTAAAGATAACCTTACTCAAAGTCACCAAAGTAGTAGCAAAAAGTATTCCCATCAGTTAACCTGTTGTTCCTTCAGGTGGCCACTCACGGCACCCTGAAGGAACTCTCTTTAAGCAAGGACATATGATAGCTAGACTCAACATCTGTATTTTTTTCTGTCTCACATGTTTTTCAACTGACTTATACGGCACTCCATGTGAAACCTTAAAAACACTAAAGCAAATTGATCGTGTGATGCATTCGCTCTATACATCAGATGAACTTACGATCGCTCAGCTTTGGGTTAGACGAATGCGGCAATACGTGCGTTGGCAAAAGAACAATGCTACGCTTCATTTTGATGAATTGAAGAGCCCTGAATTTTTACCTCTTTTGAGAGTGCTCCATCACCGGCTATCTCTGTTGCCATACAATCAAGACACCATATTCCACCGACATCGAAAAACCATTTTGTCACTACTCAACAAAAATATTGAAAATAGCCAGATAACGTATACTGAGGCTTTGAACCTTTCACTTCATGGAATGGTAGCAACAGACCCTACTTTGGAACTGGGCAAACTAACTAAGTACGGAAATATTTCTCAATTAATCCAGAGATTAGATGAGTATAGTTCAGAAAAAACAGTTCTGAATGATCGTCTTCAGGACGGAACATCTATTCAATCATTTTTCTTTAAGGAACCCTACGAAAATTTTTGGTTGATCATGCCCATACCATACGCACCCAGTATTTATAATTTCAATAAACTCGCACCCCTACCTGTACTACTATTCAGCATGATTGAAAATCCTCTTTTTGCGCATAACAATACAATAAACATCGTAGATTTTTTCTTACATGATCTTTTTCATGCAGATATTTCATACCATCTACACATCAAACTTACGAATTGGAATCCTGATGACATGCTTACGAATGTACAATTAATTTTAAGAAATTTAGAATTTGAACAATTTAGACAAATTTTATTAACCTCCATTTCTCACACAAAACAAAGTAGTATCGAACAACACTACTTTAATTTGATTCACGAAGAAGGCATTCCATCTACCCCAGAACTTATCAAAGAATGGGCCGGATCCTATTCATTCGATTTAGATCGGATCACAAAGGAAAAAAATTACACACAAGACTGTATAAACTATTCAACAAGTTATAGATGGATTTATCATGTTGCAAGCATATTTCAAAAATACGATAGCATTCTAACAGAGAGTGCTACACATTAAATCGAAAGTGCATGACATCTCCATCACGAACATCGTATTCCTTACCTTCAATTCGAAGTAACCCATTTGCTTTAATCTCAGCTTCACTGCCATGCTTCATAAGTTCTTCGTAATGAAATACCTCAGCTTTGATAAATCCTTTCTCAAAATCCGTATGAATCACGCCTGCGGCCTCTGGTGCTTTTGCCCCATCACGCACTGTCCAAGCACGTACCTCTTTTTTACCCGCTGTAAAATAGGTCATCAGCTTTAATAATCGATATGTAGTTTTCACCAATCTATCTAATCCACTTTCAGGTAGTCCCATCGATTCTAAAAAGGAAGACTTCTCTTCATCCGGCAACTGGCTGATTTCGGCCTCGATTTTACTGCAAATGACCAAGACGTTCTCTTTAGATACTTTGGCCGTTAGATTATTAACATGTGGATTTGCCTCAGGGTCTAACAAATCGTCTTCTGAAACATTGGCAACATAGAGCATGGGTTTTTCAGTTAACAAATGAAGATCCGCAAGTCCCGAACGATCCTCATCAGTCAATTCTAGATTTCGAACCAGCGTCCCTGATTCCAATCCCACTTTCACTTTTTCTAGCGCTTCGAATCCGACCACCGATTTAGGATTTACTCTTCGTTGTTTTTCTAACGTAGAAAAACGTTTTGTTACCGTAGCTAAATCAGCTAGCATGAGCTCAGTTTCAATAATTTCAATATCACGAACAGGATCCACAGTATCATTGACGTGGGTCACATTTTCATCTTCAAAACAACGCACCACATGAACAATCGCTTGAGTACTTTTGATATGGCCCAAAAACTGGTTCCCCAGCCCTTCTCCTTTAGATGCCCCTTCAACCAGGCCTGCAATATCTGTGAACGAGACTGTTGTTGGGATAACCTTTTCAGGGCCTACAGCTTTTGCAATATCCCATAATCGATAATCTGGTACTTTCACAATCCCCACATTCGGATCAATGGTACAAAAAGGGAAATTGGCTGAATCTACACCCGAACTTGTCAGCGCATTAAATAAGGTGGATTTTCCCACATTGGGCAGTCCTACGATTCCACACGTCAAACTCATCGATTGGCCTCCATCAAGCTATTTTATATTGGATAAAGCCTATCACTTCTTGAATGATCATCGGTATTTTTTTGGGGATCTCGTCAAATAGTTGCCGATATCTTGAAGGACAGCTAGACTAGTGGGTATGGGAAACTGGATCGTAATTCATCTCTCTGGCAATGATTTAATCCCCTACTTAAATAGACGTACTTCACAACTGATATCCCCCCATACACTAAGTAAAGGCTGCATAACCCATTTTTTATCCCCTGAAGGCAAAATTCTATTTACGGCTGGCTTGTTTAAAAGCTCAGATGATTTGATCTACGCCGAGATCCACGAAGATTGCTATGACTTGTTTCTCCAAGATTTCGAAACCCATTTATTTAGCGAAGATATCACGCTACATCCTCCCATTTCCTGCCAATGGGCACAGACCAATCCCGATGCTCAATCCGCACTGTTTAAACCCATTGGTGTTGGATTTAAGTTTAACGTAACTGGCCCACTGGCCTTAGCTCCCATACAACAAGACCGTGTTTTAGGCAAAATTCCGATTTTCCCTTTAGATTATACAAAGCGTTTCTCCGCTTTGGACTCTGACGTCATCCAAGGCATTTCATTTGATAAAGGATGTTATCCAGGACAAGAAGTTGTCTCAAAAACAATTCACATCGGCCGTGCACCTCATCAACTCTATTGGTTCAAAGGTGATCTCAAAAAACTCTACGAACTCACAGAAACCCACGGTGGCGAAGTCACTGCCTCATACGTTATCGAAGAAGAAAATTATGGATTTGTTAAACTCAAGCGCAAGTTAGATGTTTCGAAAGCTTGCCGTCACTATGGTATTACAATTACACCACATGCTTTTTCAGAACCCCTTCCTGAGAAACAACCGACTAAAGAGATACCATAAGCAATTTAGGCTCAGTCATTTCTTCCATCGTCCACTTGAGACCTTCACGTCCAAATCCGGAATCTTTGACCCCACCATATGGCATATGATCTATTCGATATGTAGGCACTTCATTTACCATCAGCCCACCCACTTCTAAAGACTCAAAATACGATTGTATACGGGGATAGTGGTTGGTGAACAGCCCACTCTGAAGCCCATACTTACTACGATTGATAAATCGAATGGCTTCACCGTCCAGCTTGAAGGGTTTTAATAGCACAACAGGACCAAACGCTTCTTCACAACTTATTTTTTCAGACTCGCCTACATTTTCAAGCACACAAGGCGTAATAACCAACCCTTGCCGCTTACCTCCTGTAAGCACTTTGGCTCCTTTGTCGGCAGCTTCTTTGATCCAGCTTTCTAAACGATCGGCAGCACTTTCGTTAATCACCGGTCCACACCATGTAGCCGTTTTTGCTGGATCTCCGACTTTCAATGCCTTGGTGTGAGATACAATTTTACGTTTCACCGATTCGTAATGAGATTCATGAATAAGCGCTGTTTGCACTGAAATACAACTCTGCCCTGCATACGCGAATGCTGCACGTGCCACTTTTTCAGCAAAAACTCCAGCGGCACCATCCTGACTTAGAACGGCTATGGCATTACCGCCCAACTCTAAGGCAACTTTTTTCTTAGCTGCGACTTGCTTCACATGCCACCCAATTTGGGCACTGCCTGTAAAACTCACCATGGCACAATCATCATGAACCACAATAGCCTCAGCATCTGCACCCTCAAGCAAAGCCACCTGCATGCTATCTTTAGGAAAGCTCGATCGATCAACCAAATTCTTGAGTTGTAGTGACATAAAAGGGGTCAAAATATTGGGTTTAATGATTATCGGATTTCCCACAGCTAGTGCTGGCGCTACTTTATGTGCAACCAAATTCAACGGAAAGTTGAACGGCGTGATGCCCAAAATAGGGCCAATCGGGAATCGTTCCACTAGCCCACGTCGCCCTTCAGCACCCGGGATCAAATCCATGGGCAGTGCCTCTTGTCCAAACCGTTTTATTTCTTCAGCAGCATAGGCAAAGGTAAAAATCGCACGATCAACCTCCGCACGTGCTAGTGTAATTGGCTTTCCTGCTTCCTGCATAAGGGTTTTCGCAAATGTTTCCTTCTGCTGTTTCAGTGCGTCTGAAATTTGCATGAGCGCTCGAGCTCGTTCATAACGTGAAGTTTTCTTAAGGATCTCAAATACTTTTTTGGCCTTGGTCAACATGGCAAGGCCTTGTTTAGGGGCGTGGGTGATCACTCGACCAACGCTTCGACCTGAGTATGGATTTTTGACCACGTGTTCTTTAGCCATGGGCACCTCTGTTATTTTTTCGTTCGTTGTACTAAACGAATGTTTTCTTCAAAATCAACGGGACAGTCAATGATAACTTGCGTTTGCGCCGAAAGCGCTTCTACTAAAACAGGTCGGACATCTTCGAAAGATTTGATCCGTAATCCTTTTGCACCAAAACTTTCAGCTAATTTTACAAAATCAGGATTGGTAAAATCAACCTGGCTTGGAGGTAAGTTTTCTAAATATTGTTTCCACTTGATCAACCCATAAAGCGAATCGTTAAACACAATGTGAATGATGGGTAGATTGAGCCGTGTTGCTGTTTCAAGCTCCTGGACATTCATCAGAAATCCCCCATCTCCATTCACAGACACTACTCGAGCTTCAGGGTCAGCTAATGCAGCACCAATAGCTCCTGGTAGAGCAATGCCCATGGTTGCTAATCCATTTGAAATGATACAGCGACCAGGCACCTCACAAGGGAACAGGCGACCCATCCAAATTTTATGAGCACCGACATCACTGATAACAATATCTTTGGGCGTCAAAAGATCAGCCAGTTGATGGATAACAAATGCAGGTGATAATGGAAATCGTTTCTCTGAGAGTGCTAAGGCAATATCCTCACGCGCTTTGTCTTTGTACAGTCGAATGGAATCATGAACATCATAAGCTGTTAGGTTTTTCTGAAGCCAGGAAAGCGATTTGTCAATTTGTCCCTGAATACCGACTTCTAACACATAATGTTGATCCACCTCAGCGGGACGTGATCCGATATGAATGATGGATTTATCGCTGTTTGGATTCCACGCTTTGGGTTCAAGCTCAACTAAATCGTACCCGATGGTAATCACTACGTCCGATTCAGCAACCAACGTATAAGCCGGATCTTTCCAAGGTAGACCTAAGGCCCCCACAAACATAGGATGACTGTTAGGTAGGCTCCCTTTTCCCATATAGGTTTCCACAACAGGAATATTAAGCGCTTCACAAAACTGCTTTAATGCATGGTGCGCTTCTTCACGAAAAATTCCATTTCCTGCTATCACCACAGGACGTTTGGCTTTGCTTAAAATCGTTTGCGCTCGTTTCAATTGTTCTTCGTTTGGATAAGTAGACTGAGGAAATTGAACTTTGAGAATTTTACAATCTGAACAAGGTAGTTTTTGTACATCTTCAGGAATCACTAAATGAACGGCACCCATGGGATGTGTTTTGGCAATTTTAATACAGTTTTGAATCACCTCGGTAATATTATCCGATGTGATGACAGATCCACTCCACTTCGTGATGGGGTCAAATACAGCTTTGGTATCAATTACTTGGTGGCTGTTTTTATAAAGACGTGTACGTTCCGCCTGACCGGTGAGAAACAACACGGGTGCAAAGTCCAAAAAAGCATCCGCAGCTGGGGTTGCAAAGTTTGTAGCCCCAGGACCAAGGGTGGCCAGACATACGGTCAGTTCTTTTGTAATCCTACTGTAAACATCGGCCATAAACCCGGCGCCCTGTTCATGACGAGCTGTGACAAAGGTAATATCAGAATCTTGTATTGCGTCCATGATAGGAATGATTTCTTCTCCAGGCAGACCAAAGACGTACTTGACCTGGTTCGCTTCTAAGATGCGAATGATATGTTTGGCAACATTCATGGTGGTGAACCTTTGGTTGTCGAGAAAACTTAGGTCTTAGTATACCCCTTTTTCAAAGGGCCAGGGTGTTAGACTGCTACGACATCTTTGATTTCTGGGATCTCTTCTTTAAGTCGGTTTTCGATGCCCATTTTTAATGTCACAACAGAGCTGGGACATCCTGAGCACGCACCTTTTAGATGAAGGTATACCGTCCCTGATTCAAAACGATCAAACGTAATATCTCCCCCATCCATCGCTACAGCGGGACGAATTTCATCGTTTATGATCTGTTCAATACGCTGTGAAACACTATCAGTTGATTCTTTTTCCTCTTCTGAAATTTCTGGTACAGGAATGGATACGGGACCGAGTGCCAGTTGTGATTCAATAGATTGACGGATTCGTTCGCAAAGAGACTGCCACTGAGTTGCTTCTGATACATCTTCCCATGAGGCTTCAGGTGTTTTTGTGACGGAGACGACGTCTTGCCGAACCATGACTCCTGTGACTTCAGGAAGCGCAAATAGCGCTTGGACAAACGGCACATCTTTAGCTTCATCTGGGGTTGTAAAATTCACGACCGATTCACAGAGTGATCCATCTAAATGGAACTTTAAAGTGACAGGATTGGGAGTAGGCATAATACCAACGACTTTTTCAGCTTTTTCCATAGAGCCCTATTCTACTCATTTTTCAAAGTATTACAACAAGTGTAAATTGATATTTTTAAATAACAGATGGCTACATGAAATCCTTTGTACTATTCCTAAGGACATTCTCTTGGGGTGATTTTATGAATTTATTGAAAATTTGTTTCCTAGTTTTACTTGTATTGAATACATCGAGTCATTTCAATGCTTTTGCTAATACGCAATAGATGAAAAACAACTCACTTTTAACAAGACCGCAAGTTTCGTCATTTACAATAACCATAAAAATTAAATGAAAAACCTCATTATAAGAATAGAAAAAAGAATGAGGATATCAATGATAAGATTATGGACTTGTCAAAAGCTCTGAAAAAAATTTTAGGCTATATAAAACAACAATCTTTGAATGATGAAGAAGTATTAAAAGAAATAGAAAGCAAATTTAAAGAACTGGACCTGCTTGAAGCACTACTGGATTAATCGCCATTACCCTGCAATCTTAACGAACTCATCATTTTCTGCCCAAAGGGTGCCGAAGAACCTTTGGGCACAGAATAACTATTTGATTCTATGAGTTAAATTTTACATTGCATTGCAAGGTATATTGTTATATAAACATGGTGTGAAGTTAGAAAATTGGAAAACTCAGTTACGCAAAGGCATCTTAGAGTTCCACCTCATGAGTTTACTTGAACCACAAGAAAGATACGGCGCGGATATTCTACAGGCCCTATGTCTTCTAGAGCTTCACATAACGGATGGTACGTTATATGCCCTTCTGGGTCGCATGTCGCGAGAGAAGCTTATTGTGGGCCGATGGCGCACTGAAAATGCATTGGGTCATCCTAGAAAATATTACACCCTAACACCCGAAGGCAGATCATTGCTTTCAGAGATGAAACAGGAGTGGAATCATCTGATTAAACGAACTAAAAAGCTGTTGGAGGCGAATCATGAATGAACAAGAGTCCAAGTTACTCGAAAAATATCTTTCCCAACTTGAAAATTCCTTAGAAGGTGTATCTGTTAATGACAAACTCGACATCCTCATGGAAATCAGAAGTCATATCGAGGACCGAACAGCTCAACCCGACATGTCCCTGGCTGGAGTTCTCAAATTCTTAGGCACACCCGAAACCTTAGCCAATCGCTACAGACTTGAGCGTGGGCTATCTCTTCAGTCCGCTCCTAAAACATCACGTTGGCCAAAATATCTCTTCATTGGAAGCATCACTTTAATTCTTTCGATTTTTGTAATTATATGTCTAGGGTTACTCGCCGACATTTTAATTATTAAAACTTTTGTCCCGTTATTTGAAAATTTATTCGGCAAAGCAATTGAATCGAGCGAAAGAAAATCCAAAGACATTGAATCTAAATTTGAGAAATATTTCGATGAAATGTTTGAGATTCACAAAAATAACATTCGTGATATTGACTCTGACTTCAAAGACTGGGAAGACAAGGTTACGTTTTCTTATCCTTTTCAAAAAACCAAATTGGAATCACACTCAAACAAGTTTGCAAGCAGCAAGTTGACAGCCAAAGGTCAAGTTTCTATCCATGATCATGATACTTTCGCCATTAAATTAACTCACGGAAACTTAAAGATCCAACCCTCTAAAACCAACCAAATTACATATCGTTGTGTTTATTCTGCTGACAACGATTTCGATGATGAATCCTACAAAAATATCGTAACCACACAAGGTTCGACGTTGTACGCAAAACTCAAACGAGGCACTTGCGATTTTTATGTCCCCAGACAGTTAACCCTCAAAGCAGAGTTGAAATACGGCAACCTATCACTGTTGGGACTTGCACAAAATCAATTTGCTAAGGTCAGCCATGGTAATCTGACGTTCTCACCGCGCAATATCCAAGAATTTAATTACACGACAAAGGTCAATCACGGCACCATTAATAATTTTCCGGATATGTCGTTAACCGGCTCAAAAAAATACCGTGCCGAGCTCAAGGTAAAGCATGGCAATATTATGTATTCAAGTTTTAAGCCATAGAACTATTTACAAGCTGCGAGATAAGCAACCCACGAAGCACAAGACTCGACTCGCTTTTGAGGTCTGAAGTTGCCGTTGCCATCTCCATCCTCATCATCATCTTCCCAGTAGACATGCACATCCGAGAACCCTGCTTCTTTTAAAATTTCAACCGCCTCTGGTATAGACCAGAGTCGCCAATCGTATTGAAACACATCAACCCGTTTTTTTTGGCCCGGCTCTTTGAAGTGAATGGCAAATTTGGCATCATGAGTGATGGGATTAAATTCGTACTGCTCCCAGTAGTATGTAAAATGGTGACGACGGTCGACTTCAACGTTGGGCTCATGGCAGTCACTGCCACCCAACATATCCATGATCATCATGCCATTCTTGTTCAATCTTTGATGGCATGCTTTAAAATATGCTTTTAATTCTTCACGGGTTTTAAAGATCAGCCACGAGAAATTTGAAGCCATAATAATATCGGACTTCGGCGCTTTGGTGCTTCGAACGTCCATTTGGTAGATCCCTAAACGACCCTGCTCTTCTTCCGTCAGCTTTGGTATATGAACACGACTTCCATATTTTAAGGGTGCTAATGCGTTATCAAGGGCATAAGCCTTGTGGTCGGGATTCATCTGGACCCAGTGAATTGCATTTATAAATGAGCTGCAAAAATCTTCTCGGAATATTTTGGGTGATTTCTTTTGATGCTTTTTGTACACCCTCAATGCAAAGGCACATTCAACCTCTGGGCATTGGACGGCTTTTTCATATAAATCATACTTGTGAGATGCTTTCATACCTGTTTACTCCAAATAATTCAAAAAATGTGATCCCTATTGAATCAGAAAACAGAGACTTTTACCAGGGCGTGTCTTCATAATGGATTCTATCTCAATTTCTTCGCAACGACTCCATTATGAAGACACGCCCTAGAACCCTACGAATGTTTCATGCTAGGCATGCAAACCAATCGGAATTACAGTTATTTTTGAGACGGGGTTTAGTACACTAGAGTCCATGGCATCAAAACCTTTACTCCTGATTCATGGGTTTCCTTTGACCCATAATATGTGGACCCCACAAATTACCTACTTGAGCTCAGTGACGCAGGTGATTGCGCCAGATCTAAGAGGATTCTCAGCTGAAGGGTCACCCTTCAGCATTGAAGATCTTGCAGATGATATGTGTCAGACCCTTGATGACCATGGTGCGTCTGAGGCTATCGTGGGTGGATTTTCGATGGGTGGATATGTAGCCTTGGCCTTGGCCGAACGACACCCAGATCGAGTAGCTGGACTGGTCCTGGTCAGCACACACCCTTACGCTGACTCAAATTCGATCAAACAGACCCGACAACAAATGATTAATACTATTCAAACTAGCGGTTTCGAACCCCAATCAATGCTTTCAATGCTATTGACAACTGAAACCATAGAGTCAAAACCTCAACTCAAAGAACTGGTACTAGATGAAAATATCCCTGATCAGGCACTTGTTTGGGCCCTAGAAGCTATGGCTCAACGCCCAGATCGCATGCATGTCCTAAAAGATTTCAAAAAACCCTGTCTCATCATCCAGGCCGATCTTGATATGGTCATGCCCGCTCAAGCTGCTGAAGATATGCACAGTGCGATGCCCCAAAGTACGCTCATTCGAGTCCCCAATGCTGCACACCTCGTAAACCTAGAACAGCCAGAACTTGTCAACGAGGCTTTTGAAAAGTTTATCCATAAGGTTTAAACACTCGTTTGTCGTGAGTGACAAAAAAGGAATCGGGCCTCCCCATCTATGACGATTGAGGTTAAATTTGATACACTGAAGGTCATGGCAGCACTAAAACCAAAAT
The DNA here is from genome assembly GCA_029262815.1 of Deltaproteobacteria bacterium. Classification (GTDB taxonomy): domain Bacteria; phylum Bdellovibrionota; class JAJCYS01; order JAJCYS01; family JAJCYS01; genus JAJCYS01. Next base: position 18,735 of record JAJCYS010000049.1, on the reverse strand, counting down.
CCGGTTTTCGAGGCATCATAGATCGAATCAGCGGCCCGAAAGCCTCACCCATTGAGCTTGTTTTACAATATTTCATTTCATTGGTTTTTGTGGGGGCTTGGTTTGCCTACGTGAGACATCGCGAATTGTCATGGAGTACGCTACAGATCGTACTGGGAGTTTTCATTTGTTGGGATGTCGTCGGGGGGGCCATTTGTAACGTCACAAACTCCGCCAAACGATGGTGGCATAGGTCCTCGCAGGAAGCCTATCACCATTTTGGATTTGTGGCTGTACACGGTTTACATATTCTAGCCATCAGCTGGTTGTTTTATGACATGGATTGGGGATATGTGGGTGCCTACTATGGTTATTTGCTTATCTCGACAGGTGCTATTTTAGCCGCCACACCTACTCTACAACGGCCTGTAGCCACGATATTCTTTCTTGGAGTCCTATTTATAAATTTCTATTGGCTGCCAGCTGTTCCTAGCCTCGAGTGGTTCATCCCTGTGTTGTTTCTGAAACTCATCATGAGTTACCTACTGAGTGATACATTGCATCCAAGCAAAGAGTAACCCATTGCCTAATTTTTTTCTTCGTCGGTTGATATGTTTTTCGTTTCAGTATTTTTGACATACTCAACTTGAAACCCAAGATCCCAGTTAGCAAAACTAGGTGATATATCACTATCTTTTTTATATATGGTACCTCTGCCTGCAGGCCATTGCCATTGGCCCACAAAATGATATGGATTTTTTTCAGATATGACCTGTGAGTTTAACCAATCGGCAAACAAGTCTGCACCAAATCGAGCGACCCCAACTACTTTTTCCTTTTTTTTGTCTTCGTTTTGTGTGACATAGCGGGATTTTGTTGGATGATAGAATAAGTACTTTGCTTCAATAAATAATTTATAACCAGGTAATACTCTATCCCGCCATTTAAGCTTAAGGGGGTAAACGCTCTTTCTTTCAAAGGCCTTATTTAAATAAGATTCATAGTGGCCATATGTAACAAAATGACTGATTATTTTGCCTTCAACTTCTTTAAACTTAAGTTCCCCTAATCCGGCTTTATGAAAATACTGCTCAGCCGTTGCAACACCTAGTTGATTGAGCTCATCCCCTTTTTTATTTTCGACACCTTTAACTTCAGGTGTGATGGGTCCTTCTACTATTTTATTTTTATTTGATTTATCAGTAACTTTATTCTCATCTTGGAGAACCTCAGCTTCTACGGTGTCGGACTGCTCATTATTATCTTTATTTTCAAGGCCTCCATCATTATTAATGGCTTGTTCTGGATTTGCCTTTAAATCTTGCTTTTGTACGTTGTCTGGCTTTTTAACCAGATTATTTGGGTTCACAACAGGTTTTTCACTGCCACAGGCCACTAATCCCAACATAAGGCATGATAATCCTAAATTCCTTAATAAATTCACTAGTATACTCCTTAATATAAATTGATTATATTTATAATTATACATAAAAATTAATGAAGATCAATTGTTTTTTTAAGCTATCCAGCCAAGACTATGGTGCTGATATTATGTTAGAAGATTACCCTATGCGAATCTTAGCCTTTGTTTCTATCGGAATCCTGTCTATAACACATTCTTATGCATCACCAAATGAAGCAAGTCCACCTGTACGCCATACCCTACTCCATTTGTCTGACTTAGTCGTACCCTTACCTATAGGTGTTTCAGAAGACAATTTTCAAAATTTACTCGCCTTTATACAAAGCCAACCTTACATCGAAACCATTGCATTTTTTGGTAGTCGAACCCATTTTTCCTACGGCTATTTACCTGAACCTAAGAGCGATCTAGATCTTTACGCATTTATGGACCATACGCTTGATTACAAAGAGCGTACGCATCATGCTATTGATTTCAAAATGTCTCTTGATCAAATCTACCGATATACATTCGGGGTTGAAGTCGCACAAGTTTTTGCGGATTCATTTCCGATCTTAGATTCAATTCAAAATCGCATGCATCTTGTCCCCCATCCCACACGTACTGAAGAGCAGGCAGCTCACGCTGCAGCAGATGACCTAGAGATTTCTCGGAATGAAATGAAAAAACTGATTCGAGACTTCATATTGAGAACTTTTAATATCGATATGCGTATCAATAAAGAAGCCTTAATTCTCATCAAGCCTCACAAAAAATCGAAAGAAGTTTTAGAGGCCCTTCAACAACTAGGATATATACACAGATCTAACTTGGGGCAATCACAACTCTCGTTGGCAAACCATTCGACAATTCCTAAAGTGCTTTAATACAAAGTAGATTATTTCGTCAAACCGGGGCACAAGTGCCCTGGCTCTCGTCGTCGTCACAGGTCAAAACGGTTTCTTATTTTTGCAGCCAATCAAAATAGATGATATTTTTGGAGTAGATTTAAACACAAGTTACATGGAGGTAAATATGCAACTTAACATCAAAGCATTCACAATCACGTGCGCACTTTTCTGGGGGTTTGGGCTATTTATCCTGACTTGGTGGATTATTGCGTTTGATGGCAGTTCAGGCCTTCCCTTCGAACCTTTAAGCAGCCTCTACAGAGGATATATCATTAGTCCCCTGGGTAGCTTCATCGGATTTGGATATGGATTTATTGATGGCGGGTTAGGCGGATTGATTTTCTCTTGGCTCTATAACTGTCTTTGTAATAAATGTGGCTGCCGTAAAAGCACCGATTAACCACGTCTAAGCGGCACAAAACGTACCGGGGCCACTGGCACCTCAGAATAGTAATCTTCAGATTGCTTATGTATCAGTACGAGTTGTTGATCAGGCCCAGACTCTACTGGAATAACCATCCGGCCGCCTGTTTTGAGTTGTAATTTTAATGCTTCAGGAATGTGTGTACCCGCGGCTGAAACTACTATGGCATCAAATGGAGCTTGTTCTGGCCAACCTTGATGACCGTCACCTATTCGAATCAACACATGGTATTTTAATTTCTTTAATATATCTTGAGCATTCGATCCGAGCTCTGGAATTAACTCAATCGAGCTCACGGATGCCACTATTTTTGATAGAACAGCGGCTTCATATCCAGATCCAGTACCTACTTCAAGAACTTTAAATTCTGGCTTTAGCTCTAACAGTTGAAGGCTTAAAGCGACGATATAAGGCTGCGAGATTGTTTGCCCATGCCCGATAGGCAGTGGACCATCTTGATACGCCAGACGTTTGAGGTGGTCAGGGACGAACTCATGACGTGGCACGCTTGCCATCGCCTCAAGCACCAAGGGGTCTGAAATGTCACGCAGCCTGAGCTGCGTATCAACCATCCGGGTTCGAAGCTCAGCATAGCCTTCCATGACAAAAAAAACGCAGAGTGAGCCGTTTTGGACTCACTCTGCGTAAAGAATTTACATTGCTAGAAAATCGTGATTTCTAACTGTTTTCCTTCCGTTGGCTTGAGCACGTGCTGCAGCTTGATCTAAATACCAATACACAATCATGTTTAGACCTTCCATCGCATCGCCAGATGTATTGCATCCCTTTTCTTTCAGGTAATTTTTCACCTTGGTTCCCACAACCAACATTTCTTTGTTCCCTTTTTGTGCAGCCATGTCCACTCCTTATTTTAAGTTCAACAAATACACATCCACTATACACTATGGACATCTTAGAAGGCTCTAGAAATTGCAAAAAAGCATTATTCGGACAGATTCCGGCCCCTGATGAGCATTGGCACAAAGCTTAAAAACCGTACAAATGTCGCTAGGCAGAGAATTAATGCTAAATAAGAGACCCATACAATAATGAAGTTTGGTATCTCTTTGTAATTATTAAAGAATATCATAGAAACAAGTACCATGTTGACTGAGGATGAGAGTTTGGTCATAAAAATAGGTTTGGTATTAAATTCAATTCCAAACCATTGTTTTAAAATAGGAATACAGCAGATCAATAGAAGATCACGTAGACAAACAAAAAAGACAAGATACCAACCCAAAAATTGTTTTATATAAAAATAAATGAAAAATACCATCACCAGCACTTTATCCGCCACCGGGTCCCAAAGCGCCCCGAATTCACTTTCGACACCCCACAATCTGGACAGGTATCCATCAAAAAAATCAGTCAAAGCAGCAAAGCTAAACAACGCAAATGCAACGATCACCCGATTGTATTCGGAGAAATAAACAACCAGTGGAATGAGCATCAGTCTTAAAATCGTCAAGATATTTGGGATTAATCGTTTCATAAAGTACTTTTGATGACACCACAGCCGATTCGGGATCCAGCATTGCCTGAAGGTGAAGAGACATAATCGTCCGGATTTTTATGAATAATAAAAGCTGTGCCACCTTCTTTTAAGAGCGATTGTCCTCCACCATTTTTTAGAGACGCACTTTTGATCAGAAACGTGAGATTACCTTCTCCTTGAGCATTAATTTCTAAATTAGGCAAATCCCCCATATGAAACCCTCGTGGGTTATGGGTGCCATGCTCATGACCCATAGGATTAAAATGTCCGCCAGCTGATTTAAATGCCGGGCCTTCACAAACGCCTTTTTCGTGAATATGAAACCCATGCAGCCCAGGTGATAATTGAGACACATGTGCCTTGATTTTAACGCCACCCGCTACGTTGCTTAACTGTATAGTTCCAATCTTAAGACCTGCCCCATTGACCAAGGTCGCCTCAGCATCGATTCGGTTATGAGTTTTATGTGATGCACATCCAGTTACCAAGCACAGACAACAGAGCAGAAAAAAATAAAAAATACTTTTAACCATGTATCCCCCTCGATGACCTCATTATAATAAAATCATGCACAGAAACCTACTGACCCTCTTTTATTTTGTATGTATTCCCACGTATGGGTTTGATCATTCAGCTTGGACTCAAATTCTATCAAACAGCGTCCAAAACGCCAGTGTTGATTATCGAATTGTCCAACAGAATGCCAGCCAGCTTGATGCATACCTAGGACACCTTGAGTCTATTTCATTGAACGAATTTGAGGGGTGGAACACTCAGGCTCAAATTGCTTTTTTAATCAATGCGTACAACGCTTTCACATTAAAATTAATCAGCGATTTTTATCCTGACATTTCATCCATCAGAGACATTGGTAGTAAACTATCTACGACTTTTTTTCAGAAAATCAATTTCTGGAAAAAGGGATCCCGCCAGTGGGATATCACGTCATATACTTATAAGAACAAAACTGTAACATTTTCGCTTTTAGGCAAACCCCGAAGTTTAAACGAGATCGAACATACCTGGCTGAGAAAAAAACACACAGAGCCTCGTGTTCATTTTGCGCTCGTTTGCGCTGCAAAAAGTTGTCCCAAGCTCCAACCTGTGGCTTATTTAGAAAAAACACTGGACTCACAACTCACGTCCGCTGGCAAAGCTTTTTTGGCCAACCCACTGAAGAATACCTACAACGCAAAAACACATACCTTACATGTTTCGATGATATTCAAATGGTTCAAAGAAGACTTCACACAAAAAGGGGCTCTATTTGATTTTTTAAAACTTTATCTGTCTGCACTCCATATTCAAACCATCATGAAATCTGCCATCAAGCCAAAAATAAAATACTTGCCCTACGATTGGTCTCTAAATCAGGTCCCTTAGTGGCCAAGAAGTTCACGATGACCCTATGACCCTTTGCGAGAAGTTCACGATGACCCTTTGGAACCCCCTTTGGGCCAATTAGGGTTGAGGCGCTTTTGGCTTAAGCTCATGAATTAAACGAGCCACATCCTGCTGGAACCGTTCTGGTTCTTCAAGATTGGGACTGTGGGCGGACTTTTCATACCAAATCAATTGCTTTTTGGGCGAAACCATTACTTCAAAATAATCTGACGCTAACCGTGAAGACGTATTGTAATCATGCCGCCCTAACAAAAAAACCACGGGCACATCAAGCGACGGAATCTCTTCCATCAAATTGGTACTCAAGATTTCATCAAAAAAAGTCCGAGCTGAAATCGTCATCCCTGCTGCCCAACGTTGGTGATCTTTTAACGAATAGATCGGAGACATAAATGATTCCAAAATGACCCCATAATAGTTTTGTTGGCCATAGACCTCTCCTCCAAAATGCATCAACCATTTGTAATACACCAACATCTGATCAAAGGTATACGGAGGCTCCCCCACTGCCTTTAATTCCGACAAAGCTTTAGACATCCCCTCATTGCTTGCTTTCTTAAGTAAAAATCGATACCCCTCTCTTAGACTTTCCACGAAGTTGCTGGCTTGCCCCATTCCGAAATAGGCTTGGATCCCTTCAGGGTGCTGCCGACTCAAATGCAATCCCAAAATTGACCCCCATGAATGTCCCATGACAAATACCTTTGGCACTACAAATCGCGCTCTCAAATAATCAATCACCTGAATTCCATCAGAAATAAACTGTTCCAGCGTCAACGTTGAGAGATCAAGCTCATCACTATATGATCGCCCTGCCCCACGTTGCTCCCAGTGCACAACAGTCACCCTGCGCTCAAGTTGCTGTTGGAACAAATGCAAGTACGGAACTTCTGGCTTGCCAGGCCCTCCATGGATGAACAGTAGAATGGGGTTTGTGATGTTGTGGCCTCGGATATTTAGCCATTGAGATACGCCATTTATTTCAATGGCCACATTTTCTTGAATGCCATGAGTCGTATCAATATGTAGTAACTTCTCAAGTTGAGCTTGGTGGTAGACTCGATACCCCATAGCTGCACCCACAAGAAGTATAACAAGGCATAAAAATCCGAAAAGAATAAGCAAACCCCTTTTGATCCACGTAACTATCACCCGTTAAAAACCTCTTCCCCTACACATCGGAATAAGGCAGACGAGTCTTGATGGTGCAATTGAATTTGGATTAAATGTAGTGATTACGGATATTCGGCTAATAAGCCGAATGCTTTGGTTGCGGGGGCTGGATTTGAACCAGCGACCTTCGGGTTATGAGCCCGACGAGCTACCAGGCTGCTCCACCCCGCGACTCTTTAAGAAAAAGTAAACTCATCCTACACCTTCCTTAATAACCTTGTCAAACACATTAAGCCTCTTTCATTTCAACATGTTGCAAAAACCCCTATGCTATACTTTTATCAGATCTAAGGGGGACAACATCATGAGATCGACGTTTGGCACACGTATCGGCTTCTTGCTCGCGCTAATAGGCTCAGCAGTCGGCTTAGGCAACATCTGGAAATTTCCCTACTTAGCAGGACAAAACGGAGGCGGATATTTCGTCCTCTTTTATCTCATCTGCATATTTTTAGTCGCCATTCCTCTCCTCATTGCAGAGATGAGCGTGGGCAAAGGCAGCAATCAACCCCCTAACTTAGCTCTCTTAGAAATAACAGGGAGCAAACTGATGGGTTGGCTAGGGTGGATTCCCTTCGTTACATGCTGGATTATCATGAGTTTCTACAGTGTGATCTCTGGCTGGGTCCTTTGTTACTTAATCCAAAGCACGTTCGCACTCTTAGGCTATGAGGTTAACCTGGCTTCTTACTTTGCCACTCTAAATGCAAGCCCATGGGAGCTATTGGCTTACCATTTAGCCATTATGGTGATCAACATGCTCATCTTATTAAAAGGTATCAAAAATGGCATCGAGCGATTTTGTCTTTTTATGATGCCCATACTTGGTTTAATCCTCATCGGACTATTCTACTTCGCCTATGCAAAAGGGGACATGTCTAAAAGCATTGAGTTTATGTTTGCATTTCGCGGTTCAGAATTTCACGTGGACGATATTCGAACTGCATTAGGTCACGCATTTTTCTCCATTGGAATTGGATTTGGCATTGCTCTCACCTATGGTGCCTATCTCAAAAAAGAAGTCCCGATTGTTCGAAGTGCGATTTGGGTTGGACTGTGTGACACGTTGATTGCGCTTGCAATGGGTGTGGTGATTTTCAGCTTCACGGAAAAATTTGGGGTCTCTCCTGCTGCGGGCCCGACACTTATCTTTGATGTCTTACCCAATATCTTCAAACTTATGCCTGGTGGAACAATCGTATCTTTTCTCTTTTATTTAGCTGTTTTTATTGCTTGCCTCACATCCTCCATCTCTGTCATGGAAGTTATGATCTTCACTCTCTGTGGCGAGCGCCAAGAGAGCCACCGAACACGCGCTACCATAATTTCGACAGTCTTAATCGCTTTATTAGGCGTCGTAACCGTTCTAAGTATGAACCTTTGGAGCCATATCAAATGGTGGCGCGGCACACCTTTTGACAACTTAGATTATATTTCAAGCAATATTTTACTCCCTTTTTTCGGCATGCTCACAGCCATCGTCTTTGTATGTGCTCTCTTTCGAGACCCCATCTATCAAGGGTTTATTGAGCGGGAACGACTCTGGTTACCTTATCTCAAAAAAGTGCTTATTTTCTTGAGCATACCCGTAATGACGATTGTACTAATTTCGTTAGCTTTGCCTAATGAACTCTTCCAACGTCTCTTGAGACTATTCTCGTGAACAAAGTAGGCTTCATTATTCTGTTTTTTTTAATTTCTAGCATTGCAATTGCTACCCCCTCATACTGTGACAAAAAATTAGACCCCAAATTAATTAACCCTTTGATTAAGACGCTCAGTACCGAAAATATATTCAGTAGTCGATATTCTTATTCTGTAAATGAAGCTCAACTTGCATTTCAGAAACTGATGAAACTAGGCCCCTGTGTATTACAGCTAGCTCGAAAACATCTCGTAGAAACTGATCAAGGCGAGTTTGTGCCACTGATGCATAACTTCTTATTGATTGTATTTGAGTTTCACAGCCTCGGATCTCTAGAAGCCGAAAATATTCTGATTCGCTTTTTTGAAGAATCAAGTGATGAACAATGCAATCAATTTACGTCGGTGCTACACGCACATTTACGTCGTGCACACGCAAGTAAAAAAGTTCGCTATTATCCCCTCATCAAACCCAAAACCATAATCGATGGCTTAATGAAAGTATCAAAATTTCGCATTGATTATAGTGAACAAACTGAAGGTATTTTTGAATTTTTCAACTCGATTGATCCCATCCATCACCCTGAAATCCGCACGCACATTCAATCAGAACTTTCATCAAATCCTACAAGTAAATGGGGAATCTATGCTCTCTACAAGATGCAACAGTTTTTTGACGATACATCCTTAGATTCTTATCTGCCTCTTTTAGACAATTACTTACAACATGGGATTGATCAAGATATCAAATCGTATATATTAACCTTCATTAGTAATAGGGGTGAACGAAGCTGTACGCCTACTATTCAAAAAACTCTTTGGAGCCTCATTCAACTACACCCAATTAATAATTCCAAAAAAACATTAAACGGGCTCTATACGGCTTTGGGTACTTGTGCACGTTATACATCAGATGTATCGTTTCAGACAAAAGTTCATGATTTAATCGATCCTTACTCAAAAAGTGAAGATTTGCAGCTCTTTTTAAGAACAGCACGAACCCTTGATTGCATCAAAGATAAAAAATCTCTGACGATATTTCACAACCTTATTAAGAACAACCATAAACTATGGACTCATACGTTAGATATGATTAACAGTTACAAAGAAAAAGCCACTCACCTATCTCCTCTTTTGTTTAAACGATTTCAAGAGACTGAAAATCAAGAAATAAAATCTAAAATCGCACGTTCATTAGGCCACATAGGATTCACTTCACAGAAATTCGCTGATGTACTTCTGAGTGAATTCCTTGCAATGCCTCATCATTTAGATATATTTGAAAATAATCAATATGAATATGCGGAAAGCTTGTTGTTTGCTATTGCTCATGGGTACAGATCTCAAAAAGGGCTTCAATCGATTATAAATTTATTAGAAAAAAACACCCAAAAAAACAAATGGTGGGAATCTAGAATCCGTCAAATTTCAGTTTCGGTCCTACAGCATCATGTACAAAAAGAGTATCAAAATTGGCTTATTGAAACCTTAATAAAAAATATTTCTGACCCCCAAATATCTGACTCAATAAAAACCTTGAGTGTTTCAACGTTAAGGGAGTATGGCAGCCGCGCGAGTGACGCTGTCCCAGCTATTTTAAAACATATACCGTCTTCAAATCATACACATTACGCAGAATACTTTTGGACGTTACAAATAGCATCGGGCCCTGATGTGTTGGTATTTAAATACTTAATCGAAAAAATTATAAATTCAGTTTCTGATCCTTACTTTGGTCTTTATACTTCAACGCTTGAACCCAATATACTCACTAACACCCGTGTCCATGAACAATCAAAAAATAAAGAGCTATTTAATATTTTCAAAAGACGATATACAGAACTGTTAATTGAAGCCAAAAGAGACTGGGCCAATCAGGCCCTGAGAGATTTTACATTTTTTGAACGATTACGACTCATTAAATTCTTAGCCACCTTTCAACTCAAAGAAACTGCGCTCACTCTCACAGAAGGACTCTGGGATCCTAATGTCCATATACGAAGACAAACAGTTGATGCATTGATCAGCCAAGACAAAAATTCTGAATCCGTATTACGGCCTCTCTTAACTACTCGTGATGATTTCATCAGATTCTGTATCGCTAGTGCTTTGACTCAAATCCCAATATCAAATAAAAAAACTAAGGAAGCAATCAAATCCACTCTTAAAAAAGAGCCGATTCAAGCTATTCGAAGACTACTCGAAATTGCATTACGCTAGGGCGTGTCCTCATCAGGGATTCCACTGCGGAATAGAGTCACTCAGTATTGCCTTTTTTGGGTACATATTTTGAAATCACACGTGATTTACACACATGATACGCCATCAAAGCAGAAAGCAAGGCAGCCCCATCGTGCTTCTGATCTGTTTGAGGCACACCGTAAAATCCTAACGTTCTAAAAAATGGATTTTGAGCAAAGCGTGTCAACACAGGAAGTACTGCTTCTGGCATCAACCCAACAGGCATGGGTGTACTCACAGTTGGTACACTGGTACCCCTTAAGACACTTAGATCCATATTTACACACACGTGATCCGTGGTGCTAAACAACACGTCCAATTCTTGATGAAAAAGCTGCTCTTGTTCAGCGACAGTATACATTTTTGACAGATATACAGGCTTAAATCTCTTTGAAGTCAAATAAGTGAGCAGTTCTTGATTCACAAAAGGTGCTTGAGCACCAAATCCAAGATGATACCCGATACGATCTCCGTAGATCTCCCACAGTTCCTGGAAGGGACTGTGCCAAGATTCGCCTTGAAGTTCCCATCCGCCATCCAAATAGGGATCCAAGTGACAAACACCGATGGACGCATCCGGATAGCCTAAGATAACTCCCTCAACTTCAGCTCGAACATGAGATTGTGACTCACCAACCACAAGTATTAATGCATCAGGAAACTTTTGACAGAGTTCACGTACTTGGGCCGCAATAGATACACAGCCAGCCTTATCTCCGCAAATCACATCCCCCATATCATAGATGCGTTCCGCGCCACCAAATGTCACCAAACTGCCAAAGGCTCTACGGAATGCCTGAGGGCCTGAACATATATCAGTTTTAGAGTTAGCGGTGACACCCAGTATAAACACTCGGGCGTCATCCGAAATGTTTTGACGCCTGCTATTCTCAAATAAAACATGCGCTAATCGTATATCACCGGGATGCTCATGTGTATCCACAAGGGATTGATACACTTCTTGTATATCTAGACGGTTGTTTTCCATAAACTTTCGAGGCCAGTATATCATTTAATATTTGATCGTACCCCCTTGAATACCGTAATCTAAGTCTGGGGGAACATCTTGGAAGAAATACACTCATATTATATTCATTACCATGGAATATACCCAGGTCCTTACACGTTACATAGTCTCGTAGAATGCCTAAACCAACAAAAGGCGAATCCCAAAATCAAAGTTTTCATCCCAGGATGGTCAAAATGGAAATTATTGGCCCAACTACCAACGCTGCAAGAGCTTTGTGCTAAAACACGACTCTACCCAAAAGCAAATTTTCAAAAAATAAGTGAAGATTGGCTTGGCCATATTCAAGAAACCCTTCGATACCCACAATATATGGGCTTTGCTGCAAGACGCTTATCCACCTGGGATATTGCAGATACCTATCTGCCATCACCGCATATCCCAAAATCACTCAAAGAGAAAATCCTTTGGTCGATTTTATGGATAGGCCTGGGGATACTTACCCTACTCTTAATCAATTTATATAACTAGAACCGGCTCTAGGCATGACCTACAGGAGGTGTAGGTGCTGAGTGAGGTTTTCCTGCTTGACCAAGCCGCACTGAAACTGCTTGAGCAACCCCTTTTTCTTTCATTGTCACACCGTACAAAGTATCTGCAGACTGCATTGTACGTTTGTTATGCGTGATCAAAAGCACCTGCGCAACAGAAGACAGATGACGGCATAAATCAATAAATGCACCTACATTCGTTTCATCAAAAGGACTGTCAACTTCATCCAATACCAAGAATGGACTCGGCTTCACATGGAATAGAGAAATGATGAGTGCAAGCGCAACAAGAGCCTTCTCACCACCACTCAATAACATATTGTGTTTGACTTTTTTTCCAGGCGGCGCAGCAAAAAGCAATATACCGGGTATACCATCCACCTCATCCTCAGATGAAAGCTTGAGATATCCTTCCCCACCTTTAAAAAGAATGGTGAAATACCGTTTAAAATTTGTGTTCACTTCAGCAAACGTTTTCAAAAATGTCTCGCGAACACTCCCCTGAATTTCACTAATTGTAGTCTCTAGGTTCACCAAACTTGTCAACAGGTCTTCTCTTTGGGTTTGTAGGAAGATCAACCGTTCAGAAGCTTCTTCATATTGATGGATTGCTAAGAGGTTTACATCGCCCATGGCATCTAAGGTTTTCTGAGTTGACGATGTTTGTCTTTTTAATTTTATTAAAAACTTCTTTAACGCTTCTAGATTTTCAACGGGTAAATCCATATTAATAGAGACATCGACAAGTTGGGGTTCAACCTCAGAAAGCAACACCACTACTGCATCAATTTGTGTATTCAATTGAAAAATCTGAGATTCAATTTCCGAATGCTCACGTTCACACGAATGAAGCTCCCCACCTGCTTTTTCACGCTGATCAAATATGACATGTACTTCTTGTCCCAGTGATTTCACCTGTTCATCATATGATTCACAATCACTCTTCAACTTTTCAACCTCAACAGAGGAGCACTCGAATTTTGTTTTAGTGTCTTGCTGCTCTTTGACATATTCATCACGGTTAAGCTTTTGGAGTTCTGCCTGAGCCTTAAGGTCGTTAACCTGCTCTTCAATACGCTTAATTTCATCTGACAATCGAGCAATATGAATCTCACGATCACCTTTTGAAGCCGTAAAAATATCATAACGTGCCTTGAGACGAATCCCCTCGTGCGTTAGTGCATCAAGCTCTTGTGCTATTTTGGAACATGACTCCTTTAACTCACGGCACTTAGTTTCATTTTCCGTAACTTCAGCTTGGATCATCAAAACATTTTTTCGATATGCCTCGATGCGATTTCCAATATTACAGATTAAGTCGATATTTTCTGATACATGTTTATCTTGATGGTTTTTTTCAATTTCAATTTGTTTAAATTCTAGCGTAACCTCTTGGAGTGTTTGTTTCGCATCAGCTAATTCTGTTTCGAGTGATTCTTCTTTTTCAGACAATTCTGTATGGGCTTTGTCTAGGGATTCATGCTTGGAACAAAACGCATCATGTTTTTTCGTTTTTTCATCAATTTTAGCCAACAGTTCTGCTTCATGTGCTTTGTGATGAAATACATCTGATACATCTTCCTTGGTCGGTGGAAAATAAAACCAACCATCATCCAACAGCACGACCCCTTCCTGAGAACGGAAATGGCACGGCAAGGGCGTTGACGCGTTTTGCCGGATATTTAGCAGATCAGAGACAGCGGGTACTTCATAAAGGGGTTTTGAAAGCAATCCCGGCACATGCGATCCAGACCAAATGGGATCCCATACTTTTTTGGCTTCAGGGTGAAGATCAGAAATTTTGGATACCGCATCCGTTTCAATCTGACTCACTCCTTTATAAGCTACGACCACACCTTTTGTACGATCCTTAGGCAAGGATTGAACCACATCTTCAAATCCCGATTCACTATCACAGGTCCAGACATGTTTAAATAAATGCAAAAACCGATACAATTCTTCTTGAGGCACCTCATCGGATGGCTCAATCATATCGGCCAAAGAATGAATCCCCTCAGGGATATGGCTAATCATATCTAGCGCCGACTGCGCCTCTAACATATGACGAACTTGCTTCACTTTCAGATGTAAACCTTCTAATTCATGTTTATTAGCTTGAAACAGTGATTCAGTTTCCTGAATTTCGGTTTCGTTACCACGAAGCGTTACTTGTGAATTCATCAACTCAGATTGTAAATTTTCCGAATGCTCTTTATGGTTAGCTTGTTTGGCCAGGATGTCTTTCAACTTACCTTGTAGCTCTTCAAGTTTTGTTTTTAGCTCAATCCCTTTTGCAAGCAAATCCTGATGCTGAGATTCTGACGTTTCAAGTTGTGTTTTTACCCGTTGCAGATCAAGTTGTTTCTCAGACACAACTGAAGTGCAGACATCATAGGCTTGCTTTTGGTGTTCAAGCGTATGTGTCAGGGTTTTTGTTTGTTCCTGAGTTGTGTCATGCTTGGCAACCATGGTTTCGTTTTCATCCATAAATTGCTTTAGTTCACTTTCCATTTCTGTTTTCTGTGATAAATCTTGTACTTTTCGGCGTTCGAAATCTTCAACTTGTCCATAAATGCGACTTACATCTTGGTCCACTTGTTTCAAGACTAAAGAGAGACGATCACGTGTATGATATAGCGTGTTGCTCTCAAGTTTTGAACTCTCGAGCTTGCGTTGCTGTCCAGAAAGAACATCTCGTTTCTGAGTCAGCACTGCTTCTTTAAGTTTTAAATCAGAACTCAACTTCTCCATTTGTGTTTGACTCTCGTTTAGCTTCACCTGTAGTGCAGCTTCCTTATCTTGTGTCTGAGTCAGACACCTTTGGTGGTCAGAAAGCTGACGCTTGCCGATAAATACCTCGTGCAGTACAGCGTCCCGTTTAGTTGATTCCAACTCCAGTGAACAGACTTTATACTTTCTGGCAGCGTGCACTTGATTCTCTAATGCAACCTTTTGAGTTTCGAGTTCTTGAATCAAATCTTCAACTCGTGTGCAGTGTTCACGCGTTTTTTTCATCTTACGAGAGGCCTCGTCTTTTTTTACTTTGTATTTTGTCAACCCAGCTACTTCTTGAATCAACATACTCCAGTCTTGAGGCTTGTTTTCGATGAGCCGAGAGATCATACCTTGCTCAATAATGGCATAGGCGCTCCCCACAAGACCCGAATCCAAAAAGATAGAAACTAAATCTTTGAGCCGACATCGTTTGCCATTAATGAAATACTCACTGTCCCCATCTGCATATAACCGGCGAGCAACGGAAATATCTGTCACATTCTCAATCCCGTATTCTTTGGGAACAACAAAACCTGTGGCCTCGAATGTCATTGAGACTTCTGCATAACCCGAAGCTGATTGCGTAGCACTACCAGAGAAAATAACATCGGACATATGTCGTGTTCGAAGATGCTTCGGGCTTTGCTCACCCAAAACCCAGAAGATAGCGTCGACGACATTACTTTTTCCACATCCGTTAGGTCCAATAATGGCTGTGATGCCATCTCGAAACTCAAGGACGGTTCTGTGTTTAAATGATTTAAATCCAGTTAAGGTCAGCTCTTTTAATTTCAATTGAATATTCCAGTTTTCAGTTGAGGCTTTTTCACGAACCCGGTTCTACAAAGTGGCTTCATTTTATCAATTAAATCACAATTATTCCAGCAGGATTCGAGAATTGAGGTTTTAGCCCCTGAAAAACGAAAAACCCTTACTTTCTAAAGCTTTGGTGTATCGAACGAAGCTTTTGAGGCCCCAAATCAGCGATGGGTACCCGGATTTGTTCAGCCGTATCTCGATCCCTTACGGTCACCATCTGGTCATCCAGTGAGTCAAAGTCTACCGTAATACCCAAAGGTGTACCTATTTCGTCCGCGCGCCTGTATCGCTTTCCAATGCTACCAGAAACGTCCAGCTGAGCAAACAGCCCTTGGTCTCGCAAAGCTGAAACCACTTGATGCGTTAAATCCATCAAAGGCTCTTTCTTCATTAACGGGAATACTGTAACGGGATAAGGTGCCAGTTCGAAGGGAAAAGCAAAATAAGTTCTTTTTTCTCCAGCGGTTAATTCATCCTCACGATAAAATCCGACCAACGCTGCTAAAAACAGCCGGTCAACCCCACAACTCGTTTCGATCACATTCGGTACGACGCGTTGCTTTAATTCCTCAACAAAAACAGATACATCTTTGTTAGCGTGTTGGCCATGTCGGGTTAAATCAAAATCTCCACGATGATGAACCCCTTCAATTTCCTCGAGGCCAAAGGGGAACTCAAAATGAATATCTGTTGCCCGTTTGGCATAGTGAGCCAATGCATCATCAGGCGTATCAATAGGCTTCACAGGCAAATGAAATACATCACGATACCATTTGTGCCGCTCAGAGAGCCAATAGGTAAACCACTCCATTGAACTGTCAGAAGTCACAAAAAATTGCATCTCCATCTGTTCGAATTCACGCATACGAAATATGAAATTACGTGCCGTTATTTCATTTCGAAAGGCCTTACCGATCTGTGCTATCCCAAAAGGAAGTTTCTGACGCGTGCTTTGCATCACATTAAGAAAATTTATATAAATTCCCTGTGCAGTTTCAGGACGTAGGAAAATCTGAGAACTGCTATCCGTTGAGGATCCCATGTGAGTTTCAAACATGAGGTTAAAATCCCGTGGATCCGTGATATCGGGGCTTTTACACGAGGGGCATTTGCCCGGCTCTTTACATTCATCTTCCCTAAAACGGGTCTTGCATTGCCGGCAATCCACAAGCGGATCAGTAAAATTCTCCACATGACCCGAAGCTTCCCACACCTTCGAGGACATCAAAATTGCACTATCTAACCCCTCAATATCAGGTCTTTGGATCATACTGTGCCACCAAAGGGATTTGATGTTGTTTTTCAAAAGTACGCCAAGCGGACCATAATCGTAACATGCGCCAATACCGCCATACAGCTCACTCCCTTGAAATACAAATCCTCTGCGTTTACAAAGGGAAACTAATGTAGATATGTCGTTTAGCATGATAACCTCTTCTCGTTAGAATACGCTTGGTGTGCTAGCCATTTATTGAAGCATTATTTTGTATGGAAAAAAAGGTCGGACCCTATCATTTTACGCGGAAACTCAATCACAGTGAGTTTGGCGAAACATTTCTAGCCCAAAAATGGGTCGGGGGATATTTTGCCTCAGACGTGATTGTCAAATCCCAGTCACTAGACAAAGAAGCCCAAACTCATCTGATCAACCAAGCTAGGTTGCTCTGCCAGTTAAATCACCCTAACCTTGTAAAAATTTTAGACTTTTTTACGCTTGGTACACAATCTTATACAGTTTATGAATACATACCAGGTTGGGACCTTCAAGATTTTTTGTCCGAAAACAGAGTTCCGATAACTCCTGAGGAATCAATCTGCCTGTTTTTGACGGTGCTAAACCATACCCTTGAAGCCGTGCAATATCTTTCCTACAAAGGCATCGTCCATGGTGATATTCATCCTTGCAATATTCGGATTAACCCTCACCTCGAAACTAAATTGATTGACTACGGTACCACCCAAAAATGTACTGACAATCATTCAAATCTGTCAGCTATCGGTGCGAGAACTGAATGGAGCCCCCCCGAAAAACTTTCAACTCAAAACGAATCACCTACCAGTGATTATTACGCAATAGCCAAATTGACATTGTTCTTTTTTGAACGCATTGAAGTACTCCAAGCTCTGAAGATTCTGAATCCAATCGCCCTTGTTGCAAAACAAGTTCTGTCATCATCTCCAAAAGAGCGAAAAGAGCTTTGGGATAGCCTATCGCCATTGATACACAAATACTACGCTGAATCACATGCGAAGAGTGGCATGACTTTAAAACAAAAAATGCAGGGTGCATGGCGCTCGCACCAAGAACCAGCTCCAACTACAGCACTCATGAAATCTCATGCCCCCGTTCATAAAAAGAATAAACCCCTATTCATCTGGCTTTCGCTTCTAGCGGCTCTTCTTCTCATTCCCAGTGTTATTCCCAAACAACCCAAAGTCTCAAACCCTATTTCGGAAAAAATAAACTATGCTAGGACACCTATAAAATCCAAGCCCATAAAACCTAAGCCTAAGAAAAAAGCGATCGTACTCAAACGGGCTCCCGTTAAAATTTTCATACAGGCCAAACCTTGGGCGAAAATTTCAATCAATGGCATTCAAAAAGGTACCACCCCACTTGTGACGACATTACCTGCCTTAAAATTTCCACTCAAAGTGACCGCTAGCTATAACGACACGCTGAAGAATCAGGTTTTGCTTCTACCTAAGTCAAAAAATAAAAAACCAATCAAAGTTAAATTTGATTTTCTCAAATAGTCTAATTGACCCAGTCACAATTAAAGTCATTGTGAAGAAGACCGCAGGTCCGACGAAGAAATTATGGATGACCAACACTGAGAAATCGAGTACTGGTTAACTCATAAGTAACCTAATGAAAGGAATACTTAAATCAGGAGGTCATCCAATGGAAGATCATACAATGTATGTAGGAATAGATGTAGATGAT
>JAJCYS010000048.1 GCA_029262815.1 Deltaproteobacteria bacterium | reverse complement strand
AGTAAATATTAAAGACATCAAAACATTTCTGCACGTATGTAAAATTATTCACAATAAATTTCCTGATGCCACATTTTATATAATCGGATCAACTTATGAGGAACCTGACTATTTCGATGAATGTCAATTACTAGCTAGCCTACTTGGCATTTCCTCGGTTGTAAAATTTACGGGACACGTGAATGTGAGTGATTACTATGGATTTTTAGACGTCATCGTACTTACGAGTCTTTCTGAAGGACAACCCTATGTCATTAATGAGGCAAATTCACTTGGTATACCGATCGTCGCAACAGATGTTGGTGCTTGTAGGGAGTTGCTCGAAGGTAGAATACCAGAAGATCGTGCGCTAGGTACGAGTGGAATTGTCGCTGAGGTTGGGAATCCAGAATCCGTTGCTAACGGCGTTATCAAGCTACTTGAAAACAAAAAACTATACGATCACTGTGCTGCAACAGGCATCGAACGTAACAATAGATATTACACCCAAGAAGAAATGGTCAGCCAGTATTTAAACGTGTATGAGAGGTATTTTTAGACATGGCTGGTATAGGCTTTAGAATACAAAAACTGATTGATAATCCTAAGACATTCTCTTCATTCATGCGAGGGTACTTGTACTCTTCCATGATTGCTGCCGGGCCTATGCTCGTCATTGTGTCAACCATTGCCCTCACAAATTACTTCACAAACCAATTTCTCCCCTTTGGACAGCCAAAGTTTGTATTAGGACTCATTGTGTATAGCTATGGGTTTTCAATTCTAGGATCGGCACCTTTTTTATTTGTAGTTATGCGTTACTTATCAGATAAATTTTTTGAGAAGCATGCTCTCACGATTACGCCAACGTATATTACGTCACTGGAAGTCATACTTTCTATACAAGCCGTTATAGGGTTTTTATTCTTAACCCAACTACCAGAACTTAGCCTAGGGTTACGCTGGTTATTATTCATTCAGTATTTAGCTATTACAGGAATCTGGGTCTCACTTGTTTTTCTTTCACTAGCTCGAGACTATAAAAGTGTTTTTATGGCCTTGTTCGCGGGTATTGCCATAGCCATTCCAACTATGTTCTTTTTAGGAAAAACATATGGCCTCTCCGGATTCATAAAAGGGTTTGCACTTGGTCAAATCACAACATTTATAATTTTAAATTATCGAATTATCGTTGAATTCGGTCTTGATATATCTCACGATTATGGATTTTATTTATACTTCAGAAGATATCCTTATCTCTGTCTCATAGGTATTGCTTATTATGTTGGCCTTTGGGTAGATAGATTCGTTTTTTGGAGTTCAAATGAAGGTGAATCCATACGGCCATTTCTTCGTATTAGCACACTCTATGATGTGCCTATGTTCTACGCCTTTCTAACAATTGTACCAGCAATGGGGCTTTTCTTAATTCAATTAGAAACCTCATTCTTTAAATCCATTAGAGGGTATTTTAGTAGCATCAGGAATCGAGAACCTCTATCTTTTATCCGAAAAAGACACGACATCTTGATTGATAACTTAACCACAAATTTAGAAATCTATGTCATTATTCAAGGCATTATTACAGGGTTTGTTCTTCTATTTGCAGTTCAAATCGGTGGGGTATTGTTACTTACACCACAGCAATTAGGTATTTTTAGAATAGGTGTGTTTGGTGCATTTATTCAGTTTGGTTTTATTATTATATTCAATCTTTTATTTTACTTTGAGTGCCAACGGGAAATTTTCCTCCTAACACTTTTATATCTCTTCACAAACTCTATTTTTACGGCTATCACACTGTATATTGGACTGCCTGCCTATGGGTTTGGATATGCCGCAGCAAATTTCGTGACGCTTTTTTCTGCAATATTAGTACTTAATTCGAAAGTTAAAAATCTTCACTACAACGTCTTTATGAAGACACCCATCACCACACCGAAATTCGAATTTGAATCTGAACGGGTTCGTAGACAACTTCCCGATCCAAGTGACATCACAGACCGTCAGGCCTTCTAATCGAACTTACGGTGCTGAATACCCTCTATTCCAATTGGCTACAAAAACCAACCACTTCGTTCTCGATCTAAAATGTCCTCGATGACCTTATAAGGTCACCTGCGGGCCTTTTAAATCTGCGGCCTTGTGGCTGACTTTTTCGCTCAATTTCATTACGAGGGTATTCAGCACCGTAAGTTCTTATTCCTCAAAATTATTTACCCCTAATCATGACAGAAATTTAGAGCAATGAGAGGCGTTATCAAGCACATGTTGAGGTAACTTGCACGGCCAAGGAGGGCCAAGTTCAGCAGCTGGAGGCTGTTAACCGAGACAGATAACGGCCTATCTCTTACACTCCTTTTTCATGTGTATAGAGTAGTAGTTTGATGATGTTGCATATGATATATTTTGGGGCATGGTTTTATTACATTCCGAAATGACTCAATTGGGCGCCAAGGCTCCAGATTTTGCATTACCAGGCACGGATGGACATCAATACAGTCTCTCTTCTTGTACCAACGATGTTGTAGTCATTATGTTTATCTGTAACCACTGTCCTTACGTCAAAGCCATTCTAGATAGATTGATCAATTTAACAAACGCGTTTGAAGATAAATCCGTTCAGTTCTACGGCATTAGTGCAAATGATGTCGAAAATTACCCCGAAGATAATTTCGAGAACATGAAAATCCTTGCAGAAGAAAAACATTTGCCCTTCCCTTACTTACTTGATGAGTCTCAAGAAACCGCTCGAATCTATGGCGCCGTTTGTACGCCAGATTTCTTCGTATATGACAAAGCAAGATTCTTGCAATATCGAGGACGACTGGATGATAGCTGGGATGATACTTCTAAGGTTTCACATGAGGACTTAAAAAATGCCATCTCAAATTTACTCAATCAAAAACTTGTTTCTCAAGAACAAAAACCTTCTATGGGCTGCTCAATAAAATGGAAAAAATAGGTATATTAGTCGGTGGAGGACCTGCACCAGGTATTAATAGCGTCATTGGGACCGCGACAATATGCGCCAATCTCAACAACACCGAAGTCGTTGGCATTTTAGAAGGGTTCAAGTGGCTCATAAAAGGGCAAACTGATCACACTATTCCACTTGAATCTGAACAGGTCAGCCGCATTCATTTTCAGGGTGGATCAATTTTAGGTACTGCCCGTGACAATCCGACCAAAGACCCTAAGCACTTAGAAACCGTTGTTGCTACCCTTCGTAAGTTGGGTATCAAAAAACTAATCACAATTGGTGGCGACGATACTCTTTTCAGTGCCAGCCAAGTTGTAAAAATTGCACCTGATATCTCCGTGGTGCATGTACCCAAAACCATAGACAATGATCTGAATTTACCTCATGGTCAAAGCACATTTGGATATCAGACTGCGCGACACTTAGGTGTTCAACTTGTTAAAAATCTTATGAATGACGCCCAAACCACCAATCGATGGTACTTTGTTACATCAATGGGCCGTAAGTCTGGCCTTCTCGCATTAGGAATCGGCAAAGCCGCTGGAGCGACCCTCACCCTCATTCCAGAAGAGTTTCCGAATGATACATCGCTTAAAACTATCGCGGACACAATTGCAGGAAGTATTATTAAACGCCTGACCTCAGGTAAACAAGATGGACTTGTTGTCTTGGCCGAAGGCATTATCGAACGCATCCGCTCTAAAGACTTGCAAGAAGTTCAAACTGCGGAACGTGATGAGCATGGCCATATTCGCTATGCTGAAATTCAATTTGGCGAAATTGTCAAAAATGCAGTTCAAACTGCACTAAGAGAGCTCGGAATTTCTCTGACTTTGGTTAACACCAATATCGGGTATGAACTCAGATGTGCTGACCCCATCCCATTTGATATGGCGTACACCCGAGATCTAGGGTTCTTAGCAGCAACACACCTTATCAATGGAGGCAGTGCAGTCGTTATTACTGTTGAAAACATGCTCTTTACACCCATTTCTTTTAACGACATGATGGATATGCAAACAGGACGCTCAAAAGTGCGACTTGTTGATACAGCTGCACCTGCGTACCACATCGCACAAACGTACATGATTAAGTTGAAACTTAAAGACTTTTCGGACCCTGATCAGCTCAATAGATTAGCCGAAGTCTGTGGGCTCGATAGCGAAGCATTTCAAAAACGATTTTCTTACATTGCGAATTAGGGCGTGTCCTCATAAAGGATTCTACTTTAATTACAGTTATTGAAGTTCATAGCCTTTATATCTGGTGAACCTGATGGGTTATATTTTTCAACTACCAATTCAGTACGATTATCACTATCCAAATCTGCAGTAAAGTAACGGTCCTTGGGATCTTTAGTAGGAATGGTTGCATTTATATAACAAGAATCTTCAAACCCTTCACCCTCTTTGTTTTTGAGAACGCATAGGGCCGCATCCAAAGCGCCTTTTGATGTTCCATTGGGGTGAATTACCAACAAATCATCATACTTGTCGCTATCGATACGTCCTGATAACATCCGGCCATAGTACCCAGGCCATTTTGACTCAATCCGATTAAAGCTCACAACCGGTGAGGGCTTTATTTTAGTGAGGTAGAGTTCTGGTGATCCACCTGCTGCTTGACCTCCCTCGTTTTTTGACCATAAGACATACCCACCCTTGGGACACCCATGATCAATAGCGATTTGAGAATCACCCACAGACGCCATCTCTTCATCTGTATTCGGCCATTCCTTATGGCATCTGCTCAATGCAGCAACTGAGACTCGATCATCTTGAGGCGGCGGCAGTTTAGCAAAATGTCCCATTGCCCAATCTACATCACGCCTATATCCAAGGCCAAGGGTTGAAGTCGCTTCACCCGTTCTGATGCCACCATCTTGATAAAATTGTAAATACATAATATTTGAACTGTGTTTTTGAACCTGATATTGCTGACCTTTAGACCAATATGAAACTGGACCACTGCTCAACTTGGTATAGTAGTCTTCATTCGTGTATCCGAACAACACACCCCACAGAGATTGATCCGATTTAAACAATTGGCCCGCACCAATAGGTCTTACACGCGTCGGGAAATAGCCAGTTATTGAAGCCGTTCCTTGTCTGGGCCATGCTTTAGCATATAGTTTATTACGTTCATCATAGGAATAAACCATCATTTCACCCACACCACGATCGGATTGGCGAACAACAAATAAATCCATGACATTACCTGTAGATTTTACAAATCGTCCGGGACGTACCCAAAGTGAATAAGCATTGTCTTTATAAGCCCATGCATAAGAACCTTTTTTGTATATTCCATTTTTAGGTTTCGAATTGTGAATAACAAGATGTCGAACCTCACCCAAATTTAAATTGATGATCCGTTGATACACACCCTGGGCCGTTTTTTGATACACACCCATATTGGTAACCACTTCAGCTTGACCGTCTTGACCCACAACATCATAAACAGAAAGAATGCGCTCGCTCGGACTGCGCCCTTCTAAATTCACATCAAATAAATTTGAAGGTTGACACACGCCCGGAATGGGAGGAATTGCTGGATCAGTGGGCTTAGGATCGGTAGGACCAGTTGGTGTTGTAGGTTGATTAGGATCCGTGCTTGAGATATTGCGATCTGTCTTATCCCCAGATTTCTTCTTGCCTCCGCCACATCCCATTACAAAAGCAAAACAAACGACCATACACCCAATTGTTATATATACTCTCACATGGACGTTATCGGCAAATTGTACAGGACCTTAAGGAATTATAAAAGGCAACTTGTCACCCCAGTAAAATCAGGGAGTTTAGCGGTTGGTAGATTGGAATTTTAGTTTTGTCCGAAAAGCTACCAGATACCTAGTACGTCTTTGCCTTCATCAGACGCCATGACTTCAGGATCCCATTTCGGTTCCCAAACCAACTCAACAGCTACATCATCATAAGGTGTATGTGCTCGAATACTTGCATCTACAGCACCCATAATTTCTGGCCCAGCAGGACACCCTGGACTCGTCAATGTCATGGTCACATGAACTTTGCCTTCATCAGTCACTTGCGCGTCGTAGATGAGTCCCAAATCCACAATGCTGATTCCAATCTCAGGATCTGTTACGGGTCGAATCACTTCAATTAATTCTTCTCGTGTCATATGCTCACTCCTCTGTACTTATATGATTTTCTTTTGAAACGCCTTCGTACTGATCAATTGCTTGCTGTAACGTCATCCAGGGTAACAATGCACACTTGATCCGAACAGGAAATAATTTTACACCGCTTAAGGCCTCAATATCCCCACTCGTGCTTGATAACACGTCTCCCCCAGCCATCATGCCTTTAAATGCATCTATTGAGGATTTGATATCAGAAATCGACTTCCCTTCCAATTCTTCAGCCATAATGGACCCACTGGCTGTGCAAATACTACATCCTTGTGTACACACGCCTATTTCTGATACGACCATTGACTCTTGGATTTTAAGTGTCAAGGACACTTCATCTCCGCACAAAGGATTCACACCATCAGCTTCTGATGTTGCTGGCACGATCGGCTCATTACATCTTGGATGATTGTAATGGTCAATGATGACATCCTGATACAACTCTTTTAAGGCATCGTTCATAGGCGAAACACCTCGTATACTTTTTTTAGCGCTGATTCAAATGCGTCAATATCTTCTATGGTCGTATACACACCCACACTCATCCGAACAGTCGCTGGCACCTTCAAGGTTTTCATCAAAATTTGTGCACAATGGTGACCCACACGAACAGCCACCCCTTCTTGATCCAAGATTGTACCCACATCGTGGGCATGCACACCTTTAATATTAAAACTAATCACACTCGATCGATTATTGGGATCTTTAGGGCCATATAAAGTCACACCCTTCATCTGTTTCAGTCGCTCATATGCGGCAGACAAGAGTAGATGCTCATGTTCATGAATGGCAGGCCATCCCAACTCCTCCAGATACGCACATGCGGCAGCCCATCCCACAACTTCAGCAATAGGGGGCGTTCCCGCTTCAAACTTATTGGGTAACGTGTTCCAAGTGGATGATTCGTAATCCACCTTGGCTATCATGTCACCTCCGAACTGATAAGGCTCAGCCTTTTCTAACAAATTTCGTTTTGCAATCAGACATCCAATTCCTGTTGGGCCCAACATCTTATGTGCAGTCATAACAGTCACATCAGAGTCCACGAGATTAAACTGAACAGATTCATGCATCCCTGCTTGTGCTGCGTCAACCAAGACTTTAGAACCTTGCTGATGAGCCATTTTTGCCATACTTTGAACAGGGTTGATTGTTCCTAGGACATTACTGATAAAAGAAAATGCAGCCACAGCTGGTTTATGTGTTTTACATGCTTTCTCAAATTCTTGAAGATCAAGCTGGTGGTCATCCGTTAAGGATACATATGCTAGCTTTGCTTTTTTTCGCTTGGCTAATACTTGCCAAGGCACCAAGTTGGCGTGGTGTTCCATTACAGTCAACAGAATGGTATCGCCCTCTTTTACATAAGGTTCGAATATTGAAAATGCAGTTACATTTACCGCATCAGTTGCATTTCTGGTGAAAATCAAAACATCTTCTTGAGAATTTCCACCAAAAAAAGATAAGAGTTCTTCGCGTGCATTTTCAAATAACTCTGTCGACTTTAAAGAATCGTGATACACGCCCCGATGAATATTTGCATAAGGGCCTAACATGAAATCACTCATCGCCTGAACCATTGAGGTTGGCTTTAGACTACTGGCAGCTGAATCAAGAAAGACGTAGGGTTTTCCGTGTACCATTTTTTGAAGGGATGGAAAATCTTGTCTGAGAGATCGATTAAACGGAGACATAAACCACCCCATCTCGAATTTCGACAGGGAATGAGCCTATGCCGCGGGTAGCAGGCAGGCCTTTAGCTTCTCCAGTACAGACATCGAATAAAGCACCATGTCTGGGACATTCCACTAACCCATCATAGACTTGTCCCCCTTCGAGATCACCTTGATCATGAGAACAACAATTTTCTAAAGCATAAACATCGTCTTTATCACGAATGAGAATAATTTTTTTGCCTGTCTCTAATGAGACAGAATGGATTTGAGCTTCTTTAAGTTCAGTTAATGTACAGATTTTCTCCCATTTCACAACGAAACCTCTTGTATCCGTTGTTCTACGGACTCTAAAACTTCATCTCGGACCAACCCTGCAGGCAAACGCTCTAAAATAGGAGAGAAGAATCCGCCAACTATCATTTTAATAGCTTGTTCGCGGGTCAAGCCTCGACTTTGAAGGTAAAATATCTCAGTTTCACTCAACGTTGCAACTGTAGCACCATGGCCACACACAACATCCTCTGTATCGATTTCCAACTTTGGCGTTGTCACAGCTTCAGCTTCAGCCGAAAGAAGTAGATTCTTGTTTGCTTGATTGGCAACAGTACCAGATGCGCCTTCACGAATAGCTACATTACCCACAAATATTGATTTTGACTGATCTGTCACTACGTTCCTAAAGAACAAGTCACTCTCACACCTTGGGACATCATGATGTTGAACAGAATGAAAATCAAAAACTTGCTTCTTATGACCGAAAACAAGCCCATTGGTTTTAGCGTGAGCCCCTTCACCCAGGAAAGTAACCAATTGTTCCTGTCGACTCAATGCTCCGCCCAACGGCAAATAGGTGGCTTCGAGTTGTGCATCCTTATGAAGGAAGAAATGATGATGACTCAACAGTTGACTCTCTTCATTCACATTTTGTGTGCTCATAAAACTCAGTTTTGATCCCGTCTCCAAAAGACAAATCACCCTAGCATGGTGTATATTATTTGAATCTGAAGCGCCACTCGACCAGCGTTCTACTAAGTTCAAGTTACTTCGCTCCTTGAGGTGAACAACCAATAAGGAAATCGGACTAGAAACAATTTGATCCAAAATTAGAGGTGCATCGATACATGCACCTTCTTCGATCGAAATATATGTGCTTTGGTTGAAGCAAGCTAGGTTGAGCGAGCCAAATACATCTTGTCTGTGATGCGTTAAGGGAAGGTTTAAAATAGATAGCACATCCTTGGCGTCGGTCTCATTTAAGTCACCTAAGGTACTCACTTGAATAGGCAGTTCGTTTGAAAAAGTTGCTTTTTCTTCGGATTCATTTGCATGAGTGACTAAAAGTGCGTGCTCATTTTTTGAAAGATGTGGACGACGTAAATGTCCATTGGCGGAGGTTTTCATATTTTCATAAAGAGACTGAGGTTCCACATACCGCCATTCCTCTAAATCCAAATCAGCCCACTTCTGCTTTGAGAAAAGATCCCAGCTCTTTTTTCGAAACTTTGTCAACCACTCCGGCTCACTCGAGCGAATATTAAACTGTATATTATCTATCTGTGCCATATATCACCTATTACCCAACAGACCCTTCCATTTCCAACGCGATCAACCGATTCAGTTCAACGGCGTACTCCATGGGAAGTTCTTTTGTAAATGGTGCAATAAACCCATTCACAATCATAGTAGTGGCCTCATCTTCGGTGAGACCCCGACTTTGAAGATAGAAAAGTTGCTCCGCCTCTACTTTTGAAACCGTCGCTTCGTGTTCAACTTTCGCCGTTTTGTTATTGATCTCCATCGCTGGATAGGTGTCACTTCGAGAAGCATCCCCAATAATCAACGCATCACATTTTACATTCACTCGGGCATCTCTTGCTTCTGGATCCACTTTTACAAGACCACGATATGTACCTCGACCACCTTGTTTGGAGATAGACTTGGATACAATTTGGCTACTTGTATTCGGTGCTGAGTGAATCACTTTTGCACCCGCATCTTGATGTTGCCCTTTTCCTGCCATTGCAATTGAAAGTACCTCACCATGCGCGCCCTCTCCCATTAAATAAATAGAAGGGTATTTCATAGTCAATTTACTGCCCAAGTTTCCATCAATCCATTCGACTGTTGCATTTGCATGAGCTACGGCACGTTTAGTAACAAGGTTATATACATTATTCGACCAATTTTGGATTGTAGTGTATCGAATGCGTGCTGTTGGCATGGCAATCAATTCAACAACAGCAGAATGCAAAGAGTCTGAACTGTAGGTTGGTGCCGTACATCCTTCGATGTAATGAACAGAGGAGCCTTCATCCGCAATGATTAATGTCCGTTCGAATTGTCCCATGTTCTGAGCATTGATTCTGAAATATGCTTGAAGCGGGATTTCTACGTTTACACCTTTTGGAATATAGATGAAACTACCACCAGACCAAACAGCCGTATTCAGAGCAGAGAATTTATTGTCGCGAGCAGGAATGACTGAACCAAAATATTTTTTAACCATTTCCTCATGTTCTCGAAGCCCAGAATCCATATCCAAAAATATAACGCCTTGTTCTACCAGATCTTCCCGCATGGAATGATACACAACTTCAGATTCATATTGTGCGGTCACGCCGGCCAAAAATTTTCGCTCCGCTTCAGGGATACCTAAGCGATCAAATGTTTTTTTGATATTTTCAGGCACTTCATCCCAGGATTTTCCTTGTTTTTCCATGGGTCGAATATAGTAATAGATATCGTCAAAATCCATTTGACCCAAGAGATCTTGGTTTCCCCATTTAGGCATAGGTTTTTCTCGAAATATTTTCAGAGCTCGTAGCCGTTGCTGAAGCATCCAATCCGGTTCATCTTTTTGAGCGCTAATCTGACGTACCACATCTTCGCTCAATCCTTTCTCGGACTTGTAGACATAATCTTCAGGATCGTGAAATCCATACTTGTAGTCCTTGCGTAGATCCATGACTTTTAGTTTGGACATTACTCTCTCCTTAGCTATGCCGTGATTGAGGCATAAAATTTTTCGTATCCCATATCATCTAACTGTTGTGCCATAGAAAGATCTCCGGTTGCTGCTAGCTCACCTTGATGTAGTACATGAACTTGATCAGGTTGAAATACATCGATCATTTTGTGATAGTGGGTAATCAAAATAAACGTACGAGCCGGGTCTTTCATGGCATTAATTGCTTCAGTTAGGATTTTTAAGGTATCAATATCTAATCCAGAATCTATCTCATCTAAAATCACAAGTTTGGGTTCAAGCATCAGAAGTTGCAAAACTTCCATTCGTTTTTTTTCGCCTCCACTGAACCCATCGTTGATATACCGTGTCATAAAGGATTCATCAATGCCAAGCAGCTTCAATTTTTCTTTAACAGAGGCTCGAAATCCTTTCTTCACGCGCTCTTCTCCATGAATGGCTTTAACAGAAGTTCTCAAAAAATTAGCAACGGTCACACCCGGTACGGCAGCAGGATATTGAAAAGCAACAAACAGACCAAGACGTGCACGTTCATCAGCACTCATATTTGTAATATCTACCCCGTCAAAGATGATTCGACCTTGGGTGAGTTCGTAAGCAGGATGCCCCATCAAGACATGGCTTAGGGTTGTTTTTCCAGATCCATTTCGACCCATCAATGCATGCATTTGCCCTTTGGGAATAGATAGAGAAAAATCTTTCAAAATTTCTTTATCATCGATGGAAACGGTTAAATTTTCTATTTTTAGAATCTCACTCATGGTCCTTCTCCAAAATTTTATTACTTTGCTAATTCAAGCTATGGGGGTCATATTCTTTGTTTAATTCGGTCTCTTAGCTTAATGGCAAAATTACGACATTACAAGCCGTATATCCTCACAATAACGCTTTTTTACGTTTTAAAGCCTATTTATTTGCCCTTTACTTGCTCCTTGAGATTCACATCATGATCCCAAGTTAAAAGGTCTGAAACACTAACAGAGCTCAAAAAAGTCTGTAATTTAAAATTCAGTACTGTCATAGGTGAAATAATATTGCACTGATGATGCATATCGCATCCTGACTTACCATCACATGCAATAAATGGTATATCGCCTTCAATCATTCTGCAAAAAGCTGCTACTGATATTTCTGAGAGCTTTGCACGAATCCGATATCCACCATGAGCCCCTTGTATAGACTCAAGAACTTCGTACCGATGTAACGACTGAAGAGTTCGCGCCAATGTTTCAAAAGACGCACCAAATTTGTCACTAATTTCTCGAGCAGTTGTCAAAGAACCCTCTGGCTTCTGTAACATCCATTTCAGAGCCATTAGCCCATACTCAACTCTTCGACTTGCCTTCAACATCACACACCTTCTCTTACTTAACTTATCGACAAGTGTATCAAATTTAATTACGATATTGTATAACGTATTTATATTCTAATAATTACAGTTAGTTATTACGGATGGTAGGATAAAAATTATTACCAAATCATCTAATTTGGAGGAAAAAACATGGGCAGACCCTTTTATGGTGCAACGAACGACTCATCCAGTGAAGAAGAGCGAACTGACGCATGTGTTTAAGAAGTGCAGGGATGACAGAATAAGTGACAGGGTGAGAGCTTCTTCAGCCTAGAAATCTTGGCCAAAAAATTTAGGTTCTTCTTTGGTTTCTGTCAATGGATTTTTCTCGGGTTTTCTTAATGAAATTTTCGCTTCTGGCCATTCTTTCATTTCAAGTATAGGGTTTCTGACAATCGTCGGCCGAATAAAAATCATTAGTTCTTCCGTCTCTTGATTTCGGTCCAAAGATCCAAACAAGGCACCCACAATAGGCATATTAGATAAAAAAGGCATGCCTTCATTTTGATCCTGGACCTTTCGGGTCAAGAGCCCCCCAATAACAGTCGTTTCTTGGTCTTTTAAAAAAATAGTCGTTTCGGCTGTATTGTCGATTATAGACGGTATACCGTCTATTTTGGTTGAAAAATCTGGCTCTGATTGGACGACTTTAAGTATCATTTTGATGAAATCATTTTGCGAAATATGGGGTGTCACATTCAATGTAATCCCAGATTCAATTCTCTCCAAATCAACATCTGCAGAATCCCCCAATGACAAATCACCTGTCCTTACAAAAAATGTAAAGATACTTCTCATGAGCGCTTTCTGGTTATTCATAGTTACAACTGACGGCCGTGATAGAACTTTTAAATCTCCCCTTTTCTCTAAAGCTGTCAATTGTGCATCAATTCGAACATCATTTAATGTTCCAATATTCAGGGTGATTCCAGCTTTAGCAGCATCACTTGTTGGCGCGTTAATATTGAAGTTATTATCCCCAACAGCTATTCCCTTAGCCTGAACATTTCCGGTGGGTTTATTAATTCCCCATTGGATACCCAATGCTCGTTTCGTATCTTTTCTGATTTGAACAATTTTCGCTTCCAATAATATTTGTCTTTCAGGCACATCCAAATCTGCTATCAATCCTTGAATAAGCCTTAGATTTACATCCGTGTCACGAACAGTTACCTTGTTCGTACGTTTATCAAAAGCAACTGAACCTCGCTTCGACAGTAGATCCTTTGCTTGTCTCGCTAAATCTTCTGAATCTGCATGCATCAATCGATAAGTGCGTATCCTTAAATCTCCACCCAATTCCTCAAGCCTTTTTTGTGTGGCCACCCGAATTGTCTTCCCTTTACGTAATACACCTAAATCATTGGCGTCTAAAATAGCCTCAAGGGCCTCATCCGGTTCAATAGATTTAAAACGAGCCGTTACGGTCTGATTTATCGAATCTGGTATAACTGCATTTTTCTCTGCAATTACAGCAAGCATACGCACTGCATCTCTGAGGTCCGCCCCCCGAAATACGACATCATACTTTTGAGCGCCATAACACAAGTTAGCACTCAACAAGACAAACAAACCTACCCTCTTCCACGAATGCATATTCATCTTATTTAGCCTTCCCTTTAAGGGTGAGTTTAAACACGCCATCTTCCCCTTTCATAGTGACCGTTTTACGCGTAATTTGTGTCACAAGATGATCTCCAATTTTCTCACCTACTTTTAGGACCAATCCATTAATCAGCGCGTACTGCACAGATGGATTGTAGACAATACCAGTCAGGCTAAGCTCATCAATAGACAAGTCCTCTATGGGTTTGATAAAAGGATTCATATCGTCCTCTGGTTTTCGATTAAATTGCTCATTGAATGCATCGACATTTAACGAAGATTGTGATGACCCCTTATCTACAGACTGAATTACACGTTCAAGTTGTTTTTCTTTTTCACTCTCTTTTTTTTTCTGAAGTATGTCATAGACTTGATTCTGTTGCGCCGCTTTCAACACCCTACGCCAACGGCTAAAATCAAATCCAAAAGAGGGTTCTTTACCTTGCGCAAATAGATTGTCCAAAACAATGCCTGTTAGAAACAGAGACACTAACAAGGGAAGCCCTAATTTTTTCATCTTATGTTTTGTTTTTGTATTCATACACTCTTCCATGGATAGCCATCAATACTTTTAATGAAGATTTTTTAACAGGCGTAATATCCAACTTGTCTACTAAAAATGAAACTGGCAACTTTCTTAGTCTTTTTAAGTAATCAGATAACGACTTATAAGATCCTGTTACCTTCATAACAACTCTTTTGTAAGGTAATTTCCCTTCTTCTTTTTTCTCTTTTAATTGGATTGAAACAAGATTCAATCGTTGCAATACTAAGGGACTAGAAAGCATCGAGACAAATTCAGGCATTTCCGATTCTTGGATTCTCATTTTTTGAAGTTGCATATCAACCCTCCTTTCCCTCTTTACTTGACTCTTAACAATTAGGGCAACAGCTTCTTTCTGACGATTTAGCATTTCTAGTTCATTGACGAGTAGTTTCTGAGTAGACATCTCAGAAAATATATACGATCGACTTAGAACAATAAATCCAACAAGCAACACACAACTAAACAATACCCATTCTCGCACTGTAGGCTTTTTCTTCAGATAGGATTTCAACCGACCCATTACATAACCTCACAAAGTATTCGGAAAGGTGTTTTTTCTCTGCCTTTGGTCGTTTCAATAATCTGTTCTTTATTTTGTTTTTGATTATTCCTGAGTTTATTTTTTGTTGTTAAGAATTTTACTTTTTTAAACAATTTATTTTTTTTAAGCGACATTAAAAAACGCGTGGCACGTGGTTGCTTATGGGTCACACCTGACAATCTAATGACTGGTTTTGGAAGCAATTTAGCTTGCACAGAAGAAAACCAAATATTGTGTTTTTTGGCTTCTTGCGTAAGGACAGTAAAGAACTTTTCCCAGTGTATATTTTGAGACAATTTATGGACTCTTTCGATTTCATTTTGACTCGATTCATCATGTGTTATTGAAGAGACTCTTTCTGTTTTAAGCGATTTAAGTTGACTCACTTCTTTTTGAACCAATTTAATCTCAGATGACAGATGGGTCGTTCGATATTTTAAAAGCCCAATTAATGACCCAACCAAAATTATAAATGCAAACAATATTGAACACATGTAAATATATCCTTTCTCTTCTCTTTCTAGAAAATTAACAAGCATTTAGATTCCCTAACGCTAATCCACAAGCCGTTGCAAACAAATGTCTCTTTTCTTTTATGGTGCTTATAAAATTTTCGTCAACTCGAACAGATTTAAAGGGATCAATCAACTCTGTCTTAATGCCGATAACGGGCTCCATTCGACTAGGCAAGTCGAGACAATAAGCCCCACCACCTGAACAATAGATTTGAGAGATATTTGTGTATTTACTCTTCATATAGAAACCGTCAATAGATCTTTGCACTTCCAAGACGATACGTGAGGCAAAAATGGATATTGTATTTTTAACTTTTTTTATTATTTTATCTTCATCATCGTTTAATGGTGATGTTTTTAGTTTTTCTGCTTCGTCAAATGTAAGACCCACATCTCTACTTATCTGCTCCGTTAACGCTGAGCCAGAGATTGAAGGTATTTCACGCAAGAAAATGACGCCATTTTCATTCAAGACCAAAAATATTGTTTGCTCATGACCAAAATCAATCAATGCACCGGGCAGATCATGATTATAATTTTTGGTATACGTTGTTCCTAGAGCAGATATTGATGGTGAGACAGCAGAGATGTTCTGAAATCCTAGTTTTTTTAATGTAGATATTTTTTTTTCTAACTCTTCCTTACGAAGTGCATACCCAAGATAGGGCTTCTTACCCTCAACATTCAATTTCATCTCATCATGACGAAATATGTACCCTTCCAAAGATCTATCAACAAATTTTTTAAAACTATATTTAATTGCTTGGTTTAATTCGTGTGCGGGTAAAAATGGAAGATTAATTCTTTTTATAATCAAATCTGAGGCATCGATATTAACTCGTACGGGATAATTCACTAAATTTTTTAAATAATTTTTTAGTGCGTCACTCTTATTCTCAAAAATACCACAGGATCTCAAGAAATATCCGTATCCATCAATTTGAGTCAAGCTCACAACTTTGGTTGTTTTCAGTCCAAGGTCAAGCCCAGTCATCCAATGCTGTTTGGGTAACCATTTCATCATTTTTCTAATTGTTGAATCCTATGTTTTACTTTTTGAATTAAATTTTTGTTTTTACTATATTTCTTAATAAATTTTTTGTAATAAAAAGAGGCATTATTTCCATTCCCTTCTTTATCCCAAAGAACACCTAGATTGAAATATGGATCTGCATACGTCTTATCTATACTGATTGCCTTTTTAAAATAATGCTCTGCCTCCACGCGATCACCCAAACTCATTTTTAAATGGCCTAGATTGTTAAAGCACTCAGAGCAATTGGGGTTTAGCGAAATCGCTTTCATTAGGGAGGCTTGTGCATTTGAATATGCTCCTTTTTTTAGAAAGATATATCCAATTCCATTTTGAATTTTGTGCCTTTTTGGGTACGCAATAGATGCACGCTGAAGCAAACTTAGACTTTTATCAAGTTCGCCACGGTCCATCAACGCGTATGCTTTCTTTAAATCGACTTCAGGCATTTTTTCGACTTTCATTTCAATGGGAACAATGGCTTGTGGTGTCCTTTCTGCTTTGTCTTCAACACTGAAAGATCTAAATCCCCAAAACCCTGCACCAAGACAAAAACTAACTGCCGAGAGAATGACATATGCAAAAACTTTTTTCTTCTGCATAAATAAAATATCGGTGTTTGTATATTTTTGAGAAACAAACAATAGTTCCTTCTCATCAACCTGAGTTTCAGGTTTTTCTGTTTCTTCTTTAGATTTTAATGCCTTTAGTATTGTTGACATACCTACTCCCTACGTGAGAACAGTTTTGTCCACAAGCTTTTTCGATCTTGTGTCCCTTGAATATCTTTCCATGCTTGACAGACAATATCTTTTGAAATAATTCGAGTTCTACATGCGTACGCTTCTGTTAAGATTCGATCACACAAAATATTGATCACTCTAGGATATCCTCGTGTATACGCGTACAATTTATGAAATGCGTTATTATGAAACTGAATTGATGGATTTTGAAAACCGATATTTTTTTGTTTTTGAACTAATGAGAGTCGATGAAGAATATAAGATTGTGCCTCTTCATAAACCAAAGGTCTGAGTTCACATCGAATACTCACCCGTTGCGCAAGTTGCCTCAATCTTTTCTGTTTTAAATAGGCATTTAGTTCAGGTTGTCCAACTAAAACAATTTGAAGTAATTTTTTTTGATCAGTTTCTAGATTTGAAAGCAG
Organism: Deltaproteobacteria bacterium; assembly: GCA_029262815.1. Taxonomy (GTDB): domain Bacteria; phylum Bdellovibrionota; class JAJCYS01; order JAJCYS01; family JAJCYS01; genus JAJCYS01. The sequence goes on along the minus strand of JAJCYS010000048.1, from coordinate 17,214 downwards.
ACGGATCATTTCCAACGCCCGCGTCGTTAAATTCTGAGCCTCATCAATTACTAAAGTTGCGTTTTTTCCCTTATTCAATCTGTCGATTAGAAATCCGTTCAATACTTCTAGCTGATCTTCTTTTTCGCTCGATCCGATCGAATTACCAAAATCTTCATTAATTGATTTCAGAATACCCCTGACAGACAATGTCGGGTTAAACAAAAAAGCAACGTCAACTGCTTCTGCCTCCAAACGGTTAATCAACGCCCTGCATAACGTGGACTTACCTGTACCCACTTCACCAGTGAGGACCAAAAATCCCTTACGGTACATGACCCCATAACATAAAGATTCAAGCGCGGCTTCATGTTGCGCACTTAAATATAAAAATTTCGGATTGGGGGTAACATTAAATGGCTCTTCGTGCATTCGGTAATAATCAAGATACATAAATCACTCCTTCATGAGAAAGGAATGATGCAACGTAAACTTGAATACACGTGGAATTAAATTTTAAATATGTAATAAAGTGACTCATGTTGTACCTTCTAAAGAGTTGTATATGTCTTCATCTCCTGGATCGGCTCAAGTGGATAAAGGTTAAGCTTTTTTTTAAAATAATTAATAAAGTATGAATTAAGCAATATTTAGGAGCAGTTAGCGTACAGCTAACTCTAATCAGTTACTTCGATTAATACAGGCGCTACATCGATGAACGCAGACTTAGATTCCCCTAAGCTAGCTTGAAATGCCACTTTAGACAGACCCACTTTGGCAGTAATTTGCACTACCCCAGTACTTGGCTCAGAAACTTCAAATTTACATCGTTCGAATTCATAAGTACCCGAAAATTCACTAATCCTCTTCTCTCTCATTTTGACTAAATGGTGCGCAAATTCAAGACCAGAACGTGCACACATTTGAACTTCGTGATTGTGCTGAAGCAACGTCGTTTCACTCTGCTGATCGGTTGATTTGTTCCCAAGCGCAAAACCAAACATTGTCAAAATAAATAAAACAAATAATACACTGACTAATGTGATACCAGATTCGGAATCTGCCCTCTTAGAGAACATTTTTAAATGACTCATAATATCCATCTCTCAAAAAAACAAAAGCTCTTGAATGAACAACACCACTATTTGTCTTTCTTTCAATGGTTGCATAGATACTTTTGACTTCTGATGCCAAATTTGTGAAGCTTCCCTTAGCATTAAGATACGAAAAGGCGAATCTTGATATTCCTGTCGCAATAATCGTTCTATTGCGATACAGCACACCATTCACATAATAATAATATAATATTTCATCATTCGTTTTTTGAAACCAAATTAAACGACTTCCTGCCCACTTCATTTGGCCTTGTTTTATAAAACTCAAATCGCTTTCAATTTGATTTACAATACTGTTCGCACTTAAAGTCGCTTCATTTTGATTTTCAGCAAGCGTGTAAATATTCAACCCTTGGCGCATCATGACACTCAAGGTTGTTCCAATGAGCCCAACCAATGCTAATGAATAAATTATTTCAAGCAGGGTAAAACCGGATTTATTTGAAATACTTTGATTCATTCCCAGTACCCAAAAAGCCCTCGTAACTTAACACTACTTGCATTACTACCCCAAAATATACTGACCTCAACGCTTAAAAGTCCTTTTTCACTTAATTTATAGGTGTCTAAACTCACTCGGTCAGTAATTGCGGAATCAAAATCGTCTAGATCATCTAAGTCAGGTTTAATCGGTATTTGGATATGCTTAACGCTAACAACACATGTAAATCTTTCAAACGGAGAAGTAAATGGCACTTTGCAATACTCGTTTTCAACTTTTGACATAATGTACTCGTACCCTTCCTGCTCTTTTAAAGCTGTGAGAGATTCATACACTTGACGACCCAACTGTAGTGCAACGACACGCTCATTAGCTGATGTATTTTCATCAGCCATATGACCATACATCATGGTAATTGTCCCCAGCCCTAGACCTAAGAACATGAGCGTAAACAAAACTTCAATGAGGGTAAAGCCAGACTGGTGAATATTATCTCTAGGCATTGAAATGCCCTGACTACCTATTTAAAGGTTAAAATACCGGGTTGATATTCAAATTGTGTTAACTACAAGAACTAACTAATGTGAATAGGCCACCTGATGTGTCATATTGAAATTTCTCTACTGAACTGCCAAGATCGAATTCATAACATGTATCACTTTTCTTAGTCCAGCCATCTGATGTCACACCACCTTTGATTACTGTACCAAAGAAAGGGACACTCATGCTTGATGTACCGTTAGTTGCAACCGCGTCGAGTGCAGAGGGGTAGGACTCGGTTCGCCCATTCGCAATTTCATTTGCTGAATACAAAGTTAGACCTGTATTCACAGATGATACGACTGTAGATCTCACATTCTCTCTAGCTTTTACATCCATTCCAGAAAAGAATTTTGGTAAAGCCGTAGCCGCCAAGATACCCAATAGTGAAATCACTAATAGTAACTCGATAAGCGAAAAACCAAGTTGTTTCGATTTATCATGATGTTTCATTGAATCTTCTCCTTTTTCAAATATGATCTCTCACTAATGGATTCGGATTTTGTTCAAAAAATCTTTATGCTTAAAATTAATAAATTACAGAGCCACCGTTGAAAGGTTCCATATAGGGAGAAAAATAGCCATTGCAAAGAACCCAATGATGGCAAATACAAAGAATAACAATAAAGGCTCAATAAGTGACTGAAGTTGGGTTAAATGCTCCTCAATTTCTTCATCTAAAAAACTAGCCGTTGTTTTTAAAAGCGTGTCAATAGCACCTGTTCGTTCGCCCACATGAGCCACTTCAGCCATCAGGGGGAGGAAATATTTACTCCCAGCCATCGTTTCTGACAAACTGACGCCATCTTCAAGCATTTCTCTTGCTACATCAATATCCCGTGTGAACAAACAACTACCTACAGCATTTGACACTAGCCCCAATGCGCGGGTTAAAGGTACACCACTGCTATACATGGCACCAACCATATGCCCAAATCTTGAGTTGACTGAAAGAAGATACAAATTTCCTATTACAGGTGTCCGATAAGCCAGCCAATCAAAGAATACTTCTCCTGCTTCACTTTTCTTAAACGAGAGAACCGAAAATATGGAACCAATCATCAAAAGTAGAAATATTGGCCAGTATGTCGTCATCATATGACTTATCCCAATCATTATCTGTGTAGGGATTGGCAATTCTATATCTCTTGAGCTATAAAATTTTTGAAATACAGGCATGACAAACAACATCATCGAAATAAATACAAGAACTGTAGTTCCTAATACAATTTTTGGATAAATTGTCGCTGATTTAATTTGTTTTTTTACCCGGTCATTACGTTCAAGCAAACGTGCTAATTCGCGTAATACTTGGGTCAGAGAACCGCTTGCCTCTCCAATCTTAATCATATTTATATACACTTTGTTAAAAACTTGAGGATGTTTCGCAAATGAGTCTGATAATGACTTACCATGCTGCAAATCTTCTTTTACTTGAACCAATGCAACACGTAAAATGCGATGTTGAGCCTGACGTATCAGCGTTGAGATTATACTCAGTACTGGTACACCTGATTCAAACATAATCGCAAATTGCCGTGTGAACATTATGACAGTTTTGGCTGGGACACTCTTTTGAAATAATTCGGCCAAAGAAAATCGTTTAGATGATTTAAGCGCAATAGGGATGAGCCCTTTATCTGAAAGTAGTTCTTGAGCCTCAATCTTATCTCGAGCAACTATTGTACCCTTTTTTAAATATCCATCGTCGTCACGGGCTGTATAAGAGAATTCAATCATAACTTGATTAAGTAGATTGAGAGGTCCTCAACACTTCTTCAATGGTGGTTAGCCCTTTTGCAATTTTCATAACCCCATCTTCCATAAGTGTGTGATAGTCTTTTCCAACCTTGAGAATCTCTATCATTCTAAGTTCTTGTGCATTTTTATTGATTGCAATACGCAACTCATCATTCATGGCGAATATCTCAAAAATACCCACCCGTCCCTTGTACCCAGTCATTTTGCATTTCTGACATCCATAGCCTTTATATACCTTTGAAATCTCATACTGATCAAACAACCCTTTAAGATGCTCTGGGATATCAGATTCACTCTTACAAGATTCACATATTTTTCGTACTAATCGTTGAGCCATCACCCCGAGCAACGAAGATGAGATCAAAAATGATGGAATACCTAAATCCATCAATCGTGTTACAGCGCCCAGAGCCGTATTTGTATGTAAAGATGAAAACACAAGGTGACCCGTCATTGCTGCACGAATTGCAATCTCCGCTGTTTCACCATCTCGAATCTCACCGACCATGATAATGTCCGGATCTTGTCTCAACACTGCTCGTAGTGCTATCGGAAACGTCATTCCTGCACGAACATTAATTTGAGTCTGGTCAACACCAATAATCTCACGTTCAATAGGATCTTCAATCGAGATTAAGTGCTTTTCAGGTGTGTTGATATAGCCCATTGCACCGTACAGCGTCGTTGTTTTTCCAGAACCCGTTGGCCCTGTAACTAAAAATATACCGTGAGGGTGCTTGATTATATCTTTAAATAGATCTAAATCGCGTTTGAACAATCCACTGTCATTAATATTCACCACACCTTGGTTGACCGAAAGCCGTATAGCTGCGGCTTCACCAAACAAAGTAGGATATGTGTTAATACGCATATCAACAGGCGTTTTATCAATGAGTACACGAATTCTGCCATCTTGTGGTAATCGACTTTCAGCAACGTCTAACCCTGACACAATCTTAATTCGGGAGAGAAGCGGAAGATGTATGTCTTTACTTAAAGCGCTTGCCTCTTCTAAAATACCATCAACCCTAAAACGAATACGAAGTTGCTTTCGCATAGGTTCAATATGAAGATCACTCGCTTTAACTTTAAATGCTTGGTAGAAGATCGCGTTTAAAGTTTTGACAACATCTTCTCCAGCTGCTTCTTCTTTGGCTTTTTTGAGAAGTTCGAGATCTTTCTGGGCTTCACCATCATCATATTCTTTTAATACTTCAACTGAGGCATCTTGAGATGCTGTGATAAGCGCTTCCGATTTATAGTATCGTTTGATAGCTTCATCGATTTCATCTAAAGGTGCAAGAACCGTATCTACTTCAGCATTAACAATAGAGCTTACATCATCGAGCGCATCTAAATTAAATGGATCTGCTGTTGCAATCACAACTTTGTTTTCCACTTTAAAGAGTGGGATAACTTGCCATTTTCTAGCATGTTCAGGTGGCAATAGATCAATTATTTCGGAGCTAACTTCGTAGTGGGTTAATGAAACTACAGAAAGGCCAAGTTTTTTGCCCATCGCTTTGAGTAATTGTTTTTCTGTAATGAATCCTTTTTTGATCAATATTTGACCTAGGTCACCACCCAAAGTTTCTTGAGCTCCTTTTGCAACAGCCAATTGATCTTGTGTTAAGGCACCTTCTGCGACCAAATCAACCGAGATCACTTCAATGATGTTTGAACCTTTCATTTTTCCCTAGACGTTGTAAAGAGTATGCCACTTTCCCTATCGGGTGGTTTGCTTATAAGGTTAACTACATTATTTAAAACTCACCCTACCTTCGAGCACTGAATTGTTGTGTCAAATATTTGACCAACAATTTATGAATCATGTAAAAAGAAGTGTGATAATTAAATGGACTCAAGTATCCAGTGAAGGCTCCGATTCATTTAGTGTGATAAAATATTTTCAAATGTTCGGCTCAAAAGACGGCCATCTCGAAGTACTTAAACAAAGTCCTCTTTTGGCAGACTTATCCTATCGAGAGCTTCGCGAATTTCTTAAATTGGCAAAAACGAATTTTTTTACTTCTAACGAACGTATTATTTCTGAAGGATCATATGACAATTCCCTTTATTTTATTGCATCAGGGCAAGTTAAAGTATTTCGAAAAGGCAAGGATGAGGAAACACTAGAACTATGCAAGTTAGGGCCAGGTGATTTTTTTGGCGAATTAACACTTCTCGATGATCTGCCGAGATCAGCAAGTATCACCTCCCTTTCAGACACAGAGCTTCTCTATATTGAGCGCGATCCATTTTTTGAATTCAGTAAAAAATATCCTAAAGTACTGTCTAAAATACTAAAAGAAGTCAGTATGCGTTTTCGAAAAAGTAACGACACTTTTTTTGAAAATATTCTACAAAAGAACCGTGAAATACAAAAAGCCTATGAAAAATTGAAATCACTTGATGAGGCTAAATCAAAATTTATCACGTTAGCCAGCCATGAACTCAGAACACCCATCACAATTATGATAAGCAGTTTGAGTCTCATCAGAGATGGTGTTTTTGGCAAACAAGAGGAAAATATAGAAAAAACCGTAGACATGTGTCTAAAAAATGCTACCAAACTTAAAGAAGTTACAGACAAAATCATCGATGTAGCCATGAACAACAATGTCGAGTCACCATTAACATGTGAATCGTTTGCTCTCAAAGAGTTAATCAAATGTAGCTTGGAAGATATTTCTGTACTCTTATCTAAACGAAATCTTGAAGTAAAAACGCAAGTCGATTCTGATATTCAAGTTAATGCAGATTTTGAGAAAATCAAACAGACCATCACAAATATTCTCCTAAATGCCATACGTTTTACGAATGATGGGGGATCAATCACAATCAAAGCCGAACAAAGTGAATTCCAAATTAAAATCAGCGTGACAGATACAGGCGTTGGTATTGAGGATGAAAAAATCGGACTCATTTTTACACCATTCTATAAAGTTGGTGAAATTGAAACCCATAGTTCTGGAGATGTTGAGTTTGGCTCAGGTGGTATTGGATTAGGATTAACAATTGCAAAAAACTTTGTAGACCTCCATAAAGGCAAAATTGACGTTGAGAGTAAGAAGAATGAAGGAAGTACCTTCACGGTTAGCTTACCCAACAGCACAGAACTTTAGAAGGCATTAGAAGTTTATGTCAGCTTTGATGATCATCATTATTGGTGTTTTATTCCTGTCTATCATTGGATTCCTGTCTTGGTATTTAAGAAACCGTTTCAATAACAAAATATTGTTTCAAGCACATGAAAACAACAGATTTCTTGAAAACTTTGATAAGCTCAAAAAAAACAAAGCCAGATGGCTTAGACATGAAAAAGAGTTGTTTAGACTTAGCAAAACATTATCTTCTGGTATCGATAAACAAGAAACTCTAAAAGCCTCCCTTGAACACCTCATATTAGCTTCTGAAGCTAGCCGTGCACACTTCTTTGAATGGCCTGTAAAGGTGGATTCGAATAATGAACTTGTCATAACGACACTAATTTCTGTTGATGATCTTACAGAGGCTCCGAATAATACAATTCAACAATGCATGAACCCTACACAGCAAACTAACTTACTCAAGTATCTTCAAAAGAATAAACCTATCTTTTATTCTAAGTATGAAGTAACAGAAAACGATCTATTTGAAAACTGCCCAGATGACGTCACTGCATTAGCAATTTTTCCAATTTTTCATGAACAAAAACTTTACGGATTTATCAGAATTGAGGCCACTTCACCTAAAAGTCATTGGTCCATGGAAGATGAGCATATGCTCCCACATGCAACACGGTTAATTAACCAGTTTCTCGATCACAAAATCAAAGAGGAAGCCCTCAAGAAGCAAGCTATGCTCTATGAAGATCTCTGTGAAAATGCGATCGAGCTTATTTATAACGTGTCGCTGGATGGCCGAATTGCTTATGCAAACACGGTTTTTTTAAACACGTTGGGATACTCAAAGTCTGAAACGCATGCGTTGGAATTCATGTCACTCATCCATCCTGATACGAAAGACATATATCTCAAAACCATTGAGAATATTGTGAATAATAAACATGCCAGTTATTTAAAAACAACATTTATAGCTAAAAATGGAAATCTAGTGAATCTTGAAGGCAATGTGCACAGTATACACGACACCGATGGAAATATTATTTCTACGAAAGGGTTTTTCTTGAATATTACTCACAAAGAAAAAATAAAAGAAAAACTATCTAAGTTATCGCAGGTAATTGACCGCTTCAGCTTACCTATAATTGAAATTACAAAAGACGGTAAATTGACCTACATGAACCATAAAGCAAAAAGCACATTTCGAGATTTACAGAGTCTCGACAAGGATCATCCGGTATTCCAAGAGTTAATCACAAAAGCCATTACGCCCTTACAAAAAGAAACTGAAGCATTCCACGAATTTGAACTATCGTACAAGAATAAGCAATTCCATACGCATGTTACGGCTTCGGAAACAGACAACTTGGTGCAACTATTTTTTTTCGATATGACAGATCAAAAAGAAGCCGAAGATGCTCGTGAAGAGTTCATTGACTTTATGGCTCACGAAATGAGAAGCCCTCTTTCTGTTGTACAGCACTCAATTCATTTACTTAAAGGGCAAACTGTGGGTGCATTAAACGACCAACAACAAAAACTTTCTGAAATCGCCTTAAGAAATCTAGACCGGATGAATAAAGTTGTGCACAACATATTAAGGCTATCTAAACTAGAGTCTGGGGTCGCCCAATTTGAACATCACCCTACAGAACTTGATGGTTTCACTCAAAGCATCATAAATACATACGAACCAGAGCAACTGGGTACAAAAAAACTCGTAATCGATACTATGAAAAATTTACCTCAAACCTCATTAAGTCAGGAGTTGGCTCAATCAGCCCTCACCAATCTAATTGACAATGCATTGAGATACGCTAAATCTAAAGTTACCGTAAAAACTTGGCACGAAGCCCCTTATATCCAAATGTCAATTATCGATGATGGTCCCGGCATCGATTCTGAAGATATACAAAATTTATTTAATAAATTTACACAAGCCAAAATAATACAAGACTCGACCTATAAAGGGACGGGGTTAGGCCTCGTTATATGCAAGCGAATCGTTGAATTACATAAAGGTCGAATATGGGTTGAAAGCATACCTAACGTGAGCACTACTTTCCATATTCAGTGGCCTATACATCAACCCTTACCACAAGAAGTAATCACGCAGAGCAGGAAGCAAAGTGCGTAAAGATGTACTTAAGATTTTATTTCACTTGTATTTGAAAAGTGAGAAATCTATCATGAGGATTATAGAATGAGTAAGCGAATATTGATTGTTGACGATGAAGAAGATCTGGTATTTATCCTAAAAGCGCGCCTGGAAATGGAAGGATATGAAATCCTGACAGCCTATGACGGTCAAGAGGGACTGACAAAAGCACAGGAAGAGAAACCTAATCTGATCCTTTTAGATGTCATGATGCCTAAAATGAATGGCTATCAAGTTTGCAGGCTTCTTAAGTTTGATGAAGAATATCGCCACATACCCATCATCATGCTTACGGCCCGTGGCCAGGATCAAGACGTCGCAACTGGGAAAGAAGTGGGGGCTGATGAGTATATTACAAAGCCCTTTGAAAACGATTTTTTGATCGCCAAAATTAATGAGCTCACTAATGGCGTGGATGAAAAGCGATCCTCTGACCGCGAAAACGCCTAATTACCTCATATTTCCTTGACTCGAAGGTCTAACCTAGCATAGGTTTATACCCTATGGATATCGTTCGTGTCATCGAAGATCGACTTAAACAAACCTTTTCACCAATCCATCTAGTCATTGAAGACCGGAGTGCCGCACACCAAGGACACCAAGGCATGGCAAGCGGTGGCGCTCATCTTGTGCTTCAGATTACTTCCGCTCAATTTGAAGGAATATCTGATATTGCCAGACAACGTGAAATTTATAGCCTTCTTGACTCAGAGTTTAAAACGGGCGCGATTCATGCTTTAACAATTACTGCACATAGTGTAAACGAGTGGCAGCAAATGCCCCAACATAAAGGCACCTCATGAGCGAAGATACTCAAACAAGAATTCAAGAGACCATTACTGCACATCCGGTTGTTTTGTACATGAAAGGTTCTTCCGATACCCCACAATGTGGATTTTCAGCACAAGTCATTCAGGTACTAAATCTACAAGGGTATCCCTACCACACCGTTAACGTGTTAGAAGACGAAGACATCAGAGAGGGTATTAAAACCTTTAGCAACTGGCCAACTATCCCCCAGCTGTATATCCAAAGTGAGTTTGTTGGTGGTTGTGACATTGTGCTCAAATTATATAAAACGGGTGAACTTAAAACCAAGCTAGCAAAAGCGCTGAATACGGAAACGCCTCCAAATACACCTAATATTTTAGATTTGTCACCTGAGGAAGCTCAGCAGATGATTGAAAAATACCCTGATGCAAAATTATTGGATGTCCGCTCATCTGAAGAATGGGATATTACGCATTTACCCAATGCTGAACTTGTGGATCAGGATAAAGCTGAAACTTTGATTTCAAACTGTCCCAAAACAACACCGTTAATTTGTATGTGCCATCATGGCCTTCGTTCTATATCAGCTGCAGAATTTTTTAAACATCATGGCTTTGAGACCGTTGCTACAGTACGAGGTGGCATCGATGCTTGGGCTGAGACAATAGACTCTTCGTTAAAAAGATACTAAAACGGATAAGACCTGTAGATCACATCCTTATTTCTAGCAACAATTTCACAATCGAGCGGCTCTCTGTACCCAAATTGGCCAACAATAGAAATAGAATAGGACTTATAAATAGGGGTCTGATACCGTCGATAACATTTAAGCTCGATTCTGGCACCTGAACTCACAGCCTTGAAATAATACTGTGTGTATCCCCTTAAGAAAACCTTACTATGGCTTGGACATCCGTCGATATTGATATAATCTTGTGAACATGCCGCCAGCCGAAAATACGACCCTTGCGCTTCTACGTTTTTGGCCCCAAGAATTGAAAAAATACCCATCATTACAGCTACTATAACTGAATATCCCATAAGCACCTTATCGGTGGCCCTAATATAAAATGTTAGTTTTTTATTGGTCAATTCTTATATTTTCCTCAACTTTGACACCTTTGCGACCGAGAAGCTGCTAGTCGGTTGACAGGGAGTTGTAGATGAAGAGTCTGTATTATTTTAATTGCTTAGCTTTATGCGTGTTTCTAATATCGCCTGTATCGGCTATGAGCACGGTCTATCACAGCTATTGTGAAGATCCCGAATTTTCTATTGGCGGTTTCCACAGCCAAGTCTCAATACAAATACAAACTTATACGGAGGAAATTGACAGGCGTGGAAAACAGTTTAATGGATTACTCAGTAATATAGAAAGGCAGATACAATATACGTCTTACTGCCGTCCAAACGATTTTGCCTGCACCAACAGTAGGGGAACTCTAATTCGTAAAAGAGATGCTTGTTATCAATCTAAAACACTGCTTCAGTCTTCAAAAAATAAGTTTATAGGCATGAACCAAAAGTTAACATCAGTAAATGATTGTAGAGCTGCTGACCAGTTTATGAATGAATTTCATACAAAAATGACTACCTTCGCTAAGGGACTAGACTACTCATATCGGGTCATGAAAGCACTCCACATCAATCCACAAGTTTCCCCTTATTTCATTGGCATAATTGAGAAATATAAATAGGCATGCAAGTATGTGGATGTTAATTTTATAGTTTTCAGTTGTGGGCCAGTCTATTTTGATTTAAATTGGTGGGTTTTAAAAATATAGTCCCACAATGGAGAAGAAACACCAAAGCCCGCTTCTTCATCCTTAAAATGATGCTTCATATGCCATTTTCGCATCTTTGCTAATAACCCTTTTTTAGCAGTGAGATGATGGACCGCATAATGAATAAATTCATAGGCCATATATCCAGTCAAAAAACCCGCCATAAATGCTGAGCCATTACCTGTACCTAGCAGATAGGTATACACAAAATAGAAAAACGTAGCTAGAGGAACGCTCAACACGGGTGGTAACACCAACCGCTTTGGATCATTAGGATAATCATGATGCACGCCATGCGCAATCCAATGAAGACGTTGCCCGAACTGACTCGTGCACTCGTAATGAAAAATGATCCGATGAAAAAAATATTCAGCTAACGTCCAAAAGAATATGCCCCCAATAAAAATTGCTAAAAATGCGCCTAATGAAACAAGGCTGTACGCCTGGACTAAAAGAACTCCAACAACAGGTATAAAAAGAAGATGCGGCAAAAACCAAGGAACCTTAGATAGAATCTCCATCCAAGGCCGTTTGAACATCTGTGGTGTCTCTTGTTTTGAGGATATAAATTTTTTCATGAGCTAAACCCCCTATGGCTAGGGTACCATACACATCCGCTTATTTCTAAAAAGCCGATTTTTCGTCTTTACCAACCATTTTCACCCTGCTAGACTGCAGGCTAATCATGAGTCAAATCCAAGATGCTTTAGAAAATATCCTACGTGCACAATGTCCTCAATTACTCTCACAGATTATATTGATATCTGCTGAAACAACAAACGAAGGCATTCATATCACGATCGATGTAGCTCAGGTCGATCCTTCTCAAAGAGGCACGATTCATCAAACACTTATAGAAGTACTTACCCCGGAATTTCTTGAACAAAAAATTATTCTTCAATTTGTATCCCACGCAAAAGCAGAGCAATCCCCCCCTCAACCACAAACTCAAAACCCTGGAGTCCCCTCACCAGAAGCTATCCCTGGCGTCAAAAAAGTCATCGCGGTTGCATCAGGCAAGGGCGGGGTTGGCAAAAGTGCAGTCTCAGCACTACTCGCTGTTGCATTTGCGAAACTTGGATACAAAACCGGACTCATTGATGCCGATATTTATGGTCCTTCACAATCACAAATTTTTGGAGTCACATCAAAGCCTGTCGCTGACTCAGAGAACAACAAAATTATTCCCATTGAAGCAGGCCCTATTTCTTTGATGAGTTTTTCTTTTTTTATTGAACCCATGGATCCTGTCATCTGGCGTGGCCCTATGATCATGAAGGTTTTACAGCAGTTTTTCTTTGAAGTTGATTGGCAGGGCAAAGACATCCTAATCATTGATTTGCCACCCGGTACTGGTGATGCTCAACTTTCTATGGCCCAATATATCCAGCTTAACGGCGGCGTAATTGTGACTACTCCCCAAACTATTTCTGTCATTGATGCAGTTAAAGGAACAGCGATGTTTCAAAAATTCAACATCCCAGTTTTAGGTGTTGTTGAAAATATGAGCCATTTTGAATGCCCAACCTGCCAAACACACCACCACCTGTTTCAATCTGGAGGGGCTGAAGAAGTCGCCGAGCTCGCTCAAGCAGACATTCTCGCTCGACTCCCACTCTACCCTAACTTGTGCGGCTTACTAGACACAGGTAAAGTATCCGAGGCCTCTGCAATCCCACAAGTACACAAAGCATTTGAAACTTTAGCCCTTTCAGTAGCTCAAAAAATTGATCTGACTTCCACTTCTGAAAATGAAAAAACTATGAGTAAAACGCCTCCTCCAAAAAAACAAAAAAACGCATCTTGGTGGCAAAAAATATTTCAAAAATGAAGCCACTCCATGAATGACAAAGTATAAGTCGCGAAGACTGAATCAGAGCTTAGCTTCTTCAGGATGAGGTGTGTGGCAGGGCTGAGTGCGATCTTCAAAAACTACAGGACGTCCTACGGGCTCATCTGCACATATCACACCGTGTTCACACACTTTCACTCCATTAACAAAAGTCATCACGGGCCACCCTTGAAGCTTGCACCCTTCGAAGCAACTCCACTCAGACTTAGAATACGACTGTGCTCTTGTTACGGATTGCGTTTTCTTTAAGTCAACCAAGACAAGATCGGCATCATAGCCAAGCTGGATAGCGCCTTTATTTTTGACGCCGTACGCACTTGCAGGCTGAGTGCATGCCCAATCGACAACCTGTTTCAAACTACATTTATTGCTCGCAACTTGATTTAACAGCAGTGGCAATAGGGTTTGCACTCCCGGCATCCCAGATGGGGCCTTGAGATAAGACTGATTTTTTTCGTCTAACGTATGAGGCGCATGATCTGAAGCCACAAAATCTAGTGTTCCATCTAATAGTCCTTGCCATAGGGCTTCCGCATGTTTGCCGTCCCGAATCGGTGGATTCACTTTTGCAAGGGTTCCAAACTGATCATAGACCGTTGGTGTATTCAAAAACAAGTGATGCGGACACGCCTCAGCCGTAATCAACCCAGGTATTTTATGATCCCGTAAATACGCAACCTCTTCAGCTGTCGTAACATGCACAATATGTAGTCGGCGTTGGTACTTTTTAGCCAGTCGGATCAGTTGTTGGGTGGCTTTTAACGCTGCCTCAGGAGACCGAATCAACCCATGATCATAGACTGATGCTTGGTCACCCAGCCGAGACTGATTCTCTTGGATCATAGCTTCATCTTCAGAATGAACCGCAATCAATCGATCGCCATTGGCAAAAATTTGATCCAATGCCTCAGGACCACTTACCAGAAGACTGCCCGTCGAAGAACCCACATAAATTTTAATTCCAGCCACTTGAGGTACGGTATTCAGCACTTCAAGGTTGTCTGATGTGGCACCCATAAAGAACCCATAATTTACAAAAGAAGATTGCGCAGCCAATGCTTTTTTTGCAGCCATAGTCTCAAGAGTAGTGGTGCTCGGACTGGTATTGGGCATGTCAAAAAAAGTAGTGACTCCGCCCGCAGCAGCGGCTTTGGAACCTGACTCCAGGCTCTCTTTATGGGTACCCCCAGGCTCTCTGAAATGAACATGTGTATCTAACACACCGGGCAACAGGGTCAACCCTTTTGCTGGAATCACCTCATCCGCATGATGAGCACCAACACCCAACCCGATGGCTAAAATTTTACCGTTTTGAAGGAATATGTCATAGCGACCCCGGTCTTTCGACGTTGCAAGAAAAGCATCTTTGATGAGCGTCGATGCCATGGGGCAATGTGCTATTTAATGGGTTTTTCTTTGAAAATTACGTGTTTTCTAACTCTTGGGTCATATTTTTTAACTTCGATTTTGTCTTTCTGCAACTTTTTGTTTTTGGTCGTGGTGTAAAAAAACCCGGTCCCAGCTGTTGAAACAAGTCGAATTATATCACGCATAGAAAGCTCCCATTAAGCATTAAACACCCTTAACCATACTGCTTCTTGCAACAGGCGTCAAGAGGATGATCTTGACAGTATGAGAATCTCGACGTACGATGGGCCCAATTGTTGCCAGGGGGGCCCCTGTAATGAGGCTTAGATGAGCGATAGTGATCGTTTAGACCCTTAAATCACCTGATCTGGGTAATACCAGCGTAGGAAGCGTAACGTTGCCTTTCTTTACGTCGTAACTGATCGTGATTTTCCTGACAGCACTGCCATATTCTAAAAGGAGGATCATATGGACAGAACACTTATACAAACTTTAACTCCCCTCGACTTTGGGGTTTTTATCAGCATCATGGTACTCACCTGGGGCGTTGTGTTCTTTGGCGGACTCAACCAAAAAATCACCTCTTTGGTGGATTATATGCTGATGGGTCGTCGACTTTCTTTGCCGTTCTTTGTAGCCACCCTTGTCGCCACTTGGTATGGCGGTATTTTCGGTGTCACTCAAATTGCATTTGAATCTGGCGTATACAATTTTCTTATTCAGGGGGTGTTTTGGTATATCACGTACATCATTTTTGCCATATTTATCGTGAAACGGCTTGTCGACCAACCTTACAAAACGCTGCCAGAACTCATTGGAAAAACCGTAGGCCCTAAATCTGGCGTGGTTGCAAGCTGGTTTAACCTTGCCAATGTAATGCCTATCTCTTACATCATCAGCATTGGCCTGTTCATCAAAGTACTATTCGGCATTGCGATGCTCCCCTCTATGATCTTGGGCACCTCATTTGTACTTTTGTACTCTTCAGTCAGTGGATTCAAAGCCATTGTCTTATCGGACACCATTCAATTTGTTGTGATGGTAGCCTCTGTTGTACTTGTGTTGGTGTATTCCATTTTTTCATATGGCGGGCTATCTTTCCTTTCCGCCAATCTCCCAGAAACTCATTTCCATTTATTGGGAACCGAAACCTTGAGTACAACGTTGATTTGGGGGTTTATAGCCTTGTCCACCCTCGTCGATCCCAATTTCTACCAAAGGTGCTTTGCAGCTCAAGATCGCTCCACTGCCAAAAAGGGGATTTATATTTCGGTCGGCATTTGGATTTTGTTTGATATTTGCACCACCGGAGGAGGCCTCTATGCTAGAGCTGTGCTGCCTGAAGCAAGCTCGAGTCAAGCTTATCTTCAATACGCTCTTCAACTTCTTCCCAATGGGTTGCGAGGTTTTTTTCTAGCGGGTATCGTTGCCACCATCTTATCCACAATTGACTCATACCTATTCATCGCATCAAACACCGTTTCTTATGATCTTTTCCCAAAAGTGCTTAAACAAAAACCGATTCTTTGGCATCGAATTAGTCTGGTCTTAGTCTCTATTTTCTCTATAGCTATTGCAGGCGTATTTGAAGGTAATATTAAAGCAGTTTGGAAAACATTTGGCTCTTTGTCAGCAGGATGCCTATTATTCCCAGTGCTTGTCACTTATATTTTTCCGAGACGAATCACAGACATGCAATTTCTTTGTTCAGTATTGGCAGGCACGCTCGCGATCTTCTTCCATCGGTTGGTTCACCCTATTTTGAATACCGATGATTTTTATAGTGGGCTTTTATTTACATCTGTCACGATGGGACTTTGGTCACTTGGACGGTTGTGTATTAGCACACCCAAAATCCAAACACCACTATCGCCAGAAGAGGAGTCTTAAGATTTATTCTTAATCCGACCGGCATACTCGTTTTAGTCGTTTTATTCCAATAGGTAAGTGATACCATTGACTTTAACGTGTAGTGAATGGACAAAAGGCTTCTATCAAGCAAAACCTGGATCTCATCCATGATTGTAATATGGAGTCTTGTTATTTTAGGTGGGTTTTATCAGCTTTGGGACTATTCTTCTGCGCCAGGCAAACCAGGAGCGCCCCCCGTGCTCTGGCCAAAAGAGTCACGACTTCAACAAGAATGGGACAAGCCTACACTTTTAATTTTTGCGCACCCTAGATGTCCTTGTACGCGTGCTAGCTTCAGAGAGCTCGAGCGAATTCTAGCCCATGTCAGTCATAAAATAACGACACACGTCATATTCTACCATCCCAAGAAATTTTCTGTTGAATGGGTCAAATCCGACTTATGGAATATTGCACAAAGAATGCCCGTAC
>JAJCYS010000047.1 GCA_029262815.1 Deltaproteobacteria bacterium | reverse complement strand
CATACTGCGGTCTATCTGGATGGGTATTTGGAAGATCGTCAAGTATTTACAAACCGAGCGTTCGAAAATTACGTTCTGCGTTTGGGTGAAGACCGAAGCATGTCCTTAATTCAGTTTCCCTTTCAAAACATTGAAGGGGTTTTTGTTCGAGGATCCCAAGGGGTATTTTCACCATCAAGTCGGACT
Source organism: Deltaproteobacteria bacterium (assembly GCA_029262815.1). Classification (GTDB taxonomy): domain Bacteria; phylum Bdellovibrionota; class JAJCYS01; order JAJCYS01; family JAJCYS01; genus JAJCYS01. The sequence continues at coordinate 21,684 of JAJCYS010000047.1, read as the reverse complement.
GAATATAGTAAAAAGACATTTGTAAATCCAACGAGGGAAGTATTCCTTGGTTTTGTTCAACGAAATAATGGCATAGTTGTTGAAGGGATGCATAATAATCCAGGTGTGAAGTATTTTGAACCTGACCAGGAATGGGAAGTTTTTCCAGGTCAACGTTTACGACATTCAGTTACATCACGCGATTTGCGGTTGTCGTACTTTAAAGGTATGCGAGTCGTTTATTATCCAAGTTCAAAGTTTGAAGAATAAAAAAATGGAATTTAGGTTAAGTAATGAAACATGCCCCAGAAATGAAAAAAACTACCCCCTAACACAAAACTATGCCAGATGGCATGATGATAGGGTAGGCGTTCCCAAGTATAAAAAAGTGTGCCGATCATATAGCTTAATCCCCCAACACCAAGCCAGAAGATAAGCCCATAAGGCAAATGTGTCATCATGGGCTTGAAGGCGATAACAATTAACCACCCCATCGCAATGTAGGTTCCTAATGATAACCAAGGCATACATTTTACGCGGAATACCTTCAAGGCAATTCCAACGAATGCGATACCCCAAATAATACCAAACAAGGCCCATCCCCACGGACCGCGCAAAGGGCCTAACATAATAGGTGTATAGGAACCTGCGATCACAAGATAGATTGCGACATGATCAAACACATGAAAAACCTGCTTCAACTTAGGGTGTGTGGCGCTGTGATACAACGTTGAGAATAAATACAATAAAATCAGAGACCCACCAAATATACTCAAAGTCACGATACGCCAGACATTCCCACTTATACTCGCATAAGTCACCAATAAACAAAGAGCCGTGATTGCAAACAAGGTGCCAATACCATGAACTACCGCGTTGGCTATTTCCTCACCTATAGTCTGTTCCCTCGTGTATGATTTGAGTTTTCTATTTGCCATAGCCTTTAAATTATAGCATATTCAGACCTCTTGAGGTTAGGGTGATCCTTCCTGTATACACAGAGATAATAGTTTAAACCATAGTTCAATTAACTAAACTTTTTGGAACTCAGGTTTAAAAATCTCATAATTGTTGATAAAAAAGGCTTTTTAGACTTTGAAAGGACTTGATTTTTGTATGTGAGTTTTATACCTTACAGAATGTTGAAGGAGGAAATAATAATATGAATCTAAAACCTCGTATGATTTTAATTGGTTGTATCATCCTTGCGGTAGCATATGGTGCCTTCAAATGGCTGAACCAAGCTTCCGTCGATAATCAGCTTGTGGTATATTCGGCTCGAAAAGAGCATTTAATCAAACCGATTTTTGATCTGTATGAAAAAGAAACCGGGTTTAAGGTGATCTATCATACCGATAAAGCTGGTGTTCTTGTTGAGAAGCTCAAACAAGAAGGGAAGCATTCACCTGCGGACATTTTGCTTACTGTGGATGCGGGAAACCTTTGGCATGCTGCAAACATGGGTCTGCTGAAACCTGTCAAATCAAAAAAACTTTTGGATCGGATCCCGGCCCACCTGCGTGATAAGGACAATCGATGGTTTGGGCTATCATTACGTGCGCGCACCATCATCTATAATCCCAATAAAGTGGACCCTAAGGCCTTATCTACATATGCCAATTTATCTGATTCCAAGTGGAAGGACCGGTTGTGTCTTAGAACGTCAAAAAAAGTGTATAACCAATCACTCGTTGCAACCCTAATCCACAGTTTAGGCGAATCAACAACTCATGATGTCGTTCAAAAATGGGTCAAAAATTTAGCATTACCTGTATTCTCAAGCGATACAAAAGTTGCACAGGCCGTTGCCAAAGGTACACGGTGTCACGTGGGTATCGTAAACACCTACTACGTTGGGCGGCTCTTAAAAAAGAGCCCTGATTTACCTGTCGCACTATTTTGGCCCAATCAAACAATCGGTGGTGTACATATTAATGTGTCTGGCGCCGGTGTTGTACACAGTTCAAAGCGAGTTGATTCAGCCGTTCGTTTTTTGGAGTGGCTCACACAAGATACAGCTCAGAAATTATTTGCTGATGCCAATTTAGAATTTCCTGTGTCTGAGTCGATTAAACCACATCCTATAGTACAGAAATGGGGCCCCTTCAAACGTAGTACAGTGCATTTGTCTGTAGCGGGTGAGTTGCAGCGTCAAGCCATCAAGTTGATGGATGGTGCCGGTTACCTTTAAACATTATCATGAGTCCACGTAAACATCTGGGATGGTATGTCTTGGCTGCATGCACCTGTGCCATCATATTAGTTCCTATTTTGAGTATCGTATTGAATGCGTGGATTCAACATGATACGCCTTTGAGCGAATTTTTTAGCCATTCCAACCTCCTAGTTCTGGGCATGAATACTATAGTGCTTATGAGTGCAGTTGGGCTGATCACGGGTGTTTTGGGCAGTCTGTCAGCTTGGGTTACAACATTTTACACCTTTCCGAGCAGCCGTTTGTTGGATGGGCTTTTACTGATGCCTTTAGCAGTGCCAAGTTATGTTATGGCTTTTGTATATTTGGGACTGATTGATGATACAGGCATGCCATGGTTGATTTACGGTATTCGATCTCCCCTTGGCGTTGCGTGCGTACTTTCACTCAGTCTTTATCCTTATGTGTACTTCATTGTTAAAAGTGCACTTAAAACCCAAGGGCCAAGAGTGTTTGAAGCTGCACAAGTATTGGGACTTCGCCCTTTTCAAGCTTTCTTGAAAGTTAGTTTACCTATGGCTGTGCCATGGATCGTAGGCGGAATTTTGCTTGTGGCGATGGAAGTCTTAGGCAATTTTGGTGCTGTTTCACTGTTTAATTATGACACCTTAACTACAGGAGTTTATAAAGCGTGGTTTGGATTTTTTTCGTTTAGTTCTGCGCTCAAACTTGCTTTGCTAATCCTAGCACTCGCATTTTTGTTGGTAGGATTCCAAATGCTTTCCGAGCGTCGCAAAAAATTTACGGCCTTAGGCACAGCGCCTCTGTCACAACGGCCCATAACAGGTATAAAAAAATGGATGGCTATAGGGTTTTGTTGGGGATTAGTGGCTCTATCCTTTGTGCTACCTGTGGCCCAATTATCTGTTTGGGCAAGTGAGAGTGTTGGGCTAGGCACCACCCCTCAATACATTGAATTATTGATGAATTCATTGACGCTAGCTGTAGGCGGAACGATTGCCGTATGCGTGGGTTGTGTGTGTTTGTGTTTTGCCAATCGTTGGTGTGGGTTACCAGGGACTTCTTTGTTTAAGCGAAGTGCGACACTAGGGTACGCCCTGCCAGGTACCGTATTGGCTGTGGGGTTATTCTCTGCGATTTCATTTATGGCACATTCATCTTGGATATCAATGGGGTTGACGAGTTCTTGCATTGGACTCATATGGGGGTATACGTGTCGATTCATGGTTTTAGCGATCAACCCTATTGATGGCGCATTAAAAAGGCTGCCTAGTCGGTATGAAGAAGCTTCTACTATTCTGGGAATTAAGGGAATTTCTCAAATAATAAGAATTCACTTCCCTATTATGCGTTGGGGGTTTGTCGTCGCAGGGGTGTTGGTTTTTGTGGATATCATGCGAGAACTTCCGATGACTTTGATGATGCGCCCTTTTGGGTGGGATACTCTTTCAGTTCGGGTATTTGAGATGACTTCAGAGGGAGAGTGGGTACGTGCTGCTTTGCCAGCTTTAATGTTAATTCTGCTTGGATTACTACCGGCTTGTTTTTTGGTAAAGGTTTCACGTTATGAATCTTAAACACTCTATGTTGGTACTTGAGAATGTCAGCCACAGTTATGGGGACGGACTTGTTCTGGATCAGATTTCATTAACTCTCGAGGCAGGTGAGGTGGGATGTCTGCTTGGAGAAAGTGGATGTGGCAAAACGACATTGCTCCGAACCATTGCAGGGTTTGAACCCGTTTCATCTGGACGTATCTTGATTCATGGTCAACGAATGAGTGCTCAAAGGTATTGCGTATCAACAGAAAAACGTAGCCTAGGTATGGTCTTTCAAGAGGGTGCTTTGTTTCCTCATCTCACAGTGGGTGAAAATGTTGCATTTGGACTTCATGGACAATCCAAGTTAGCCAAACACAATGTTGTACATGAGATGCTTGATGTTGTCGATATGGCTTGCTACATCAAAAGATATCCGCATGAACTTTCATTTGGCCAACGGCAGCGGGTTGCGTTGGCAAGAGCCCTCGCGCCACGTCCTTCAATTATTTTATTTGACGAACCTTTTTCAGCTCTAGATGCACATCTGAAATACGCACTTGCAAAAGATGTAAAAGCTATCTTAAAACGATGTAACCAAACGGCGTTGATTGTAACTCACGACCAACAAGAGGCGTTCATGCTCGGTGATAAACTAGGTGTGCTTCACCAAGGTCAGTTGGATCAATGGGACTGTGCCTGTAAGTTGTACAAAAGCCCCAAAAGTGCATATGTAGCCTCTTTTTTGGGGAAAGGAATTTTAGTTGAAGGCCACCAGGTAAGTCCAACATTGGTTAAAACAGAGTTGGGTTTACTAACATGCCCTCAAGTATTCAATGGTATACCTGGTATTGTAGACGTGTTGGTTCGTCCAGAGGATGTGGTGTTGGATGAAGACAGTATGATTCGGGCAAAAATTGTGGAGTGTGATTATCAGGGTTCACAGATGGTATACACGTTATCACTTCCAAGTGGGAAACATATTTTAATGAATGCGCATCACATGTGTTGCTTTCCGTTTGGAAAAGATATTGGAATCAAGGTGATGACCCATGCTGAATCCACTATCGTTTTTTCAAGATCTGATAATGTGTGTATCTGAAGGAGATTTGTATGAAAGTTAGTCAACCAACCTCTAGAACCCCTAAGTTGAACCATACCCATGCGCACTACCTGATGGCTATTCATACGATATCTGAAGAGCAAGGGTATGTTCGTTCTGTGGACTTGGCCAAACATTGTAAAAAAACCAAAGGGGCTGTTTCGATGGCCATCAAAACCCTTACTCAAAAGAATTTGGTAATCAAAGACCCCAACAAGCATTTAAAATTGACAGAACGCGGCAAACGTATTACGACTCAGTACCTTGGAGCGAAGATGGCGTTGTACCATTTTTTTACCAAGGTCCTAAAAGTACCCCCTCATGTCGCGAGTAAGGATGCCTGTTCTATCGAGCATCACCTGAGTCCTCAGACGGTGGATGAACTGGTTCGCTTTTGTAAACTGTCCTAACGCTAAGGTTAAGGTATAGTAGCGTTAACATTAAACAACGGGAGAATGAGTTGGCTAAAACTGTATTTATTACGGGTGCATCATCTGGATTTGGGTCTGCATGTGCCAAAGTGTTTGCTGAAAAAGGATGGCAACTGATTCTAACAGCACGACGTCAAGATCGATTAGAATCTTTGGCACGTGAGTTATCTGTACCGACATATACTGCATCGTTAGATGTGAGAGATGCTGAAGCTGTCCGAGTGGCTGTTGAAACTTTGCCTGATCGATTTAAAAATGTAGATGTGCTGGTTAACAATGCAGGCCTTGCCTTAGGCCGCGATCTTGCACCCAAAGCCTCTTTAGAAGATTGGGACACGATGGTGGATACGAATGTCAAAGGTGTGATGTATTGCACCAGACACTTATTGCCGTTAATGGTAGAGCGAAATCAAGGGCATATTGTTAACATCGGATCGATTGCAGCGAGTTTCCCCTATGCTGGGGGCAACGCCTATGGCGCAACGAAGGCTTTTGTGCAGCAGTTTTCAAAGAACTTAAAGGCTGATCTCTTGGGTACACAACTTCGTGTAACTAATATAGAGCCTGGGCATGCAGAAACAGAATTTTCAGTTGTGCGATTCAAAGGGGATCAAGAAAAAGCAGCTTCGGTGTATACCCATATGCAACCGTTGAAGGCTCAAGATATTGCTGAGTCCGTGTATTGGGTTGTATCACAACCCACGCACGTGAATATCACGCACATTGAGATGATGGCTACCCATCAAGCCTGGGGAAATATCCACCGGGACGCATAGTAGTTTTTGTTGCCGGGTACATCCTGTCCGTTACTTTTCATCCCTTGCCTTTCAAAAGCAGGGATCCAGATTTTGATCAAGATTATGTTCAGTCAGACCGAAAGAGAACGTATGAAACATTTTTTGATAGTTGGGTTATTGGTTGTAGGGATATCAGGTGTGAGTTATGGACAAGGAGCCTATCCGGATCGCCTGATGATTGCAAAAATTGAAAACTTACTTCAGGGTATCCACTGCCCTGAGGTGGATACTGAGTGTGGCGATCACTTCAGTTCGTTGGATCGTCTTCTGCAGATCATGAAAATCGCAGAGTTTCAACAGCGTCATTGGCATCCCTTGGCTATGGACTTGATTTACTTCGGGAGTCACACTGACAAACAGCTTGGTAGAATTCCAGAGCTTGAGTCCCATGGCGTAATGACGACGGGTGTCGATCGGGCATGTTTCGAAGACTGTACCCACAGACACACCTGTCAGAATTTGAAACGAAATATTCGTGAGCAGTGCGTCTCGAACTTACGCGCATGTATCCTGAATTGTCGGCGTTAAGCTGGCTTATTCATCATTACACGGGTTCTGTGATACATAATGCGCTAGCCTTATGAGATCGTCTTCGCCTATTTTATTTTCTTTAGGGCCCACCCCATCAAGAGGTGTGGGAAAAAGTTGTTCAAATTTCATCTGCACGCGAAGGCTATCATAAATCTGATAAAACGATCGGATTGCATCCGAAGAGAAGTGTTTGCCAACCCAACCAGCATTATGAAGATCCTGGAACGCACGATGTGTAGCAGATAGTAGGGACTTGGATCCTTGATCACCGTAGTGTCCCGAATGCATGTTTAAGGTCCAATCGTGCCAAAAGTTGTGTCTACCTGGCCCCATGAGATCAAACAACATAAGTGCGGAGACCAAATTATCCATCAGTTGGCCAGATTTTTCGCCGTTTGCAGTATCTGAATCAATAACCGCCTTAAGCTTTACTGTGAGAAGCGGTGCTGTAACGTCCCAAGCAAAATGATGAGCCAGACGAGGTTGCCATACGGCATCCTGTTGATGCTTATTGTAGAATTCGACGACGTTTCGAATCATGGTTCCATAGAGCAGGGGTTCGTTTTGCATAGTTGATTGCATGCCACTCAATGGCCCCACGTAGAGCTTAGCTGCATTGTCCAATACATGGTGAATGGGAATGTCGCCATAATATTTCTCATAAGCAGCAAAGGACTGCTTAAAATCAATCGGGTGTCGTTGGGTCTTCACGAATTCAGTCGGTGTAATTTGGTAGAAGCTCCATGAGTTTTGAAATAAATGTACTAACCACATGGCGGCACGCGCTTTCTCTGGATTTCCAGAGATGTCACTAAATCCAATCTGAGGATCTCCATAGGCTCTAGCGACTGCTAATGTATCAGGCAAGTTGGTCAACAAATCCTCAAATTGTTTAGAAACGAGTCGATTGTCAGGCCGAATAGGGAGGAGGCTCTCAGTGTCTCTGCCAAAAGTTTTCATGAAAGCAGTTAAAAACTCGGTTTGTTCGTGTAATGCTTCCGTATCTTTTAAATAGATGGCACGATCTAATTCGTGATGAATGTTCTTTAGGATAACTTTCGATGTTTGATCCATATCCAATGCGGTATGAAAAAAATTCTTATTCATCCAAGTTGCATTTATTTCATAAAAAGATAGCAATGAGTTGAGATAGGCTGGGTACAGTTTTTCACCATGACGGTGAGGCCCCCATCCTTTATTGATAATACCAGCGTGACCATCAATAATTACTTCGGTATGAACAAAGTTGGAAAAATGCGCGATACATACAGGATTTTGAGGATCCATGAGGGCAGACATTGGAATACTCGAAAAATGGTTAGCATATAATTTATAACTTTCTTTGATTGAGATTGGTAAGGTTTCAAATTTTAGAAACACATTAGGATGGAAAGAAGCAAACACTTCTTTAAACACATGGATGATCCAAAAAGCGGATTTTAGTTGATCGACACTAACGCCATGGGTATGTGCAAGTTCTGGAATACTGTATTTTTGGGCGCGGGAATAGGAGTCATGATGGAGTATATGCTGCAGTGCAGCAGCCAGTGCTTTTTTTAGAGTATCGCCTTGCGCCGTATGGCTTGATTTCTCACGATAGAAGGGATCTGGTGCCTGGCTAATGAATTTAAGGTCTGTTAAGTCCCATCGGAACCTTTCTTCTGAAGATGAGACACTTTTTTGTAGTTCAAGTGTCTTCAGAACGAGCAAGTTCACATTATTCTGTTTCACTTCGAAAGAAACTTTTGACACATCTTGGATAATTACAGTCTTGAGGATTTCATTTAAGTTGCCGTCGAGATGGCCAGATAGATTTTGCCACTCTAGAAGTTGTGACACGATTTTACTTTGGGTGGCTTCTTTCTGGAGGGCAGTTACCATGTCAATGTACGTCATACCGAGTAAACGATTGTCACGAACGATACGTGTCTCACTATATTTAGGGTTGAGTAGGATGTCTTCAATAAGGGATTGGGTTAAATTGAAACGGTCATTGACAATATCCAATATGCTGTATTTTCGAAAATGCTGGGCAAAAAGTTCATAGAGTTTTTTGGGTTGTATTTTTTTGATATACGCTTTCTTAGAGATACTTGAATCGGAATTAATAATTAGGGATTTGAACAAAAAGACAAGCCACGCAGCAGCTTTGACTTTTTCTTCCGAAAGCCAAGCATTTTGGGCATAAACTTGAGTGAGATTATGACCCACGCTCTGCATGACCGCTGCTTCAAAAGCGATCTTCAACTGTTGATCTTCTTTGTTTTCTTCGGCGTGACCAAAAAGCCCAAAGTTAAATATGAGCAAAAAGGCAAAAAATCGCTTCAGTACCATAAATCACCACCCATTTATATTTGCAAATAAACACAATTTGCAATGGTTACAGAGCCTATCAAGCTTTGGGAGCCTGTGACAAGCTGAAAACGACATGTTTTAAAAAATACACTATTAGAATAATTTGCAAAATGAACCTGTTTGATATCATAATCCTTTAGATGGTGTTTTTTAGAAGTGTTGTGTTAAACCTTGGCCTAATCTACTGTTTACTTTGGACATGCCAGCCTGCTCTATCCTGTCCGTATGAAATAGAAATGGACCCTAGATACTTCGTCTCAGGTCCCTTGGGTATTTACGTCGCGCCCTCACGTCATCCTGATGCCGCAGTTAAGATCCTTTACAAGCAAGAATTCCCAGAAACAAGAAACCCCCTTACTTTTATCCATCGTCAACTGACCCTACCTTTTGAACTTGAAATTTCATATAAAGGGAGGGTGATGACAGGTATCCAATACCATCAGAACAAATTGACGAAAAGCTTTCACTTTCATGGCGAAACAAGGATAGCAGATGAGTCACAAGTCATCCTCGTTCTGTGGCACGGTATCGGAGCGTCGTACAGTCATGCGGGTAGTTTTTTACAAGCCATCAAAACGATGGCTAACGCGGGGAAAACGCAAAAAAAGCTTAAGAAGGTTCTGAACAAACACAATGTGCCATTTGTGAAAGTTTCTGCTGAGGCTATGGATTTACCATTTTCAGGTCATGGACCCGGCGGCCGGTTATACTCAACCCTGGATAGGACAACGAGACAATTGGGAGTTTACTTGGCTAATTTGAAAAGAAAAGCGTCAAAGGCTAAAATTGTGGTCCTTGCAAGAAGCGCTTCTGTTGGATTAATAGGAGAAATCAATCATCGGTATCCTTGGCTTATAGACGGTATGATGATGATGGGACCCTTGCATCCGCATCCGAATCATGGTTTTAAATCAAGCCAGGCCCAGTTTTACAGAGCTGTTGAAGAAAAACACTTTGAACCCAACTGGTTGGCGTTCAATTGGGTGAATAAAATGTATGCCAGCATGAATTGGCATTCGGCCCAAAAACCGTTTCAGGATACACCGACTCGAATCTTAGTGGGAGCCTTAGATCCCGAGACGCCGCCTGAGGCACGGTTGTGGTTTAGCGAGCAAGACCAACAGTTTAATAATGTGCGCTATATTGAAGTGCCCGGAGCTTCTCACAATCTCTTTTCACCCAATGTCGTGAGAGATTCCGATGGTATCGTAGTCTCAAAATTTGATCCTTTAACGGGTTATGTCCCTGTATATCAGTTTTTAAATGAATTGATCAAAAATTGATACTCATAGTGTCCTAATTAGTATAGACAAACTTGCTTTTTGCCATTAGCATCGGGACTCCTATGAAACAAAATAGTATCCGATGGTTTTTTCTGTCTTTCATGCTGGTTTCCCAGCCTATTTGGGGCGCATCAATTTTGGGTCCTGAGAAGTGTGTGATGGGTCCACAAGTCGATGCGATGGTTAGAAATCTAAACCATCGCCCAGCCGTAGACTTAGGCTTTACGAATTATAACGTTACGAGTACATTAGCGTTGATTCGTGGGTTTTTGGGCCGACCGTTTAGCACCTATATAGACGGACTTGAGGCTGAAGCCAAAAATGGGGGAACACCTTGGGTGTATATCCCAGGTGCAGGATCCGGTATATATGGAATACAGTTGGCTCGTGTAGGTATGAAGGTATTCGCTGTATCTGCGCATAATTTTTATGACTTGCAGGTTAAGCCACTCCTTAACAAAAATTCTAATGACTATCAGATTGTTACTAAACAATTACAAAACGTACCTAGAGTTACAAGCTCAGGTGGTTCACTTCGTTATGACCAAGCTGAAACGGTACCTTATATTCTACGTATTGATGAAGCCGAAGTAGGTTTGTTTGCAAATGTAGGTCCAATCCTAGGTGTATTAGATCCTGCAGCTATCAAACTTCAGAAATTCCAAAATCAAAATACAGGGTTCATGCAATTCTATTGGGCTATCGAATCACCTGCCACCGAAGCGGAATTAAGAAATCAGATGAAGGCTTATGCACAAACACTTTTAAGTGCAGTTAAAGCGGAAGAAACATCCCAAATGTATAACATGAAGTACGATTTGGTTCAAAATGATTTGCCATCCATGCCTACGAGTAAATTTGATACGATCATAGGCGCATACACAGGCGACTACTATTCTGTGAACCGTCCAGCACTACTTGAGCTTTATTTTAAAAAGTTGAAACAAGGACGTGAAGCTTATTTCACCGTCCCTTTTCCGGGTGATACGGTGTTATTGCTTGAACCACCAGCAGAGTTACGGGGTAAAGAGATTAAAGAATTACAACATATGGGGGTACCTACTTACCACCTTCACAATTATTTAGCTGTGAAGTATCCTAACAATTTTGAGTTTTATGAAACGCCGCATCCATTTTCGCCCCAAAATAAATTACTCATTATGCGAATGAAAAAAGGTGTTAATGATCCTGACAGTATTGCTTTTTTCAATGAACTCGAAGCAATGATCATCAAAATGCCTCATCATTTCCCAACCATTCAATATATGCCAAAGGGCTTTATGTCTGGAATGGGTGGGTTCTAAATAAATTGACATATAACTCCTGATTATGTACACTCCGTAAGGATTTTGGAGCTATATGATTAATAATAAATTATTCTTTGTTTGTTGTTGGATTGCCATTCTAAGTTTGTGGTGTGCTCATGGGTTAACGGCGTGTTTTCCTACGGATTGGAATGTTCACGACATCATGCAACTCAAGCACCGAGTGGCAAAAGAACTTCACTTTGAGAAAATCGGTGACCCTATCATTTCTTCTGAAACAGTCCGACTGGATGATGGGAATGTGGTACATCGAACACAAACCCTAGAGAATTTTCGAATTCATCACCCTGCTTTTGAAACGAATTTTCTTTTTCGAGTCAACCAACATGAGCGTTTTACAGTTATAGATTTTTCTGAAGTTTATCTGGCGCTGATGTCTGTTTACCCTTTTTTAGTTAAAGATTTTGTTTTGCCTCACGAAATAAAAGTAGATTTGGCTCGAGAATCAAATGAATTTGACCAACCAAAATTTCGAAGAGTTGGATCTGATTTAACTTTGACACTGACTTTTCACAATCAAAGTTTTGATGGAACTCGCAAGCGAAAACATCCGAAATACACTTGGAAAAGTCATATTCATGAACTGGGTCATTTGATTTTTTACTTTGCACTTTTAAAACGATCCAAAGTAGCTAGAGAATATTATTCGATGGATTTTACTAAACAGATGAATTTTGGAAGAGAGCGTGATTATTTTATTAGTGCCTATTTAATAGCTTCATATGATGAACTGTTCGCTGATTTAATCACAGTACTTGCGTATCAGGATCCAACGATCATGTATAAGGGGTTTAACTATATTGGTGACGAGTGGCGAAAAAACAATCTTTGGTCTATAAAATTAAGGGATTTTTCAAACGAGATTTATCCCAAGGATTCACCCGGATATAGAACCGATCCTCATGTTCTGTTATCGCCTGTCCGGTATCATCTGTATGAATATTTCTTAAAACGGCCTCAATTTATGTCAAAGAATCCTGAAGGGTTATTGACTACATTATTTGACGCAATGGTTTCAGAAATAAATACATTGATGCCCAAAACCTTTTATAAGCCTTACGACGATCTGCCGTTTGAGATATTAGTGCCACGCTATCCATCAAATGTATTGAATCAACGGCTGATTGATGAATTTGAAAAACGGCTGCGCATTTTTCGCTAACCCCCTATGAATTATAAGAAGTGTTTGTGTTTGATAATTTTGAGTTCTCAGATAGCAAATGCTGCGGATGTCCGGACCTGTCACCCAAACATCGTGGGACAGTTCTTTGATTTGATGTTTAAAAAACCAGATCATGCACGTTTGGTATGGGATGTTATGGGGACTCGATCGTATGATCAGTATTGGAGTTTGGGGTTTCAGTACTTAAATAAAGCGTTGAATGGCAACCATGGACATAGTATGCCTTTCTACGATGAATCTTCCATCATTAAAGGCAGAAAAACAGTATTGAGTTTGGGTGAAAGTGCGAGCAATTACATTGCAACATTACTTGCGTTACGTCAAAAAGTGTTGGGAGTGGACATAAAAATTGAGAACATTCATGCTGTAGACATTATTTATGAGAATCCCTGGATTTGGATCAAGGATAAACGAATACGTAGAAAAATACTGAAGCATCTGTATACCTATCCGCATAACTACCATGCCCATTATTTTCAAAATATTGAGTTGCTTGATAATCAACACGGAAAAATGAAATTTGATGAGATTATTTCGTTTTATGCTTTGGACTATGTTTTGGCGACTATGAATCCAAATATCGATATTCAAACCCGATTGGAAACATTGTCTCATATATTGTCGTACTTAAAGCCCGGAGGGGTACTGCGTATCAACGGAGATCGTCCTTTGAAGAATTTGGTGCCAATGCTCTATGACTTTGGAGGTATCCTGGATTATTCAGATCCGGGTCAACCTTGGATCAACATCCAAACCCCCTATGAATAGAATGCTCTCAGTTATCCTTAATTGGATTGTTATCTAACATCAATTCTTTCAATTTGGGCAACGAGGTCACGCTTTCTGGAATGAACTCAATTTTGAATCAACACAAATTAATCCAGTAACTTCTGTGTTTGGGATTTGCCTAGGTTCTTTTATCGGAATCTTGCCTAATGACAGTTATTATTGGTTAGTCGAATAAGATGTAACTGATGATATGAGTTCATTTCGAGCCTAACCTGTACCGTAACTTTGCAAGCCTTGTTTGGCTTAGGAGTCTTATATGTGTTAAGTTACCTGGGATTTTCGTACCCAAAGGGGCATCGTGAACTTCTTGGCCATTTTGGCCAAGAAGTTCACGATGCCCCTTTGGGCCAAGGTGGTTTGTGGCTATCTCAGGCCGAATATTGATACCAAAATAAACATTTATGGTTTGATTTTGGGCCAATATCTTGTTAAACTTCTCGGCTCTATGCGAGCCATCATATTCACGATTAGTTTATTGACGTCAGTTTCGATAGATGCGAGTACCCAGATCATATCAAGAACTGTGGATAGCTGTCTCGCAACTGTGGATCAAATCCGTCAACGTCTTGATGTTTTGAAGTATCCCGAATATGCCAAAATGTTTTGGATCAATAGCCAAAAGCAGTTCTTACAGAATATGAATGACCCCACTTTTGATTTTGAAGGCTTACCCGTGCCTGGGGCAACAGAACTCCTTCTGCCCTCAAAAACCGAATTGATCCAACAGTTAAATGATTTACGTTCGAATCAAAAGCTAAACCCAATGGTGCCACACCTACTTCGTTGGGGTGAGCTATCCATCGCTCGTATTAAACTGACTGAGAACCAAGACTCACTTTCGTACAAAGATTTTTTGACCACCTACACTTTGCTGAGTAGTTTATTTACGTGGGTGCAAATAATTCATGAGCCTAGTTTAGCTGACCACTTGCAACGTAATGCAACCGTTTCTTTAGATCAGCTTAAAGCTTTTTTGAATCAGATGGAGAGTCCTGATTTTTCTTACAGTCTATTATTGGGTGATGTTGAACATTACCTTAACAAGTTGCCTATTAATGTGATGTTGCCTGGTATAGGACTCAAAAAGAAAGATCTCATGCATGTGTTGCCGATCTACTATTTGGGACTGACGCATAAGCCCATTCACGCTGATAATGAATACATGTCATCTGCAGACTTTCTAGCTCATGATATGTTACATGGTGTCAACTTGTATATTCGTGACTTAAATAGCATTCGTTGGGGTCGTGGATCTACACATGAGTTGAAAAATAATTATGAAAATATTCTCAAACGAGCTGACTTTCAAATCGCCATAAACGCCGCATTGAAAGAGTTGTCACGCGATAAGCGAAAAGCTTTTCTAAATCTATTTTTTGAATTTGCACATGAAATTACTGTAGTTGAGCCGATGCCTAAATCCCTCGAGTCGTATTTAACAAAAGTGATCGAAGATAAAGAACGATTTGAATTTTTTGTAAGTGATATGATGACTCGAGCACACAAATATGATCTTGGTATGTTTGAACAAGACGCTCTTGAGTGGGCTATCCCCGCTCTGCTCACCTTTGTGCAAATCTACCAAAGAGAAACTAAGCGTCCTTAAGGCTGCAGACTGTAGTTGGGTCGAACAGAAGTTATTTATGAGACCGGTTCTATAGTTACGATACAATAGCTCTGATTGTTCTGGTTTAAACAAGGGGGGACTCATGTGTGCACGGCTTAATATAGCGGTCATTGGAGGCGGTATAGCAGGACTGGGTGCTGCTTTGGCCTGTCAGAAAAAAGGATTTGAAGTAACCCTGTATGAACGAAACGAATTTATGAATAATATCGGGGGTGGGATTTCATTATTTGCACACGGTTACCCGGCCTTAGATATACTAGGCGTTCAACCTCAGTTTGATAAAATTACAGACCCGATTCAAAATTATGCGGCTTATGATGGAAACACGTTGTTGATGCAAGATTCGTTTGACGCGTTTTCGAAAGAAGTAGGTGGACCGCTTCAATCTTGCCTGAGGGGAGAGCTTCAAAGTGCAATGGCAACGGTCCTAGGCACGGAACACATACACCTAAATACAACCGTCACATCGATTACGCAAGATGAGGACCAAGCCTTTTTAAAACTCAGTACAGGTGAAATTGCTGACGCGGATGTTGTTATTGCCGCTGATGGTATTCGATCTCGTGCCCTAGGAGGCAGTGCATCTCGACATTATACGGGATATGGATTTTGGGGAGGTGTACTTGAGAGTAAGCAATGCGTAGAAATGCCACCTCATACATTGTATGTACTTTTTGGTTTGGGGAAAATGAGTTGGATTTTAACACTGCCGGATGATCGTCAGTGGTGGTACGTTGCACATCGCATGCCCGAAAAAGGGTTCATTCAAAGTGCAGACAAAATTTCCCAAATTAAAGAATTATGTCAGGGGTGGTCCACTATGGTAGACCACGTGCTTTCAGCTGACCAAACGTCCGAAAATTTTGCATTACCTATTTATGATCATCGCCCCATGCCACAATGGTCTTTAGGCCGTATAGTAGGTATCGGTGATGCCATACATGCAATGGGTCCCACATCTGGAGTTGGCGCTAATACAGCCCTTATTGATGCACTGTGCTTGGCTCAGAACCTGAGCGAGAACCAGTCTGTGTTTTCAGCAATTGAAACTTATGAAATTTCTCGAAAACCCTTGATGGGTGAGCTGCAACAAGTAGAACAAGAATCTGCAGCTATAAAATTAAGTAGTGATCTAGAGGTGATTCAAAAGCGAAATCAAAAAATTCAGCAAGCGTCAGTCAGCCAACTTCTGGACAAAATAAAACCCACTATATTAGGGTCAAGAGAAAGTATTAAGCGATTTCATAATACGATTCAAAAGGGGGGAGTATGAATCTACATATTTTTAGTCGAGTGTTTGTTTTAGCTAGTTTGTTGGTGCAACCACTTGTAGCTCAACCGTGTACGACATTTTTGGCCTCTGATGGCGAATATATATTTCTAGGGAAAAGCTATGATTGGCATATCGGAAGTGGTTATCTCCTTGTAAATCATCCCAATGTAGCAAAAGGTGCGCTCCCAACTAAGCTGCTCCAAAATCCAGCCAAATGGGTTTCAAAGTATGGGAGTATCACCTTCAATCAGCATGGTCGTGAATTGCCCCTAGGCGGCATGAATACTCAAAAGCTTGTTGTTGAAGTTATGTGGCTTAATGAATCAGAGTATCCAGCGCCCAATGGAAAGCCTGATTTGAATGAACTCCAATTTATTCAATATATGTTAGATACCTCAGCGAACGTAGAAGAAGCCATCGCGCAAGCACTGAAAGTTCGAGTTGTGAGGCATGGAGCTCCCGTTCATTATATGATCTGTGATGCATCAAAGACGTGTGCGACTTTAGAATATATCAAAGGATCTTTGGTCATAAATTATGGTACTGCGATGCAGACGCCAGTCTTAACAAATGATACCTATAGTACTTCGTCAAAGGAGTTAGATGCATTTCTTGCGAAGGATGAAAAAGGTAATATAAATCGACCTTTGGGTCACGGGTCACTTGCGCGATTTGTGAGGACCGCATTCAACGTACGTGAGTTTAAATGTTCATCCCAGGAAATCGGTCAAGTAGCTGCCTTTAGCGCTTTGGATGATGTGAAGAATGATGTTCGCACGGACTATACCAAGTGGAATATTGTGTATGATTTGAAGTCAGGTAAAATTGCCTATCGATCTTTAGCAAGGCCTGAGATCAAATGGGTACATATTGATGATTTCACTTATAGCTGTAAGAAGCCCGCGAAAATGTTGTCGATGAACGCGGATGCTGTAGGCCATGTTTCAGAAAAGTTCGAAGAATATTCTGTGGGGCTGAATCTCGATATGATTCAAAAGAGCTTGAAAGGACAGCAGTCGGATCAATTTTTGAAACTCATTGCTGCTTATCCAGAAAAGTTGCCCTGTATGGAGAAATAGGCCTAAAGCGAAAGCCCTGATCTGACGATACGAAGCCATTATGAACTCGTACGTTGAGGAGGGTATGATGCGTCGTATTCAAATAATTGGGAGCATGACATGTTTCCTTGCATTGTTTTTAAGTTTAGGGGTGAAGAGTGTTCAGGCAATCCCACCTCCACTTTTTCAAACTGCTGAGATTCGTGTAGACGATAATCATCCTATTTTGATGAGAAAATATGAAAATGGTCAGGTTACATTGTCGTTGCATGTGGTCGTGCCTTATTGTACAGCTTTTCATAGTTTAGTTCTTGATGAAGAACCAGGTGAGCGTCCTACATTTCAAGCCAAGTTGATTGCGGGTTTGCCATGTGCTTATATTTATCCCCAACCTATGCCACGCGTCGTTGAAGTTATTCAGACCATTGATATTGGTCGATCTTTGGAGTTTAGTTTGATGAGTACAAAAGGAATGTTTGTCTTTCGTCTGGTCCAAGGCTTAGTGCTAGAGGAAGTGGCACGAGCAGTTCAGAAAGTGCCTCAAGAACTGCCTCAGTTTTAAGGCTTGGTTTATAAACTGTAACTAACTAATATAATTAATAATATTATATAAACTTTATTCAAGATCACCCCCTAAGCTTACCGATACGTAAGGTAGAACCTAGGGGGTGATTATGCCTAAGTTGACCAATCGGCTTCAACGCCGCCATCCGGGTTTGCAGCAATGCAGACCGTGGTACGCGAGACACCTCAAAAAAATGAATCAGGATACGCTACATGTGATTCAAATGATGCGGCGAACACGATTTAGAAGTAAGCAATAAGTATTGTGAATCTAGGGCGTATTTAGGCTGCCAAAAAAGTGCCAGGGAATTTTTTTGGCACGAATGTGAGAAGGTGTGGCATGATGCCTTCTTAAGATGAAGTGTTGGAGCTTGATATGTGTGCTGTGTTCTTCTAGTTGGGCTACTGCTAGTGACAATGAGCAGGTGAATGGCAGCCCTAGGCTGTTGGATGCTGCCGAAAAATTTCTGCCGCCGTTTAAAAATGTTTCTATTGTTAGTATGCACCCGAAGCTTGGTGATACCATCGTTGCGCTTGCGCCACTTCTTGCGTTTATGCAGCAACGGTACCCAGAGACTAAGTTAACGCTCTATAGCGTTTTTTCTGATCTGTTTGTGCCACATGATCGATTTGAATCCAAACCGATGCATCCTTTAGGTAGTTATGTCCCTGAATTTTTAAAAAATGAAGGCCATCAGGTAATGAAACCGGATTTTTTTCATACATTTGTACCGTGGGTGTTTTCTCAGTTTTTTGACAAGATTCAAAAATCGTCGGATTTGATCTTTCAACATGCGATTTACGACTATGACCGACTTGCACCGGGCCATATGTATTTTGATGATGAGGGTGATTTAGATCCTAATAAGCTCGCTATATTAGCCATTGCCCTTGATTATTTTATAAATGAGTATTTCTTAAGATTTGATACACCCTTTGTTTTTTATCCCTACCACTCTAAGTATGGCAACTCAAAAGAAAAGGTATCACGACCCGGAACGACAATGAAAATTAAAGGAAAATTCGCGTTTATAGGTGCAAAGCTACATGAGTCAGAACTTACGGGTAACACTTATCAGGCATCTATTCATGGGTTATCTTACTATTTGAGTGGCTCAAAACCGGATGTGTTCAACGGTGGGGCAAAGCATTTTTTTGTGCCACCCAAAGGTAGCTCAGATCATCAGCACTTGGCTCGATTGGGTGTGAAGCCTGGAGCATTTATTTTTGTCAATATCCAGGGCGGTCGACTGATGTCGAGCCTGTGGTTTTTGCCCATCTTGGCAGAATTCTTAACAACGATCACAGATCATGTTGTCTCAAATCAAATGCAGATTGTGATGGGACATTGGGATCCCCGTGATGCTCTTGAGGCTGTGCCAGAGCTCTCAAGGTATGTCAAAAATGTTCGAATGCTGCTTGATGCTGGAAAAGCTGCATATTTTATTCAACTGCCGAATTACAAAGAGTATCCAAATCTACATGCAACTGCTATGGACGAATCGCACAAGAATATTCTATTTGATACGGGAATAGTGCATATTGGCAATTTTATTGATCATAGAAAGCAAATGGTGATTATGCATCAAGAGAGTGAAAAGTGGCAACTCGAGTCCACCAAAGCGAACTATTTTGTCTATCACCCCAAAAAATATAATGATGTATTTTTTTTCTCCAACGATCCCCAAAAAGATAAGCTGATTCAGGATGTTACGCGCTTTTTAACCGAACCACATTGTGAGTAGACGAATAGGCAGTCCACTATTTTAGCTCTATTTATAACGTGAAATAGCCGATCCAGAGCCATAGGTGTATGGCATGCGGAATTTTGCGTATATTTTAGGACTGTTTTTTCTTTGGTATTCTTCAGGGAATGCTGCTGAAATTTCAATTCGTGAAATTCTGCAGCAGAATTTGAAAAAGCATAACTTGCCTGCCATTGCTGGAGCAATCATTGATGACAATGAAATTTTGGCGCTTGATGCCGTCGGGCTCAGACAGTTAGGTGGACATGTAGAAGTTACGCCTCAAGATCACTTTCATTTAGGTTCGTGTACCAAGGCTATGACGGCGACTTTAGCTGCAAAGTTAGTCGAGTACGGTCGTGTTGAATGGCAAACCACCCTTCAAGATGTATTTCCTCAGCAAACTGTACATACCGAATTGGGTCCAATTACTTTAGACCAACTGCTTGTCAATCGCAGCGGACTCTTAGGTAAACTTACGGATAAACCATTTTGGCCACAGATGTGGGATATTGTAAATCCAGAATGGGGGCGTGCTGCGTTGTTCAGGAATATTATGAATATCCCCCTTCAATCAAACCCAGGTACAGAATATCTGTATTCAAATACAGGCTATGCATTAGCAGGACACATGCTAGAAACCATTATGGAACAGCCATGGGAAGTTTTAATGAAAACCCATCTCTTTGATCCGCTTGGAATGAGCTCATGTGGGTTTGGCCCCCCAGCCTTTCCAGGCCACCTAGGTGCCCCCTGGGGGCATCGAGAAGTTCAAGGTTTGGCTGAGCCTGTTTTTCCGGATCGGTTTGGAGACAATCCAGGTGCGATTGGACCTGCGGGGACGGTCCATTGCTCGATGGGCGATTGGTCAAAATTTATCATGGCGCATTTGAATGGTGCCCAAAACAAAACCTCAGGTTATTTAAGTACCAGTCTGTTCAAAAAATTACACACGCCTTGGCCTGGAAAACCCAGTTATGCAATGGGTTGGGGTGTAACTGAACTCAATGAGCAAAAGATGCGGCTTCTAAGTCATGCAGGAAGCAATTCATTTTTTTACGCCAACGTGATGATATTACCCGAAATGAATTTTGCTGTATTAACTGCAATGAATCAAGGAGGCAGCCGTGCAACCCGGGCTGCAGAAGAAGTGCTCAGTCAATTAATTGAGATTTTAGTTGTTTACCGCCGAAACAAGCAAAATACTCTGAGCCCATAAAAAACGTAAAGTCGGCAATGTCTACTCCGATGAGGCGTATAAGCAAGGTGATATACATGAAAAAAATAAACAGTCAATTAGGATTTTCACTGGTCGAATTATCGGTGGTTATTGTTATCATTGGGGTTTTGGCGGCATTTGCCGTACCGAAGTTTCGAGATTCAGTCGAAAGATCGAAAGCATCTGAAGCAATCAACTACCTATCTTCAATTCGTACCGCACAAGAGCGGTACTTATACATAGAAAGTACATATGCTGATGACTTAGCCAATCTCGATATCAAATTTCCGACGCCTAAGTATTTCTCAGTGGGTGAGTTTTTGGCAGGTGATACGGGTAACTTAGAAGACTCTTGGCGATTAACTTTAACACGTACTGGGCCTTCTGCTGGATATGGTGAATACACCATCACCTATGGAGAAAATGGTGTCGTAGCAGATGAAAGCTCTCTCACGGATACGCCAAGTATTAATCCACTAGCAAACTAGGGCGTGTTCTCGTAACGAATCCCTTATGAGGGCACGCCCTAGTTTAATCGCCTAATCATCATTCAAAAAAAAGTTTTCAGGGTTGAATTAGAGTCGTTTTTTTAGTTTTGTTTAGTTGAGTTGAGTTGGGTTTAGTTGTGTTTTGTTTTGTATAAGCAGTTTTTTATATTTTTTTGGGTTTGGGATTAACTAAATTTTTTTTTTATTTATTTTTGAGAGTA
>JAJCYS010000046.1 GCA_029262815.1 Deltaproteobacteria bacterium | reverse complement strand
CACCTACGCCCCTTACTACAACGAAGTCATTACCTGCCCCATGACAAACTATGGATCTTCGCGAAATTGGCGATTGATGGTCGGCAAACGCACGAAACTCTTTGCCTTCCCCAATAACAATCTCACCATGACAGCTTTTCTTCATGAAAATCGCTATACGTTTTTCGTACCCGATGGCTACACCGTTATTGAGGAAACCAAAGTTGTCCCTTGTAACATCGAAAAAGATGAAGCAACCGCACTAAGGGCTTGCTCTAAAAAAGTTTATAAGCAGTTTGGCAAGCTTAAGCTCAACAACAAAGATCTGAAGCTCTTACGTACCGTCGCGATTACGTACCACAAGGTAAACGGCTCGCCGTATCAGTACGAAGCACACATTATATTTGCAAGACGGATTAAACAGAAATAACCCCTTGCATCTTATCTATAAAGTCACTACGCTGCCGTACTGAGTATGGTTAGAATAATTCAATTTTGGATCATTGTTTGGATCGCAGCAATCACCCCTATTTCTCTCGCTTGCCCGGATCGATTCACCTTTCAAACTCTTATGTCCATGATCGGACGTTTTTGGAATTCAGAATCACAAGGGGCTACCACAACTGTTAAACCAGAAGACTTAATCACGCTCTATCAAGCTGGCAACCTCATGGATCAGCCTCAACGCCTATTTATGGAAGCCATTAAATCATCATGGCAGAACCACCCTTCTCTACTCCCTCTTAAATTTATAACTGGATTGGATTCCGATGGAATCACTAACTTGATATTACACTCCCCAGATCTTCAAATATTTTTGAATGCCATAACCAAAGGACTCACTCAAAAAGCAAAGACACATTTCACGGCTTTTTCAAAATCTGAACTGGGCCTGTTTCTTTCTCAAACCGCCCGTCAACATATCGCCAACCTCTTGTGTCATGCCGCAAAAGACCCTGAAGTCATTCGACTCAACGTCCATCTCAGTAGCTATGTTTCACAAGATATCGAAAATAAACTGGAAGATTACTTTCTTTGGGATCTTGTGAACAGCGAAACCCAGGTCCCTCTGCAAAGGCTAGGTGACACAAAAGTCCCGCTCTTTACGTTTCGTCCGCACCAAATTCATATGGCTCGATACGTACTACAACACGGCCTGTGGACAGGCTCCCAATCCGTACTCGAAATTGGTTACGCGCCCAACCCTAGCATCCTCAAATCGCTGCGCCGTGTCGTAGGCGGTTCTGTCGTAGGCGTTGATGTCACGGACGTCCCCAACGCCACAGAGGTTGAGCTTGCGGGCATCCATTTGTACCAAGGCAACGCACCTCACGATACGACCCTCGCATCTCAAATCTCAAACCATGGTCCCTATACCGCTATATTTGCGCTTGATGTCTTTCGAGCAAGAAGAGGCACCTTCGGCATCCCGTTTGATCCCAAAATATCGTACCAAAACTATCTGACCTGGATCAAGGATCAGCTTGAAGATGGCGGCCTATTCATTGTAATGAATGATAACCGAGCCCCAAATATATTCTCTGAACAACTTGTCAAAGAAACAGGATTTACGTTGGTTCGTTGGGCTGCCCCGCGCTCCCTTTCGCCTGGTGAACTCAAGTTGTATGCACCGCATACTCAAAATAATTCTAGTATTGGCAATATGTTGCTCTACGTGATGCGAAAAGGCGATGAGCCCTCTGAAGATCGAATGAAATTCCACCAACAACGCATACCCCGTTAATCATTCCATAACCAACAAAGCGGCTTCTAAGTAGTTCTCGATTTTATTAGACAGTTCCTCATTAAATTCAAGATCAGGTGCATGAGCGTAAAACCAAAACACATCCCACAACTTCACGATAGCCGTCATTCGTTTCAACGACTCAATCGCCGATTGGCTCACAGGTTCCTGATGATACAGCGCAAGGATTTTTTCCAAAAAAGCATCATCAAGTCGAAAGCTATGTACGACTGATGCCAGATCATAGTATGGATCAAATCGGCCCGCATTCTCCCAATCAATAATACCTACCTTCTCATTTCCTTTGTGAATCAATACATTCCCCGAATGTAAATCAATATGACTTAAAACAGGTAGGCGTCCTTCCGAACGAAGGCTCTTTAAAAAATGAGGTAAGAGATTCAAAACACGTTCAACCTTAGCATCTGCCATCTGTACTTTTGCATCGTAGGCTCGTTTGTAATACACCAGAATTTGGCTGTGGGGATCGAACGTATCCCACCGGCCTTGCCACTGATGGTATCTGCGAATATGTCCTATCAACTGGATCAATA
This sequence comes from Deltaproteobacteria bacterium, assembly GCA_029262815.1. GTDB lineage: Bacteria > Bdellovibrionota > JAJCYS01 > JAJCYS01 > JAJCYS01 > JAJCYS01. The sequence goes on along the minus strand of JAJCYS010000046.1, from coordinate 46,255 downwards.
CCTTGGGATTTGATTCTATGATTTTCGTAGATAACTGAGCTGCGTCAAGAAAATCCATTAATATATAGTGTTCTGAATTGTACAATACAGACGGCCCAAATCCATCCTCAGCCGCTTTTTTCATCAGCATGATTCTTGCATGCGATTAATACCCTCTCCCTTTGGGATAGAACTGAACACACGCAATACAACTGGCTTCATTCGCCACCGCTCAATCTTAAACAAAAAATTCATGAGCCCCCCAGACAACATCGTCACATTTAACTTTCTGGCAGGGATGTTTAACAGTCTAGATACCAAATTTCGAACTTCACACCGTATAGAAGCAGGCGCGCTCGTAGGGAGGTTAAAGAAGAAGAGTGCAACAAAAATTCTTTTTTTTATTCGAAGATGAACGATCCGTGTTCTCCCTAGAAACTAACTCTAGGGTATCAGATCTTTAATTAAAAGATGGATTCCTGCCTTCGCAGGGATGACAGAAAAAAAGCAAGAATGATAAGGGAGATTGCTTCGCTTACGCTCGCAGTGTCAGCATGCAGATTTCTACGGATTTACGGGTTCGTTAATACGAACCCACATCACCCACACACCAATCAGTAGCTGAAACAACAACAAGGTTGCCAAAAAAAGCGTGCCTCCTGAACTGAATCCATAACTATGTAACCCTGAAGCTAACACATAATTAACCCCAAACCACGTCATCAGAATGAACATAAAGCCAAAAGCACTCATAAGCGTAAAGACAATGTCCCGAAACCATCCCACGTATCGGCCATGCAAAATAGCAATATAGACAACAAACGCAATTAACGACCATGTTTCCTTTGGATCCCATCCCCAAAATCGACCCCAAGAATAATCAGCCCACACGCCACCCAAAATGATCCCAGCAACCAACAAAACAGCCCCAATTTGAATCGCAGCTCGAATGACGCCGTTCCACATTTGAACAAAGGCCGGATTTGAGTAGCCACATGCCCAACGAATTAACACAAAATTTGCCGCCACCCAACTGAGTGCAAAACACCCATAGGACAACGTGATCGTTGTCACGTGGGTACTCAGCCAAAAATTATCCCGCAATACGGGTACTAAAGGTTGAATCGAGGCATCCAACATCGTAGTTGCAAATTTCATCATGAACAAAAATAACAACTTCGTAAAAAACCCAACCGCTATTATCATACGATTGTTAAACGCGACTCCCAAAATCACACTCAACAAAAGCAATCCCATCCCACTCCACATCACGGTTTCATACATATTGGTCACGGGCGCACGTCCAGAAATGAACATCCGAAGCGTGATACCAGCTATTTCGACACAGAGTAAAGAACCTAAGCAACCCCACATGCCCCATCGAAATCGAGGCACCCAAAGAGACAACAACGCCATCAAAAATCCCAACAAACAGATCCACATTGCATGTGTAAAAGGCATTAACCGTTCATAGAATTGCTCATATGAAAGTCGCTTTTGATCTTCTGGGTTCAAACGCTGAGCAGATCCAAGTACAAGCTGTGAAAAATCTGTTTCAGATAAATCTTTTTTGATGTGTTGCACGGGCAACCATGTCTGATCTTTCGATAAAATATGCCAATCATATCCGGAAGCAATTCGTTGAAACTTTTGGATTCGCCCAATATGACGAACCAACCCGATGCCAGCATCGCTGTTTTCATCTCCCACGCGCTTCATTTCTTCATAAGCACGAAATAAATTAGGCACCCCTTTAAAGGCCTGTTCGAGCGAAACAGTCCGAGCACCAACCGGCAACCCCAAAAGACCTCGCGCATGTGTGTGGTCTAACTTTAGAGAAAATGCACATCCATAGTCTGCCTCAAGCACTTTAAGCTTCCCTAAACTCAACAAACAATACACCGTCGTTGGGTTTATTTTTTTGGCACACATTTTTTTTGGAAACAACAACGTCGTAACGTGTTGAGCATAGACCGAAATAGGTTTTATCCGACCGTCCACCTGAATCGGTTGCTTCTTCAGCTCAGGACTGAAGCAAACAGAACGTCCTTCCAGGGGGAATATACTAAAAAGAAAAAAAACTAAAAAAATATTACCTTGCCAATTTTTCATGACCAACCCTTATATACCCGTACAAGACCAAAAAATGAATAATAAGTCCAAGAATCAACAACAAAGCGCCGCCATATTTTACTCCGCGCCCTGGATCTTTATTCACAGACAAGATGGAATGAAAACTACCCTTGTCATCCTTGTAATAGGAAGACTGATAAAACGTATACCCGGCAGCATTGTACGGATTATTCATATAAATATGCACAGGTTCTTTTTTTGTATTCACCGTGACAAAAGATTCAAACGTGGCGGGTTTTTGCGTGCCTGGAATCATATCCATTTTGAATTCCTTAAGTTTCATTTGAAAAGGCAACGTCTCTAATCGTGGGCCCACATAGGCTTTATACATCGTGTCCCCAAGGACGATATCTGTCACACCTTGCGTATGTACCCAATAAGATTTTTTCGCATGCCCCTTTTGATTTACCTCAAGCAAGAGTGCACTCATGTTTTGCACCTCTTTTTTCTGAGGTGTGCCAGGTTCATACTGCCACTGAATCACCCGATCTGTCGCTTCGTAGGCTTTAGACAACGTGAATCCCATCCACGGCAACACAATCGGTTTTTCATCCGTCGACTCTGTCCAAGATGTTCCTTTACCGTACAGGACTCGCATGGTGTTTTTTGAAGTTGACCGTGTGAAGAACAATGTGTTTTTCTGTTGAACCTTACGAAGATCCATAAACAAGAATGGCGCTTCTCGTTCTTCTTTCAAATCTTGACCTACGGGATATTCAGAATATTGAGGGAAATACACATAAGTGCGATCGGGGCCCTTAAGACGATAAGCCGTCAGTCCCAATTTTTTATTTTTGTGAATAAACAATTGGTATGACTGCCCCTTTTGCTGAACCGTAAAAGGCTTTTTTAGATCTCGCACCGAAAATCGTGTACCGCTTTCTTTGTGATACAGCAAAAACTGAACCTTCTGGTGCTTTAACAAACGCGTATACCCCTCAAACAACGACTCAGGGATTAATCGAATGCGCATTGGTCCTAAATCATGCTTCCTCAAAGGCTTAAGAGTCCCTTCCCAAAATTCAAAGGCCTGACCAAAATTTGCATTTTTTAATTGCCATTTAGCGTGCCAAACTCCTTTTTTAGCAACCCATGTTCGTTTAGGCGCAGCAAATGGAAGAAACGTTTTTAACGTAATGGTCTTTTGGTTTGGAAACCGAAGTACATGATTAATGCTCGTTGCATTAGCCGAATATGGCAACGCAACTTTGACCTGTTGCCCATGAGAATCAAACACATACAGAAAATCTTCGTTCAACCGAATATGTCGCGAGGCCGAATCAGGACCGAGCTCAATTTGCCCATCAATACCCCAAAGATGTGTCACGACAGAGCCAGCCAACATTACGATCAGAGCCAGATGGATCATGTAGAAGCCGGTTAATCGACGTTTGAAGGGTAGGCGATCCGCAAAAGAAAGGATGATACTCAGCGCCATACACCCTTGAATGGCATAAAACCACCAGGAATGGTATATCGCACGTTGTGCATATCCAGTCCCAAACCGACTCTCACAAATCGTACCCCAAGCCATTGCCATCGCAAATATAAAGAGAACAGGGATAGCAAATTTAATAGAGGATAGAAACCGAAGAATCGGGTTTCTAAAGAGTTTCTTTTTGGGAACGCGTTCGTGCTTCATGTCCATGTATAGAGCCTTCTATCCTAGCTCTGTCAGTATAGTCAAGGAAAACGAAGATTCAAGCCAAAACCTTTCGTCTATCGTTTCAAATTCCGACCTCAGGGGGCTAGAATGTAGGGTATGGATGGTGAACAACATCAAAAAATTGTATTAACGGGCGGTCCAGGTGCGGGAAAAACTACTATTTCAGAGGTGTTGCACAAAGCCTTCCCTCATAAGCTGGCTATCGCACCAGAAGCGGCATCCCTACTGATGAATGGAGGATTTCCTAAGTGGCCTGAGAAAGGCGCGAAAAAAGCACTCCAAAAAGCAATCTACACCGTCCAATGTAGGATGGAAGAGGCTTACTGTTGCCACTTTGAAACACAAACTTTAATTCTGGATCGCGGCACGGTCGATGGGGCTGCATATTGGCCTGATGGACCCGACTCATTTTTTGAAGCAATTGATTCTTCCTTGGATCAAGAGCTCGCTCGGTACAGCTGTGTGATTTATCTCGAAAGCGCAGACCAGGACACCTATAAATTGAGCAAATCCAGGAACCCGTTACGTTGTGAAACATGGGCTCAAGCAAAACGATTGGATGAAAAAACAAGAATACTCTGGGCCAAACACCCTAAACACCTGTTGATCAAAAGCAAATTCAGTTTTAGCGAGAAAATTGCTCAAGTGCTCAAATTCGTTGAAAGAGAGTTTTTATAACTTTAGAGCCCTATGATAGAATTTCTTTGCATAGAGGAGGGCTGATATGGACAACAAACTGAATTATAACGATTTGGGTTGGTTAGCGCGCGCCGTACTAAAACGCACCCAACCTGTTGCTTTTAGTTTGCATATCTTGAGCCTCATTTGGGGTGGCTATTTCTTGTGGATTCACAGTGTTCTTTCTGCTGGACTCTGTTTGGGGGTGGCTATGCTCTTTGGTGAGTTGGTAGTGCACGTTGACCAAGGGTTTTATCGTTACATTAAACAAAATTTAAATATGTTTCAGCGTATCGTCATTCACCAAACCAATTCTGGCAGTCTGATTTTCCATGGGGTCGGGTTTATTCTTTATATCGTAGGTTGTTACACCCATTCAGCGGTTCTACTGCTCGGCGCACTGTCTATGGTTGTACTCGGACACACGATTTCTTGGTTTGTTTTGAGCCAAAGCACTTATATTAAAGCTCTTACGATAGATGAATAGGGTCACCCTATTCATCCTCATTGTATGTGTAGGAATTGCTCGCCCAGTTTATTGCTGTGAATCAGATTCTGCGACACAATTATTAGATCAAAAATTACAAAAATATTTACTCCCCTTTTATCGCACACAATTTTTGGAACTCTTAGAATCGCATAGTAAGTGGAATAGAGTCCATTCCAAAACACTGTTCAATGAGATTGAATCTTATTTCGAATCCTTATACTCTTTAAAACTAAGCTGGTTTTTCCAATTAGTAACAGCAGCCCTTGAACAAAAAGACTTTCCACATTCTTTCAAACGAATCCAATCCGACTTGCCTGCCATTGCAGCCCATGTGAAGTTTTTAGAAACAAAAAAAGCTACGCTCAAGATAATTTCAGATCATCTCGAATCACTCAAATTCAACCCTAAACTCCAATCCTTCCTCAAATCCACACAATCCCGCATTCAACAGTCTGGACTTTCCTCATCTTCATTCGCATCTGATTTGTCCAGTGCTTGGGAGGAGCATGTATTTCGGCACAGCTTGCTCGAATTTGATTCAGGTGGCAATGGGTTTGTGGCCGGGAGAATTGGAGGACATGCCGTTATCATCTCGAATGCGCATGTCATTAAAAATAACAACACACCTACTGTATACAAGGTTGTAAACGGCAGCCGGACTTCTCTGGGTCCTGCCAAAACTGTAATCGAGGGAAAAATTTTAAATTATCTTGACGAAATCAACCCTGATATTGCCCTCCTGACACACACCCACTCTGAGCTTGAACCCATTCATCTGGTCCCTAAGTTAGAAGGTGAATTGGCTGGTTATGTCAGCCTACTCCATCGAACTGTCAGATTGCCCGGGCATATCCTGACCCTTAAACGGCATATAGATCAAAAATGGGTGTATTCAAACGGACTCATGATTCTACTGGGCAGCACTGACGGTATCCACGGAGATTCAGGTTCACCTATTCTAGTCAAGAGAGATGACACTTTTTCATCTATCGGTGTCATCGCAGCTGAAGGCACCAGAGGGTGGACCTTCACACCTGACATCATCAAAGGTATGCAACGTGCCCTGAATAACAAATCTCCAAAACCAGGATATTTGTTTTCTGTACTGACTAATGACAGCTTACAGAAAAGCACCATCCGAAAATTTCTGAAATCCCTTTAACATTCGATATAATAGGATGCATGCCTGTTATTAATTTGCTGCTTGGTCACGACACCTATGATTTTTTGATCCAAAATGGACCTCATTTCCTAACCGGCTTATGCCTCAGTATGGTGTGTGGACTTATCCTGGGTCATGAACGAGAACGCAAAGAAAAACCTGCCGGACTTCGAACCCTGACTCTAATCTCCATGGGATCCACCGTTTTTGTATATACCGCTCAGTTTGTAGCCGGGGATTGGTTTGACCCAGGACGCGTAGTAGGACAAATCGTCACTGGCGTTGGATTTATTGGTGGTGGCGCGATTTTTCGATCTGATGGCTGGGTTCAAGGTGTCACAACAGCAGCCACCATTTGGATTGCAGCAGCCATTGGAATCCTAATCGGCACAGGCCATCATGTGCTAGGCGTCCTTCTGACAGCAATTAGCTACGGTGTCCTTGTATTTGTCCCTTATGTCGATGACTTGCTCCCCAGGGGAAATGAGTTTGAAACCTTTAAACTTACCCTAACTGAAGATGGTCAAAAACGAGGATGGCTATATCTGAAAGAACTTTTTGAAAAACAAAATGCCGAAGTCAAACTCAGCCCAGATTTCAAAACTATGTGGATCACCGTCGAACTTCTTAGAAATACACGACAAGCCATACTGGACTGTGGAAAATCTGTCTTTGTAGATCAAATCACCCCGATTTCAGATGACGATTAGCCCTTATTGCAAAGACACTAAAAGATCACCATCCCATTCATATTGAACTCGATTTCGACCTTTTGCCGCATCTTTATGTAACGCGTAGCCTAGCAACATGGGCAACCCTAACGACGCTTCCACATATGCCATGCGATGCGTCGCCTTTTTAGACACTTTGCCCCAGCTTGTGGCTTCCGACAATGTAGATCCGCTCAAGCCCCCATCCTGTGGCCCTGTCATGGTCAACTGAATGGCATACTTATGCCCCCCCGTATCCCGATGAAAAATATAGGTCATCACCACACTGTCATTGATGTAGTTCTTAGGCACCCCCCCACCCACATAAATGGCTGAGGTGGCTTCACTCTGAGCGACAATCTGCGTCAGTTCATAGTTATCTTGAATCCCGCTGATTGTGACAGGTTGCACTCCTTTTTTTCGCATCAGGTGATAGTGCTGTGTGATACCTATCCCGATAGAACTGTCATTTAACGCAGGCACAAAAATGGGTACGTTATTTCTGACACAAGCCCCCAAGATAGAGTTCGGATCATGAACCGCTTTTTCTCGACCCAAGGCTTCCAAAAACTGACGGCTCGAAAGTGTTTGTCCTTGAAATTGTTCACAGAAATCGGATACGTATTGATCTGCTTCCCAATATTTCTCTTCGCACATCAACGTGTCATACAAACGATCGATATATAAATCTCTCAACTTGCGATCATCTAATTGGGGATCTCCCATGTAATGGCGCCCCCCTAATACCTGGTAGTGGTCTTGTCCAATCACTGCACCAGTAGATACCAACACATCCACCATGCCATGCTCAATCAAATCCACAAATACTTGCCGCATACCGGCTGCAATCATACTTCCCGACACACCCAGCATAATAGTTGGCCGCTCTTTATCTTTCAGCATGGATTCAAAAACACCTGCACATTCTCCTAAAGCACGACCCTGAAATCCCCCTTTTTGATACCGTTCCATCAATTCACCGATGGTCGTTTCTTTTGAGACTTTGATAGGTTCTGTGGGTTGACTGAACAAGTTCTGCTTTTCTTTGAGCTTGTCAGACCCTTCAAGTTTAATTAAGAATTTTTCGTCCACGATCGTCCTCCAGTTTTAAAAACAGCATATTTCGCAACCTCACGGCTGCCATCGCTGCACCGTATCCGTTATCAATATTCATGACAGAAAGTCCATTGGCACATGTCGCCAACATACTAGATAAGGCGGCTTGCCCTTGCCCACTTGCGCCATACCCTGTCGAGGTCGGCACCGCTAAAATAGGGACCTTAAATAATCCGCCTACAACACTTGCAAGTGCGCCATCCATCCCTGCAATACAAATAACACAATCCGCAGCTTGTACCTTTTCTTGGATATTTAAAATGCGGTGTAACCCAGAAACCCCTACATCTCCAAATAAAGTACATGGAATTTGGTGGTGCATTAAAGTCTCTAAACTTTCCTCAGCCACACAACGATCACTCGTGCCAGCTGTCACGATCGCAACCTTAAAAAGAGGTGTTTCTCCAGGGGATGGTAGAGACACTTCTCGGTGAGATCGAAGTACACCCGCATGTTCGTTGTAGTGGCAGGTCTCAGCCAAATGAGGTAGAGCTTCAAGCACAGTTTGATACACAGACGCTGAAAGACGAGTGACAAGTAAAGGGGCGTTTTTTTCCAGTACTGCCTGTAGAATTTCTACCAAGTCGCGAAGGGTTTTACCTTCTGCAAGAACCGTTTCTCCAAAACCCATGCGGCTCATTCGCCCATAATCAAAATTTACCATGCACACATCAGACCTCTCACTACTCACATCATATGAGCCTCAGAGGACTATACAGGTTTTTTGAGCTGAGGTCCAGAGGAGGCTATCGCATTCATATCCAAGGCCCCTGAGTAGTTTTCGTTGGCCACCTTGGACTCGAAATGATCGTGGAATGCTCGAGCAAGCTTTTGAGCCTGGCTATCATAGGCAGTTGGGTCAGCCCACTGAGCTCTAGAGTGCAATACGTCAGCATCAATACCCGGACAGCTTTTTGGAACCCATACATTAAAAATAGGATCTAACTCAAAGGCACACTTAGAAAGCGTGCCCTCTAAGGCCACATCGAGCAAATGTCGAGTCAATTCAATATTCATACGGCATCCCACACCATAGGGCCCTTTATGCCATCCGGTATTGACAAGCCAAGTTTGGGCTTTATAAGTTGTCAGACATTTACCTAAAAGTTCTGCATAAACCATCGGGTGCAAGGGTAAGAAAGGAGAGCCAAAACAAGCACTAAAGGTTGTTTGAGGCTCCGTTACTCCTGCCTCAGTACCAGCAACTTTTGCGGTGTACCCTGCCAAAAAATGATACATGGCCATTTCGGGAGTCAGCCTCGCAATAGGCGGCAACACCCCAAACGCATCACAGGTGAGGAAAAAAATATGCTTAGGATGGTCCCCCACGCTCGGGTGCACCGCATGGGGCACATGGTCAAGGGGATACGTCGCTCTTGTGTTTTCAGTGATGGAATCATCATCGTAGTCTGGATCAGAAGAGTTGATCACCACATTTTCTAAAACAGATCCTTCGCGTATGGCATCCCAGATTTGAGGTTCGTTAACTTTGGAAAGATGGATACATTTGGCATAGCACCCGCCCTCGAAATTGAAGACTCCATTGTCCGACCAACCATGTTCATCATCCCCAATTAAATTGCGCTTTGGATCAGCCGACAAAGTGGTTTTCCCTGTCCCAGATAACCCAAAAAACAAGGCTGAATCCCCTTTTTGGCCAATATTAGCAGAACAGTGCATAGACAAGACCCCTTTAAGGGGCAGCAGAAAATTCATAATCGAAAAAACACTTTTTTTGATTTCTCCAGCGTACTCAGTTCCCAGGATTAGAACGACTCTACGTGTTAAATCTAAAGCAACACACACCTCTGATCGAACACCATCGTCGGGTCCCTTCGTCTTGTACGTACAGGCATCGATTACTGTCACGTCTTTTAAGTAGGAAGTCTCAGGTGGGTGGGGGATAAAAAGCGTGTTCGCAAACAACGCATGCCAGGCTTTTTCTGCGATAATTTTTACACCAAGCGCATGATGAGGATCAGCCCCAGCAGCTCCCTTGAAGACAAATAAGTCCTTGTCATTCAAATGAGCTGACACGTCTTCATATAACTGATTGAAAACGGCTGGACTCAAGGGCTGATTCACAGCGCCCCACGCAACTGAATCCTGCGTCAAGGCATCCTTCACAATAAATTTATCCTTGGGGCATCGACCCGTATAAAGGCCTGTCTCTACAACGAGGGCACCATTAGATGCGATCACACCTTCGTTTCGAGCTACGGATAAGGAAGTCCATGTCTCAAGGGATTCATTTTCATAGACATTTTGAGAGGTTTGAATAGGTTTGAGCCCCAAAGGGTCACTCATCGTTTTACTCCTGTTAAGAATTTCCACTAAACCCTTCCTTGGCTTTCGTTAAAAAAACAATCCATGAACCAGAAATAGGACCGGCATCAGAAAAAACATACTAAACACAACGTAGCCCAAAAATGAAGGCATTTTCACACCATTTTCTTCAGCAATAGCTTTTACCATAAAATTAGGGCCGTTACCGATGTATGTCAGCGCACCCATAAACACAGCACCGACGGAGATGGCCTCTAAAAACAGCTCAGCAACCTGCGTTCCATCACTTAACGCAACCATCACACCCTCGTAAGGCACTGTTTTTGCTAAGGATAAAAAGGCGAGATAGGTTGGAGCGTTATCCAAAAAACTACTCAATATCCCAGTGAACCAATAGAACTGCCATGGCTCTGTGACGCCCAAGCTTGCACCGTTAATTTCAAGTAACTTTAAGGCAGGAATCATGCACACAAAAATAGCAGCAAAAAGAATAGCAACTTCCTTAATTGGGGCATAGGTGAATCGATTCCGTCGGCGCGAAAATGAAGGAGAAAGCCAAATAGAGCCCAGGGCCATGAGCCCCATACCACATACTTGAATGACATCACGCCACAGTCCCCACCCGATCGGCAAATTACCATACAAAATCACAACCCCCAAAACCCCAGCCAGCAAAAGAAAGTTAACACTGCCATAAATGGCCGTACGCCGCATACGTTTAGGTCGTTTGAAGGTATGATTACGGAGCGCGAATCGATCTACAATCACATACGCAATCAGCAGGGCAACTGAGGCTACACACCACATCGGAAACAATTTTAAGGTCCAAAAAAAAGGCACACCCTTCAGAAAGCCAAGAAATAATGGAGGGTCTCCCAAAGGCGTTAATAACCCCCCCATGTTGCTTACTAAAAATAAAAAGAACAACACAGGCAAATACGGCGCTGGGCGTTTCAAATTTGTTCTTACAAGCGGACGGATCAAAAGCATGCTTGCACCTGTTGTCCCGATAAAACTTGCCAAAAGTGTGCCTAAAAAGAGAATGATGACATTATCCCTAGGTCGGCCCAACCCTGACCCGCGGATATAAATGCCACCCGATATGATAAATAAAGCCCCCAATAAAGCAATAAACGAGACGTACTCAATCGCGGTGTGTTCTAGCCAATGGATGTTGAGCGTGTAGACATACACTGCCATCGGTGCAGCAAAAGTTAAGGCAATTTTGCCGTAGTTACGATGCCAAAAAAAGGGAGAAATTAAAGGGAGAAAGGCAATGCTCAACAAGATGCCAGCAAAAGGTAATACAGCCCACAGAGGGATGGTTATGTGTTCATGTCCCATAAAATGTCCTTATACTATTAGTGTAGCTGCGTGGATGGTCAAGCGTCCACATTCCTTTTGATCAAAATTGTTGCTTTTATGGTAGGCTACGATGCTATGGATACGCACGAAACATTCCTAAAACTTGCTATTGAAGAAGCTAATAAGAGTGTACGCGATGGACAGGCTCCATTTGGTGCAGTTGTTACAAAAAACAACAAGATTGTCGCAGCCACCCACAACTCAGTTGTACGCACTTGTGATCCGACAGCACATGCAGAAATCAACGTGCTTCGCAAAGCTGGCAAAGTCCTCAATACCCATAATTTTTCGGGTTGCATTCTATACTCCTCCTGCGAACCGTGCCCGATGTGCTTTTCAGCTATTCATTGGGCTCAAATGGATGCCATCTACTACGCTGCATCTATCGAAGATGCCAAACTAGCTGGGTTCCGAGAATTAGAAATATCTAACCTCACCATGAAAGAATTGGGCGGTGCAACGCTTGAAATTTATGGCCCGATGTTACAAGAATTCGGCAGAGTCCCTTTTGAGCTCTTCGTTGCCAATCCAGACAAGTGCCTTTATTAAAGTTTAGTGAGAGGAACCGATCTCAAAGAAAAGTTCGTAATGAGATCGAGCGAAATCTGTAGCCTCAAGGCCGTCCGTCTTCGCTAAAGCTACGACAGGACAGGCAAGTTTAGTTGAGAGATTGTCACTTTGGCTCGGCTTGCCCACCGTAGTACGTGTACGAAGGTGGGAGGTGACCTCATTGGCCATCGAGAACATTTGTTACCGAGAACGAAGAGGCTGGCAGATTGCAACTGATCGTGCTAGTTCTAATGAACGTACTTATGGATGATGAGTAAAATTTCATACAACTTATCGATTTCACGTTTGGATAAATGGTGTTGCGCGCGAAAGGCATAGAATTCATCTTCTTTCACAAAATCCACTTGTATGGAATGAGATTTGTCTTTGGATAAATAAATTTTGAGGCTATTTACATCTGAGAAATCATACAAAATATCCTTTTCGTCAAATGTATCCGCAAGTTTTTGTACAACCTTAGATCTTAATTCAAACCCTATAGACATGCCTCCTCCTATGCTTACAAGCTGAAGCGCTCCGGAAACCCCCACATTTTGGTTCCCACTAAAGTGATACACTAGTATATAATACTAGCCACATTTAGGTCTAGGCTGTTTGGAAATATGGGACTATCACGATCATTGACAAAAAGGATTTTTTTGGTTGGGGCCCTCATTGCGTGTGGGTGCTTCTGGTCCCCTATTGCATTCTCCGGCAGAAAAATGATTGCCGCACAAAAAGGTGGCGTCAACTGCCTAAGCATCCCAAATACCCTCGGAAACACCTCAGAATGGCGTAACAACGCTGCTTTTTTAAATGCCGTCATTCACAGAGTCGAATCAAACGTTGTACCAACCATCATTGTTGGAGACGGGGCTTTCAAAGACACACCCTCCATGACCTCTGTCCCACAAACTATCCGCAATGAAATCAAAAAACTGCTCAAATACCCAGATGGCGGTATCACGGTCTATAGTCAACGAGTCCAAAATGCAACACAAAAACTGTCTAACATCAGCGAGACAGCTGGTGAAGCAGAGATTTCTGCCCTACAACATAAAATAAAAAATTGGCAGGAGGTCATTGAAGCCTTAAAAAGATATCAATCTTCAATCAAAAAAACAGAGGAAATAAAAGGATCATTATTGCACTACACAAATCTACTATATAGCTGGACCAGCGTGTTGCAAGATGGGCTATCAGATGATGTTAGAGACAACGCCCGACAACTTAAGAGAGAAGGGGCTCCCCATGTTACTGATAAGTGGCTAGAGCAACAAAGTGAATTAAAATATAAATTCCTGAAATTTGTAATTGAATCGACGTTTACCAAAGAGTCGGCATTTCATGAAGCTTCACCCATCATCATTGAAAATTTTGGTGAAATTTATTTTACCCTCAAGTCTCTTCTCGATAACGAAAATCTATCTCATGAATATTTAGTAACCCGATTAAACTTATCCAAGGACACGAGTGTGTCATATCTTAGAGAATTACTAGGCTCTATTGGTGATTTACTCACACGATTTGACGATCTTATGCGTGAAGTCGCGTATAGAAAAGATAAGAACTTTGATGGGCTAGAATCTCAACTTACTCGTTTATTTTCCAGTCCTGAACAAAAAAAAATACTACCCTTATTTGTTAAATGGGCATCTCAACCTAAAACTCTCACTGAGGATCTATTACCCGCCATTCAATTCACAGCTGATTATCGACTAACACCATTGACTCGATGGGCAACTTCATCATACAAAAAAACGCTTGATGTTGATTCAAACAAAAATGCATTGACCAACCTCGAAACAAATATTGTAGACACGTGGTACGACTATAAACATTCACATCACGCGCTCATCCAACTACTGACATCAAAATTATTTCTTGATTATTTCAACAATAAGAAAAATACAATTTTCAAACCTCTCATCGCGACGTCGATTTCTCATCCTTTTCCACATTTGACTACCGAGCTCATCACACAACTACTTGGGTTCGAACTGATCTCCAAACGACCTGACGATATTTTGATGTATGTCACCAAAAAATATGAGAAAACCTGTTCAGCGCATGGATTAGAATTGGACAAGTTACCCAAACCGCTTATCGAGGTTCAGACCCTTTCTCGTTTATTGAAAATCTTAAAAAAAGGACAAAGTCTTTCTAAAGGGAACAAAAAGAAATCTGCTATGTCATTTTCTGAGATTCTCACCGCTTTACCTGGTCTCAAGCCTGATCACATCCAAAAGGACCTCGCTCTTTTTCTGGATTCCGAGACTTTACGACATTTATTTACTCCTGAAACGTATGATTATCGACATGTGATTGACGCGATATATACTACACTCCCTACGATTCTCTTCAAAATTCAAGTTCAAATTTTAGACTTAAATTTTAATAGTCAAACTCTTCGTCAAAATGACCCAAGGCGCATTATCTGGGAAGAACTCATCCCGCTAACTGAACTTGTTTTGGGGGGATTGCAGGACGCTGTGACTCCTCAAAGCAAGCTTGCTGCTGCTAAATTCAAACACAAAATTGGGCTGGCTCACGTAATGCTCGGTGTTACAAATATCAGACGTTATCAACGGGACTATCACACTGAACTCATTTTTACCAAAAGCTATGGTAAATCGGCCAAATATATCCAAGTTATCGAGCAACCCAGTAAACCCTTACGTCCCAGTCGTGTGTCTCAGAAACTACTCCAGTCTTTTTTATCATCTGATTATCCGATTTCTAAAATCCCTGACAATGTTTCAGTTGTTGTCTTTGGTACACCTGGCATGGGAACCAATCGATCACGATTACATACTATTGAGAATTTAATTAACCAAGTCCAAGCTATGGATCCACATAACAAAAAGGGACACCCATCAACTTATCTGGGAATTGGGATTCCAAATGTAGGTCATGGCGGGCCGGATATCGATGCAGTTCCCAATCTCGATGCATATCTTGATTACCTGTATCACTTTTTCTCATATTACAAACAACAAAGTACGTATGTAGATAAAAATGGCCATAAACAAAAACGTCGATTTGTGTTTGCGTTTCGATCTACCATGCCCACCGTTTTAATGGAGCTGTATACCCGTTTTCCAAAATTATTTGATGCACAATCAGATGCATTTGTCCTCATCAGCCCCGTCATCCCGAGGGGCTACCCCAAAGGCGTTCTGCTCCCTTCCGAGATTCACCATGCTGCCCAAAGAGGTGAACTAGTTTTGGTCGATAGCAAGGATTCAACATACAAACACCAGTTGGAAATCGAAGATATTGCCTATTTTCAATATGACGATCCTAAACTGAGAAATAAAGGACAATGGTATTACGATTTAGAAGGCGCCAACAATTTAGCGCCTGTTTCTGATGCTGAATATCAAGCTCGTTTAAACCTAGAGTTGTTTCTATATGCCTTTCACATAAACAAAGGTGCGACCTGGATGGATAAACTTGTTAACGATAAAAATTGGCTACAAATACCCACTTTTGTAGGCTATGGGGAACTAGATGTGGAGTATCAGAAAGTCTTCCCTGAGCTCATCTCACTCATGCAAGATGTCCAAGCCAACCAACAAAATTGGTATCCCTCATTTTATCGTCAAGGATTTCACAACCTCATGGATCCCCGAGGTACACACCAAGCCTATCGATCCTTTTTCTCGATGTTTAAACGCTTTGTACAAGATCCCCACACATACCATCGAGGCTTATTTCAAGATAAAGATAAAAACTCACTCCCAGAAACCAATCTATGGGTCCCTACAGCGATCTCATTTTTCAAATGAGTTTACATCTTATTCAACTGCCTATCCTAACTGATAACTATGCCTACCTCGCAGTTTGCTCGCAAACAAAGGCCTGTGCCGTTGTCGATCCAGGAGAGAGTGATTCGGTTCTTGAAGCACTTGATCACCACAAATTCACACCGTCCCTTTATCTCATTACACATCATCATGGAGATCACGTTGACGGTTTATCATCCTTAGTAGCGCGTTATCCAGCCCCCGTATATGGCAGTCAATTTGATCTCGAACGTCACCAAATTCCACATCAAACGTTCGGCCTACGTGAAAACGATACAGTTGCACTTGGGATTTCGTCTTTTTCAGTAATCGAAACCCCAGGACATACGCTTGGCCATATTTGTTTTACTTGGTCAGATGGCATATTCTCTGGGGACACCCTCTTTGCAGGAGGGTGTGGCCGATTGTTTGAAGGGGATGCATCGATGATGTATATGTCACTTCAAAAAATTGCGGCACTTTCTGATCACACGCTCATCTATTGTGGACATGAATATACCGATTCAAATTTAGCTTTTGCACACACTTTAGAACCGAATAACAGTACGTTGAATCAAAAAATAAGTGATGTAAAAACAAAACGCGCAAAAAACATATCCACTATTCCAACAACCCTTAAAGAAGAAAAAAGTTATAACCCTTTTTTGCGTGCTCATGTACCTGAACTCATTCATTCAGTTCAAAAATTATTTGAAATTAAAAATCCAAAAGATCCAACACTCGTTTTTGAAGCCACACGACTTCTCAAGGATCAATTCTAATCTTTGAAAATTTCTTCCAAAAGCTCGAACGAAACCAGCTCAGGCAATACCTTGCCACTTGGATACTTGGGGCTATAGTACACATAAACGGGAACCCCGAATCTTTGATGACTCTGGATAAAGTCCAGTATCTTGGGATTGGGGTTGGTGTAATCACCAGACATTAAACTAATCCCATGTTGCTTAACCAACTTTTGAAATCGATCTGTATTAAAAACCAAATATTCGTTGGTTTTACATGTCAAACACCAGTCCGCTGTGACATTCACAAAAACTTTTTTACCCACTTGAACCAGATCTGATATCGTTTTTTTACTAAAGGGTGTCCACTCAGTTGATTTTTTTTGTGTATTAACCTGTATATCACTTTGAAAGTGATACGCACCATACGCCACTAAAGCTGTACAAACAAATGCACCTAGCCACAGACAGAGACTGATTATTCTGCTTTGACTTCTCAACCAAATAAAAAATACAAATCCCAATGCACTAAACCCTATCCACAAAAGTCCTTCATAAGATACCTGTCGACTCAAAATTGACCACAACCATAGCGCAGTCGCTATTAGTAGAAATCCCATTATTTTTTTGACAGTCCTCATCCAAGATCCCGGCCGGGGAAGTAAATGTAACATCGAGGGAAATACACTCAAAACTAAATAAGGAGACGCCAAACCCAACCCAACCCCCAAAAAGATTAAAAAAATCACCCCCGCAGTTTGAGTTAGCGCAAATCCAACTGCCACACCTAAAAAAGGAGCCGTACAGGGTGTAGCAAGCAACGTTACAAAAAACCCCGTCACTACGGATTCTAATAAGGAGTGTGACGACTTCTGAGAAGTCGGGGTTTTATTTGAAATCCATACTGGCATTCGAAGTTCGCACAACTCCCAGAGCATACAAGCAAAATACAAAACACAGACCATCAGCAAAGCTACAAATATAGGATTTTGAAATTGAACGCCCCAACCGAACGCATGACCACTCTGGCGTAACCCAACCACCAATGTACCCAATCCAATCATCGACAAGATAATGCCAAGAGCGGTTCCCAATAATGGCTTCGTTCTCTGTTCTTTATGACTGATCAATTGAAAAGCCTTGAGGGCTAAGACAGGTAGTACACATGGCATGATGTTTAAAATCACACCGCCTATACAAGCAAACAAAAACATTTTAATGATGGTTGGATCATCGATCACGAAATACTCCTATTTATTGGATCTCTCTTACATTCCAATCTTGTCATCCCCAACTCGTGTAGCGTGAACGGGAATCCATTTTCCTAGGCTCTAATTAAAAAATCAGGCCAAATTCTATGTTATAATACCCTAAGTATTATTATCATAAACCGCGGGATTCAGGATGAACCCAATCACAATGTCCGCGCCGGATATATCAGATGCTGATATCGAGTGCGTCTTATCTGTTCTTAAGTCTGGACACCTTGCCCTCGGACCCCAATCTATCGAATTTGAAAATCAAATGGCTAACTATATTGGCGTACCACATGCCTGTACGGTTAGCTCAGGTACTGCGGGACTTTTTTTAGCTTTAAAGGCTCTTAGTATCGGCGTTGGCGATGAAGTCATCGTGCCTTCATTTACATTTGTTGCCAGTGTCAACGCCATTATGCATACAGGCGCCACACCCGTATTTGTTGATATTGAACCCCGTACTTGGAATCTTGATTGTGAACTAATTCCTGCTTTGATCACAAAAAACACAAAAGCCATTATGGGCGTGGATGTATTTGGTCACCCTGTACGCTGGGATACGCTAAAAGGGATTGCAAAAAAGCATAATCTTTCTCTTATCGATGACTCTTGTGAAGCCTTAGGTTCAAGCTATCAAGGAAAAAAAATTGGCGCGTGGGCAGACGTGTCAGTATTTGCGTTCTATCCCAATAAACAAATGACAACTGGAGAAGGCGGTATGGTCGTTACACCTCACGCCCATATTGATGAAACAATTCGCTCATTACGTAACCAAGGACGTAATGCAATGAGTGCTTGGCTCGAACATCAGCACTTGGGGTATAACTTTCGCATGAGTGAACTGTCGGCGGCACTTGGAGTCAGCCAACTTGAGCGCATAAATTCAATTGTTCGGAAAAGAAAATTAGTTGCGGACACTTACGAACATTATTTGTCATCTCATACAAATATCACGCGACAGGTGATCCAATCCGACGTCGACGTGAGCTGGTTCACATACACCATTCTTCTACCTAAGACAGTCGATCGAAATCAAATAATGAAAGATCTTACAAATAGAGGCATTCCAACGCGAAATTATTTCCCGCCAGTCCATACACAACCTTATATTAAAAAGTTTTTTTCAGATGAAATTAAATTAAATTTACCCATGACTGAAAGCATTTCAAAGCGTACCTTAACTTTGCCTTTTCATAATCACATAACAGAAGACCAAATTTCTTTCATTGCCAATACTCTCAGAGAAGAACTCGATCTTTCTGATACAAATCGCCCCAATGAAATTCAGCCCTGATATGATTTCTAAAGCTCTTAAACGCGGCCTTGATGTTTTGATTTCATTTGTACTTATCATATTGCTTTCGCCCTTCCTTCTTTGCATCTCGATGTGTATTCGAATTAAAATGGGCTCACCAATTTTTTTTAAACAAAACCGACCTGGCTTGCACGGCACCCCTTTTCAAATGATCAAATTTCGGACAATGGATTATGAACCTGAAAACCAAAATAGTTCAGGAAACCAAGCCGTCACATCTCTCGGTGCTATGCTTCGAAGGTGGAGTTTGGATGAACTCCCTGAATTATGGAATGTCCTCAAGGGGGACATGAGTTTGGTTGGACCTAGACCATTACTTTTGGAATATCTCCCATTGTATTCAATAGAACAAGCTAGACGCCATCTCATGAAACCAGGTGTAACAGGATGGGCTCAAATTAATGGGAGAAATGCATTGTCCTGGCCCGAAAAATTTAAGTTAGATGTTTGGTATGTGGACCATTGGTATTTTAGGTTAGATATTAAAATTTTGACTTCTACCCTGATTAAGGTCCTCACGAAAGAAGGCATATCTGCTGATGGTCATACGACCATGCCCCCATTTACGGGCACATCTAAAGCAAGAAGCCAGGAAGTTCCCGCTCGTATTGATTCAGTGAATTCACAAGACCCGGGTCATTAGTTTGTGCCCAAGTTTTCAAAATTGAAAGTGCACGCTTATATCCCGAAAATTGAAATCCATATTTAGGATTTTTTCCAAACTGAATAAAATAATCAAACCGCGGTTTTAACAACGAATCTGAATTGATTGCAGTATACAATTCTTTTCGCTTTTTACTCATGTCGTAAAAAGATTCGATTTTTTGTTGCAGAGCCTTAGCTTCTTGTCCATTTTTAGGAGAAGACACTGTAGCAAAGTACGATTTATCTAGATTATAGATTAATGAAATATTTTTTGCGTGATTAAAGGCGGTTTCAAAAAATGCAATCCTTCTTTTGACTAAATCGTTTACAGCAATTTCTTTTGCAGTCGTTAAGTATCCTTCGAGCTCTTGAATGACAGCTGGCGTAAATAAAATTACAGATTTTCCATTATAAAACCAAGCATGGTATGTAATCTTGGCGTCTTGTTGAAAGACTTTTGATTGCTCGGGTGTCATATTCATCCAAATAGATTCTAGTTTTTCAAAATATTGCTTCATAGGGAATTTAGCTTTTTTGAAAAATTTATTATAAAACTCATTTAACAGCTCATCTACATCTGCTTTGGGATCCCATAAAAGTCGAGTTGCAATATAGAGTTTCGGACCATCAAGTCCCCAATTGGGATACGCCTCAGCGTAGTATCCCCTCACACGATCTCCAAATGAGGCATAAAATTTCACAGACTCATCGATAAGGTGTGGATAGAATCGAGGTGTCAAATAAGAGGCACCATAGAGGTAATCATAAATGCCTATATATTTTGATTTTTCTAACCACCCTTTGACTAAGGCTTGATCTTTCTTTTTGATGCCTGCATCTCTCCACATCGCACGATCGTAAGTCAGATACGGCATTATATTTGTTGCGATTGGGTTTTTGGGGGGTTCATGTCCCTCTTGATAGGCAAGCGCACCAATTATTTTTTTGGGGAATTTTTTTTGAACCGAACACCCAACGTAACTCGAAAAAGCAAAAATCAAATCCGACAGATCGACACTCCCAATTCTGTTTTTTAACTTTCCTGGATTGTAAGTGGGTATATCAAATTCTTCGTCATACAAACTACCATCATTGATCCCCACACCAAAACTTCTGGCGTTAGGATGCTTTGCAAAATGCGCCTCAGCTTTACGCACCGCCTCTTGTAGCACAAAAGGTTCCGTCATGACAGGTTGCCATTTTGGATCGCTGTCACTTTTTGGAAAATATTTCTTAAATCCTAAGAGTCCTCCCTTCTTTGATGGAAACACCTCTGGATGAGGAGACTTATACTCACTAGGCTTAAAAATATGAAGCAAATTATGGGCAAAATAAATAATATTTTTGGGGGCTGATAGTCGTTGTTTCGATGTCCAAATCCTCTCTTCAGCGCTTTTAAAGCCACTCATCTGCCGAGTCTGAAACCCTGGGTTGTGTACCAAATTTACTTGAGGCAAAGTCAAAGTTTTTTGAGTATCTATATGCTCACCAAGCTCTCCCGGGAGATACCAGCGAACACCCAAGAATGATTCTATAAAAGTGTAGGCAGCAAATAACGTGGACTGATCCTCTTTACCAAGAATAAAAATTTGATGTTTATTTTCATCATCAAAAACTGATTTGATTTGAACACCTTCAACGTCTAGCTGTTCATCCGGCAACCCTGTTTCTTTTGTTGTGTTTGTTGCCCCAACATGAATAGTTGTCTGAATCTCTTGTGGTACTTCATTTCCCTCATTTATTTTAGCTAATTTAGCTCCTGAAATTTTTTGTACGTAATGTATTAGTTGATCTGCAGCTAATGTTACGAAATCCGTTGCCTTTTTGGGCATTATTATGACAGCCTTAGCAGTTCCCTCGCTGACTATTGGTATAGTCTTATCAGATTGAAGGTCACGACGTGAATTAAGCGAACTTAATCCACGTGAGTCATCAATCTCGGCATCTACATCACCACCAAACAAGTCACAGTCACTAATCGCTTGTTCAACCCGAATAGGCCGGACAGTCCCCCCTTTCCCACAACTTGTAAAACCCAAACAAATTAAGGATACTAGGACTACACCACATATATTCCCTCTATTTTCAATAAACATAAACAGTTTATCGGTATAAAGTAAATTAATTTAAAATAAAACTTTAGAAGATTGTAACTACCTGTTATCACACATTAAAGCAACAATTGAGGGAAAATTACTTCATACTGCTGTAAGGTGTGCAGCTGGCTTTCGTCGTTTTTTTTGGCCCACTCCTTTAGCGCTTGGATAACTTTCTTGTATCCTTTAAAGGGGTACCCGTACTGTGGATTGGGTGCAAATTGTGTAAAGTAATCAAACCGTGGCTTCAAAATTGGATTTTGTTTAATTTCGCCATATAAAATTTTTCTTTGTTTCCCTAAATCAAAAAATAGTCTCAGATGATTCAAGAGATAAGTTGCATTCTGCTTCGATGTCACCTTAGCAATAGGCAAGAAGTAGTTTTGATCCAAGTTGTAAAGAAGCGCCATCAACTTGCCATGTCGAAAGGCTTTTTCAAATAGCCCGATACGTTTTTTCACGAGTGTAGTTGCAGCTAGCCCAAATGCCGTCTTAAGATATTTATCCAGTTCTTTGATTGCTGCAGGCGTATATAGTTGCAACGCCCCACCGTTGTAATACCACGCATGAAATGTAATTCGTGCATTATCTTTAAAAGACCGCTCTTGCTTCGGTGTCATATTCATCCAAAGCGATTCAAGTTTTTGGAAATACTGTCGCATAGGCTCTTTTGCGGATTTAAAAAAATTTGTATAAAAATCATCTAACAACTCATCAACATTGGCTTTAGAGTTCCACAATAGTTGAGACGCGATATACAGTTGTGGTCCTTCTAAACCCCAGCTGGGATATGCTTCTGCAAAATAACCTTTAACACGTCCTCCAAAATCAGCATAAAATTTAATCGATGAATCTATGAGATGTGGATAAAATCGTGGCACCAAATAAGATGCCCCATAATAATAGTCGTAGATACCTAGGTATTTCGCTTTCTGTAACCAAGCCGCTGCCCTATTTTTTTCTTTAAAAGCTAACAACCTATCCCGCCACATCGCACGATCGTATGTTAAAAACGGAACAACATTGACAGAAACTGGTTTATTAGGCGGATCATGCGCTTCTTGATACGCCAAGGTACCAATGAGTTTATCTGGAAATTGTTGGTGCACTTTACAGCCCACATTGCTGGCAAAATCAAATAACAAATCTGTTAAATGGGTATTTCCTATACTATTCTTCAGTTTTTGTGGATTGTACGCAGGCACATCTGAGGCTTCATCATAAATATACCCATCATTCATGCCTAGTGAAAAACTTTTTGCTTTGGGGTCTTTAGAAAAATGCTCATTCGCTTTCCGAAACGACTCATCTTGAACAAATTTGTTCGTCATCACCGGATGCCATCTCGGATCCGTATCATCTATTGGGATATATCTTTTTGGACCGATAAAACTCTGGCTTTGTATAGGAAAAATATCAGGTCGAGTTTGTTTGTATTTGCTTGGTTTAAATATATGAAGCATATTGTGTGAAAATTGCAAAATATGCTTTGGCGAGGACATTTTGTTTTTCCACAACCATCGTCGATCATCGCCTTCAAAAAACCCTGACATTTGCCTTGATTCAAAACTTGGATTTTCGATCACACTAATTTCAGGGATCAAAAATTCACTCTGTTTTGGAATATGCTCACCAATTTCACCGGGGAGATACCAACGAACACCCGCAATTTTTTCAAGAAATGTGTAAACGGCAAAAAGCGTTCCAAACCCGGATCGTCCCGTCAGGAATAAATAATTATGATCGGGCCCTTCAAAGGTTTTGATTTGAATGCCTTCGTCTCGAATAAGCTCATCGGGTAGACCTTCCGCTTTAGAGGCTTCAGTTGCCCCGATGTGAATATATAACATTTGGGTTTTAATATTAGGGTTTATGCCACGCTCAGATACAATTGGCAAAGTTCGTCCTGTCATTTTGAAAACATAACCTTGAAGCTCTTGAGCCGCCAAAACCTCAACCTCATTAGGTTGATTTGACGAAACAATAAATGTACTGTCCTTTCCAGGGATTACAACAGGGTATTTTGGAATATCGTCGATACGATTCTCAAGCTCTCTTGGGCCATCAATCAACGCACTCGATGCAATGTCTCGATTCACCTCAAAAAAAGAATCTCCACAGAAACTTAAATCTATTTGCTTTCCAGATTCAATAGCTTGGGCATCAGAAATAAATGGATTGCCAAATGGAAAAAAATTGGCTCGAGCTTTGATGATTGTAGTATTTTGATTACGTGATTGCGGCGCACTGCCCCGGCTCGGTTCACTTGAACTGCCACCCCCACATCCATTCAACAGACCAGCAATAACAAGAAGGCTCCAAGCCGAAATCCATGTTTTTTTAGATACAGCCACATGGGCTTATCGGAATAAATATTGTTTATTTATCAAATTATACTAATATATTATTTCTCATACCTTATATCCCCAATTAAATTAACTATTTGATATAAAATATAAAACCGTTAAAATGGAAATGTAGTGAATATATGGATGTTCAATCATTACGCTGTTGCCCCAGATACTTCTGGCGGCACTCGGCATTTTTCGTTAGCTAAATATCTCAACCAATTAGGGCATCACGTCACTATTGTGGCTTCCAGTTTTGACCATGCTACCCGCAAAGATTTGTATCTCACACCGGAAAGCAACCATCGATTCATGACCATCGATTCAGTTCCATTTCTTTGGATTCGCACCAGCACCTACACAGGCAATACCCTGGCACGACTACTCAACATGTTGTCATTTGCACACCGTATTACAAAACTTCCCCAATTAAAAAATCTGCCTCCTCCGGATTTGATTTGGTGATCTTCTCCACATTTATTTACACCTTATGCTGCATGGCGTGTTTCAAAAAAATTTAAAGTGCCATTTATCTTAGAACTTCGAGACCTCTGGCCTGACTCTCTCATAGACTTAAGTCGATTCGTCAAATACAACCCTTTGACTTGGGGTTTAAAATGGTTAGAAAAATTTGTATATCGAAAATCTCAGGGGATCATTGCCATTACACCTCAATTTCTTGAACATACAAAGACTCGTGGCGCAACCCACACCCGTACTTTAGCGCTCCCTAATGGCGTTGATTTTGATTTAATCCCTAAACCGAAGGAGCTTCCAACAGAAAATACATTCAATATTGTGTTTGCTGGTGCACATGGAAAAGCCAATGGACTAAACCATGTCCTGGATGCCGCAAAAATAGTCCACAACCTAAATCCCCATACACATATTCGAATCACACTTATCGGCGATGGACCTCAAAAAGAGCGTTTGATTCACAGAAAAAAAGAAGAACATATCTCTCTGGTTTCTTTTTTGGATCCAGTTCCGAAAAAAGAAATTTATAACAAACTTGCAGATGCGCATGCTTGCCTCATGATTTTGGAAAAATCCGATGTTCTGAAACACGGGGTAAGTGCTAATAAATTATTTGATTACTTTGCCAGTGCACGGCCAGTCATCTTCTCTGTCAATGCGTCCAATAACCCTGTCGAAGATGCAAAGTGTGGTATAACGGTCTCACCCAATGATCCGACAGCACTAGCAAAAGCCATGTTGACACTTTCGAAACTCTCTAAAGAGCAACGCGTCCAAATGGGCAAAAATGGATTTGACTATGCTTTTAAAAATTTTAACTTTAAGCGATCGGCGTCACGGTTGGATGCTTTTTTACGTGAGTATCAATCTCCATAATTTCATCTAATACAGATACAATCTGTTTTCCTGCGCTACCATCCCCATATGGAGATTCAATCTTTGTTTTACTTCGAGACAACTCATACCCTATTTTTTCTATCAAATTCGGAAGGTCTTCAGAATTTACCAAAGTATTCCAGCCTTTCTCCACGAGTTCAGGCCACGCTGTTTCATGCCAAAGCACCATAGCTGGTGTTCCTAAATAATAGGCTTCTTTTTGAACACCACCAGAATCTGTTACAACCAATTTTGCCTCTTTCTCAAGCTTCAGCATGTCCCAAAATCCAATGGGTTCAATCAGTGTGATTGCCTTTTCTAATTTCTCCCAAAGACCTAAGGAACACAGTGCTTTTTTAGACCTTGGGTGTACCGGCCACACAACAGGTATATTTTGACCTAAGTCACTCAACGCCCTCACAATTAGCTTAAACCGATCAACATCATCTGTATTCTCTTGACGATGGACTGTGGTTAAAACAAAATCTTGTCCGTTTAAGCTTAATTGATCCATAACTGTGCTTTTTTGCTCGCTAAGAGCCGCATAATATAGCGTGGCGTCATACATGACATCACCAACAAAAAAAAGCTTGTCTTCGGATATCCCTTCATTTTGGAGATTTTGAGTCGCACGAGCAGATGGTGTAAACAATAAATCTGACAGATGATCGGCCATCATACGATTGATTTCTTCAGGATTACGTGTATTTTTTAACCTTGGCCCAGCCTCAACATGCGCAATTGGAATATTCATCTTTGCTGCGGCTAAGGCGCCTGCAACCGTCGAGTTCGTATCTCCATACAATAATACACAATCCGGCGATTCTTGCATGAGAACACGTTCGATCTCCTCAAGCATTCGACCAGTTTGCTGACCGTGTGTGCCGGATCCAATACCCAAATGATAGGCTGGTTGTGGAATAGAAAGCTCTTCAAAAAAGAGAGCCGACATATTCCGATCATAGTGCTGCCCCGTATGGACAATTTTCTCGATGATGCTGTTTGTTTTGCAAATTTCACGTGACACAACGGCAGCTTTTACAAACTGAGGTCGAGCCCCCAACACAGTTACTATTTTCATCAATTTACCTCAGTGAATGGTTTGTCGCATATCGGATCCGTTACGGTATATACTATAATTATAGACAACGTCACCCAGAGATAAAGGTGCGAATTAGCAGATATCCCTATTCTTGCTATTTGTTTTGTCTCCGGAAGTGGTTCGTCTGTTGTTATTTCCTTATATAGCTGATGCTTAGCTTACAGACATTCAATTCATATAAAGAAAAAATCAAATCACCGTATTTTATTGCCATTGCGTGCTCTTCTGCTGCAACCGGCTTAGGTATTATCCGAGAGATTCTGATTGTTTATCTCTTAGGGTTCACAAAGGTGAATGACGAGCTTCAAATCTACCTTGGTGCTATTTTTTCAATCTCACTTTTTGCATTATCAGTCCGTATGACATGTCTTAATTTGCTTCAAAAACTAACAGTCGGACAAGTAATCGGTATCTCTATCCCCATCGTTGCTGGATTTACGTTTCTTATGACTGCTGGGGTACAAATCTTTTTTGATCCGGACCCTTTTCTACTTACTTGCGCAGCTACGTGTGGTTTTTTAAATTTATTTGTGACCTTGCTCATTACGTATAAACAACGCGAAAATCGGTTCCTTGCTGCTCACCTAGTCTATCTAGTACCGAATTTTGTTCATATTCCAATGTTATTAATCATTTATGGGCTTAGCCCCAGTAATCCCATCCAATGGTTTATCCCATCAATCTGTACAGTCCCTTTAATCCAATTAGCCCTCCTTGCATTTATCAAAACAGAAAAGCCCAGCTTGACACCTCATCAAAAGCTCTCCATCCGCGCCGCTACAAAATTATACCTGCAGCATGGCATAGCTGCACTCGGGGAAGGACTTTTCCAAACAGTGCTCCGTAGTGCTTTTTTAAGCCTGGGAGAGGGTTATTTATCCCTCCTTTCTATCATTATTAGAATATACGAGGCCTTACGGGTTATTTTAATCGAGACATTAGTGGGTTCTAAGCTTTCCTCATGGATAGAAGAGGGAAAGGCCAATCACCACGCAATAGCTTTAGATTCTTCTAAAATTCACCTTGGCATTTCAGCACTTACGTTAGGTCTCATTTTTTTTAAGACCGAAACCTACATTCAATTCAGTGTTCAGTTGCTCTGCATCATGATTCCCAGTTTTGTTTTTAGTGCCTATTTGCGAGTCGTATACGCAAAATTCAACACCTTAGCTTATACTTCAAAGCTCATCATTCAATTTGGACTTTATAATCTCGTTTTCGTTTTGTTTCTCATGTATTCAACGATAGAATTAAATGTAGGGGTACTTTGGCTCATTTGGATCTGGTACTTGGGTCGCCCTCTTTGCCAAATTCAGCTCGTAAAAAGACACATGGTGTTCACGATTTAGTTATGTTTACTTACGCAGCACGGACATGGAATCTTTTTTCAAACTATGTGTTATATCGCGTTAAAAAAAATCCAAGCTCAGCTCAATCTTACTGGCGTATCCCCGAACCCATAAATATCAGACAGAAAGGAGATTTCACTCAAAAGTACTTAGCTCAAAAAAAGTCCATTCCGTTTTATTTCATGGATTATAAACCTAAGTTAACTTACGCCTTAAAAAACATTGACGATATCATCGTTCTAAATTATCAAGCACCAAAAGGGGAGCCGCATGTGCCTCATGGATCATTTTTAGTCCCCGAGGCTGCTTTTCAATTTGCGTTGGGACTGCATGATTCTTATGTAGAAACGAATCAGAATGAAATGTTGGTTGAATTTCTTCGCTACGCTGACTATTTTTGCGAGCATCAGTCGAAAGAAGGACATTGGTATTACCCTTTTAATTATTATGAATCAAAGGCCCCTTGGCCTTCAGCTCTTTCCCAATCACGCGGTGTGTCAGTCATGATTCGTGCTTGGTTAATAACAAAGAATTCTAAATATATAGATACTGCCCAGCTTGCAATTTCGTTATTTGATACATCTGTCACAAACAAAGGCTATCTGAAAATTCACCCACAAACCAATACACCCTATTTTGAAGAATATCCAAGACATACACACCCCCCTGCGGTTTTGAATGGATTCATGGCAGCTTTGTTCGGTTTATGGGAGATGAAGCATTGGACCCATGATACCAAAGCTGGGCTCCTTTGGCGCTCAGGGATTGAATCACTCGAAAAAATGTTGCCTCACTACACTTTAGATTGGTGGACCCTATATGATCTAGATCCCAATAGTCCTATTAAAAATGTGAACAGTTACAGATACCATCTACTTATCCTTCATTATCTTATTATTTTAAATACGATAGAGGAAAATTCGACTTTTCAGAAATATATATCCATATGGGGAAAACAGTGTACAACTTTTAATAAATATAAGGCATCGCTATGGAAGGCATTAAGAAAAATACTATACCGATAAAAGAGCAATTACTGATTGTTTCAGTCTTATTTATACACCTGTTACTAACATTTTTTGCAGAGCCTGCACCTCAAAATATTGGTGCATTTGAAATTTTGATTTTGGCTTTCTCATGTTTTTATCTGGTTTCGTGGGGTTTTAGTCTCAAAAAATCAGAAATAAAACCAATACTAAGAAAAAAAGAATACCTACTATTTTCAGTTCCCATTTTTATCATCATTCTTTCATCTATCATTGGATTTACTAAAACCGGTTCTTTTGTTCAAACAATACGAGGAACCATCCCCTTCTTATTATTTATACCTTTGATACCTTACTTGCTTTCAAAAAAAGAAGCTCTCAATGCTAGATCGGTTCTGTGGGCATTTGCAATTGTCGGGCTTTTTTACTCGTTCTATATGTTGTACTTATTTTTATCAATAGATGGAAACATATTTGATCCTAAAATCATTCTTATGCATCGAATCACTCAGATGGATCCACGTTCCACGTCTCCCCTCTTTCTTTGTGCCACTATTCTATTTTTTGTACTTGGTGTAATTTCAGACCATAAAATTAAAAAATGTATTTCTTATGCCTTTTTCTTTTTGGGAATTCATGCATCAATAAGCACCCTTGTAAAAGCACAAATTATTTCGTTTTTGTTTGGTATAAGTGTTTTTTTAATTTTTTATTATGCTTCGCTCATTATTTCAAAAAATGAGCCCCGTAAAATCATTAAATCCATTGAACCTATCGGGGTTCTTTCGGTATTTTTCATCATATTTACATTTGTCTCTCCAATATCCAAAGCTATATTGCAAGCACAAGGTGTCAGAGTTAACGTACAAGTGCTTGCTAATAAGGCGAAGGTGGAAAAATTAAAAAAATCTATACCTACGGTCCCTAAAGCTGCGATTTCAGCTACAAAGGTCAACACCCATGCATCAAACCCCATTCTTATCGGGAAGAATAATAAAATAGCAACTCACTCTATACCTATTCCTAACACATCACCTGTCAAATACTTACCCGCTATTGACCTTACAAAAAATCCCGAACCATTCGACTTGAACAAATGGTTTTATACTTTTTTCAAAAAGCATAAAGTCTTAGGTGCTGTTGAAAATGGCAGAATCTTTGACGAATGGTTACCGGCAATAAATCACTACATGACACTGAGTATTTTTGAAAAGCTATTGGGCGCTGGGAACGGGACTTCATTCAGAACAGAAAAAAATGAAAAACGGAGATACATTCATAACATATTTATTTATTCTTTGGTGTATTTTGGTTTTTTTGGATTACTCGGCATTTTATTTATCTATGGGTATACATTCATATCTCTGTTAATAAGATTTAGGCGCACGGGCCAACACGCATATCTAGGTCTTGTAGGATTGCTCTCAGGATTACTATGTTATTCGCAGTTCTTCGTCTGTTTCAAATCCCTGCCGTACAATTTGATTTTGGCAACAATATTTGCGTTTGCGCTTCCAAGCTATCTTGATTTTGTTCAAATACCAAAGAAAAAAACATCTTAAAGCGTTAAGGTCGTTTGATCTGTACCTTTATAAATCGTATGAAAATTGATAACAGATTTAAGTTTACTAACAGATTTAAGATCACTGGTATTAGCCAAGGAAACTATTTCATCTACTAATCGTGAAATATTATTTTGATAATAGGTCAAAAATGTTCGGCTGATATCACCATTTTTGAGAATCAAAATATCAGGATGTTCAGTTTTCAATTCATTACCACACAAATAAAGTTCTTCGTACATTTTCTCACCTGGCCGAATCCCTGTGTACACAATTGGCACATCTTCCTCAGATTTTCCAAGTAAAGAAATCATACAATTCACAATGTCCACTATTTTGATTGGATCACCCATACGCAGAATACAAATGTCACTTGGTCTGGCAATTGAGGCGGCATTCAACACCAATGATATCGCTTCGGGTATTAACATGAAATAGCGTGTCATGTCTTTATGTGTAATCGTAATAGGTTCAAAATTCTGGATCTGTTTGTTAATAAGTGGGATTAAACTTCCACTACTTCCCAAAACGTTACCGAAACGTACTGAGCTAAAATTCCTACTACTTTTAATTCCCTCAATCGAAACCATTAGCTCACAAAGTCGCTTGGTCGCACCCATAACGCCTACGGGATTTACTGCTTTATCCGTTGAAATTAGCAAGAACCGTTCAACATTTTCCGATAAATCTAGCAAATTCTTGGTTCCGTAAACATTATTCATAATCGCTGAGCAGGGATTAGCTTCTACGAGATGAACATGTTTATATGCTGCAGCGTGAAATATGATTTGTGGATTGTAATTTACAAATACTTGCTCAAGTCTAGGCTTATCTTTGACATCCGCTAACAGGGAAACAATTTTATTCGCTTTTTTGGAGGATGATACTCTTAGCTCGTGATCAATCTTGTAGAGATTATATTCTGAATGTTCCAAAAGAATTAACTTGATTGGATTATAGTCCAATACTTGACGAGCTAATTCGCTCCCAATCGAACCTCCAGCGCCCGTAATGAGAACCACTTTGCCTTCTACCATATTTCGAATCGAAGAAAGATCAATCTGGCTCTGTGGACGACTTAATAAATCACTTAACTCAACGCCTCTGATGGATTGCAAGGCGCCTATTTTTTCATTTCGGTTTGAAGCACCTGTGAACATTCTAGGTCTAATCTGAAATTTTTGAGCAATTGGGATAACTTCTCGCAAAAGCGGGCCATAAATATGGGTTGTTGCAATTATCAGTTCTCGAATATGCTGTTTTTCTAAAATAGACTCAAGGTCTTTCCTAGAGCCCAAAACCTTGTACCCAGCTACAGGGCGGCCAATTTTATCCAAGTCATCATCAATAAACCCAATCACATTAAATTTTAAAAAATGGTCAGTTTTCAACCTCGAGGCAAGCATCCTACCATTGATGCCTGCACCATAAATTATTGTTCTACGCCCACCTTGTTTTAAATCTTTGCCTAATCGCTTCTCATACATGTACCGTCTAGCAATTCTAATGCCTTGCAAAAAAACAGACAGAGCCAGTAAATTTAACAAATTAACTTTTAGCGCAAAAATGGGTTGTTGAAAAGCAGCTGTTAAAATAGCCGAAAAAAGTGTCCCTATCAAAATGGCTTTCCCAAGCCTGACGGCTTCACTCATGGAAATGAAGCGCCAAATAATGTCATACACACCACAAATAACAAAAGTAATGATGTAAAGTCCAGAGATCAAACATGAAAACAAGTTAACTTTAAGCGTAAAAAAAGTATGCGGCCTGACAGAAAATAAAGAAAGAATAATATATGTACTTGTGAAAAGGATAAAACCGTCGGCCAACAGATGAGGCCATTTAATTCTTTTAAATCTATGGGGCATATTCTTCCGTGAATAAGCAAAATAAAGAAAGGCTTATTATTATTTTACCTCTTAATTTAATCTAGGTAAAGACTGAGAGATATTATTGGGTTTATACTAAAGGCACGATGAAACACAATCAAATAAAGGTAGCACTCTGGGGCGCAGGAGGGCATGCCAAAGTTGTTTATAGTACTGCCCTTAGTGCTGGATTTATCGTTTCTCATGTCTTTGATGAAGATCCCAAAAAAACTGGCTTACCCTTCATGAACACCCATGTTTTATCGTGCAATGAACACCTTTCGACTGAAGAAACCAACTACGTGATAGCAATTGGGGATAACAGAACTCGCCAAAAAACATGGGGCTCGATGAAATCTCACATGCAGCCCATTTCTTTGATCCACTCGACTGCTTACATTGATCCGACTGCGCAGATTGGATTAGGGACTGTCATATGCGCAGGAACTGTTATCCAACCCCATACTGTTATCGGGAATCATGTCATTATCAATACAGGTGCAACCGTTGATCACGATTGTTTAATCGAAGATTTCGTGCATATTGGCCCCGGCACACATCTGTCTGGTGGTGTTACTCTTAAAGAAGGTGTCTTCTTAGGTATTGGCACACAGGTCATTCCGAATCAAACCATAGGATACTGGACAACTGTAGGTGCCGGAAGCACGGTTATTCACACCTTGCCCGATGGTGTGACAGCCTTTGGATCACCTGCGACCGTGAAAAAAATGCCTATCAATGATTCGCGAGTGGCTGGGGTTTGACACCTCTTCCAAGCACTCGTGATAAGCCCTCGATCACATAATTTTGTTTTGTTCGATCTAAGAATGGCCAAATAGGTAAGCTCAATACCTCAACACCTGCACGTTCAGCTTCAGGCAAAATATTCTTTAACCCTTTGAAATACGGCAGTTTATGATTAGGCACAGGATAGTAAACCATTGATCCGATACCTAGTTTTTCCAACTGGAGTTTCACCTTATCTCGCTGACTGTTGAGTAGTCGAATCGTATACTGATGATACACACAATGCGTATCGGATATTTCGATTGGAGCTATCGCACCAACCTGTGTCTCGAGAAAACATGTATATCGCTTAGCAATCGCTCTGCGATTTTCATTCCATGCATCTATATGCTTTAGCTTTACTCTCAAAATCGATGCCTGCAATTCATCTAAACGAGAATTGTATCCTATGCATTCGTTAAAATACTTTTTCTTTGCGCCATGCGTACGCAACATGCGTGCCGAATTTGCGACGGACTCATCATCTGTCACGATAATTCCTCCATCTCCGTATGCACCCAAATTTTTTGAAGGAAAGAATGAAAACGCACCCACATGTCCTAAAGTCCCTACCTTTTTTCCCTTATATGAAGCTCCAAATGCTTGAGCTACATCTTCTAAAACAA
This sequence comes from Deltaproteobacteria bacterium, assembly GCA_029262815.1. Lineage (GTDB taxonomy): Bacteria > Bdellovibrionota > JAJCYS01 > JAJCYS01 > JAJCYS01 > JAJCYS01. The sequence goes on along the minus strand of JAJCYS010000046.1, from coordinate 12,298 downwards.
ACAGATTATGCCGACGCGCGAGATCACATACGACGTCCATCCTGCAAGGCTGTCCATAGAGATGAACTGGAATAATCGCCTTGGTTTTCGATGTTATTTTGGATTCAATTTGAATCACATCTAAGTTGTAAGTATCAGGATCAATATCCACAAACACGGGTGTTGCCCCAACCTGGCAAATAGCTTCTGAAGTTGCAAAAAAAGTAAAGGTAGTTGTAATGACTTCATCACCAGGACCGACGCCTAGCGCTCTGAGTCCAATAACCAAAGCATCCGTTCCTGAATTTACTGAAATCGCGTACTTTGAATCCATATAGGCTGCAATTTCGGTTTCAAGAAGTGCAACATTAGGGCCCATAATAAATCGGCCTGATTTCAATACGCCTTGGATTGAACTATTCAATTCTTGCCAGAGATGATCCACCTCTTGACTCGGATCAAAAACGGGTATCTTGGGCATCGCCTGATTCCTCCTTAATACAAGTTACGTTACTCCCGGTCAATTGGTATTCCCGAGAACAGGCGCAAATTGAATTGCCATTCACTCCAAAATTCATTCTAGTCCCGCATTTACATTGATACCCTATAATTCGTCCCGGCACTCCCATCACTAACGCATAGGGGGGCACGTTTTTAGTCACAACAGCACCTGCTGCAATAAATGCCCACTTCCCGATGGTACTTCCACATATAACCGTTGCATTGGCCCCAATCGAAGCACCCATCTTGACGCGTGTGATTTGATAATCATCGGATGTATTCTGAGGGAAGGCGGATCTAGGCCGTTTTACATTCGTAAAGACCATACTCGGACCACAAAAGACATAGTCTTCGAGTACAACGCCTTCATAAATAGATACGTTATTCTGAATCTTAACGTGGTTTCCAATCGTTACATTATTGGCCACAAAAACATTTTGGCCTAGAGAGCAGTAGGCACCTATTTTGGCCGATGACATGACATGACAAAAATGCCAGATCTTGCTCTTCTCACCAATAATCGCACCTTCATCAACAAAAGACGATTCATGGGTGTAGTAGCTCATTTTGATCACCTAGTTGCCGCGAGGCTCGCTCTAGAACCCGGACCACTTCTAGTCCACTGTACCCATCTGAAATAGGCCTGGTTCTATTTTTAGCGCATTCTAAAAAATGCGCCAATTCAGTTTTAAGCACATTATGTTTTTCTTCGGAAATAACAACTTCGCCCTGATCTAGAGAAGTCAAATCATTTCCAATACTTTTCCTGTGCAAAGTCACCCTTTGACTCAATTCGTCAAAAACCAACATGCCATCTTCTCCTAAGACAGTCATGCCCCTTGAAACATTTGGCCAATACCAAGACGTATGCAAATGACCGTGGACTCCGGAATTAAATACAAGATGAAGATATACATCATCTTCAATCTTAGGCTGTAAAAAACGGTGCCCAACAACAGAAACATCCTTGACACGATCATTGACGAGATGAAGCATGACCGCAATATCATGAACCCCAAAACTCCAAAGTACGTTTTCAACTTTTCTCACACGACCTAATTTTAGTCGTTTGATATGAATAGCTCTAAGAGAGCCTATTGCACCAGATTCTATTTGGGTTTTTATTTTCTGGACTCCATCTTGATACAACAATAGATGACCCACCATAAGAGGGCATTCTGATTTTTGAGCAAGCGCAACAAGCTCAGCAGCCTCAGCAACATCCAATGTAATGGGTTTTTCTACAAATGTTGGCTTGTTTTTTTTCAAGGATTTTTTTGCAAGTGAATAGTGAGTATTGGCAGGGGTCGCAATCACAACACCATCGCATGGCAAACTCAAAGCAGAATCAGGATCTAACTCTATGCGCACATCAGGATAAAGGGATTTGAATTTTTGAAGCTTTCCCTCATCTAAATCACAAATTGCATAGAGCACACCTAACTCATGAAGCGTTTTAATCAAGTTTTCGCCCCAATGGCCAGAACCAAAAACAATAATTTTCACAACAAGACCACTTTTTGTTTGTTCACATTTGAGTATTTCATCGCATTTCGAGTGTCTAAAATATGATTCGCATGCTTACCAATATAGGCATAATCTAGAACAACATGATCCGTGATGATAATAACCAAATCACTCTCGCTAATAATTTCTTTTGAGAGTGTCACACTGCTCATATCTAATTCATCTTCTGAAATATGTGGTACATACGGATCGTGGTACACAACGTCAGAACCAGACTCCATCAAGAGTTTAATAATATGAAGCGCTGGCGACTCACGATAATCATTTACATCTTTTTTATAAGCCACCCCAATAATCAATATTTTAGATTTTAAAATTGGAATCCCATTTTCATTTAAAAGACGAAAGGCCTTTTCTTTGACAAACTCCGGCATCTTACGATTAATCTCTCCAGCAAGCGCAATAAAATGAGTATTGAAATTTAACTCTTTTGCTTTCCACTCTAAATAATGCGGATCGATAGGAATACAATGCCCACCCACACCTGGACTTGGGTAAAAAGGCATAATCCCGAATGGTTTTGTAAATGCAGCATCCAAGACTTCCCAAACATTTAGTTTCATTCGATCACACAAAAGCGTCATTTCATTCACTAAAGCAATATTGACAGCACGAAATGTGTTTTCAAACACTTTCACTAACTCAGCCGATTTAGCGCTTGAAACAGGTACAATTTCATCAATCGTTTTGGCATAAAATGCAGATGCAACCTCTAGAGAATGAGGACCTACGCCTCCAACGACTTTATTCGTGTTTTTTGTTGTATATCTTTTGTTTCCTGGATCAACTCGTTCGGGTGAATGTGCTAAATAAAAATCCTTTTCAACCTTCAATCCAGAGCACTCTAAGATGGACAACATGACTTCCTCAGTAGTCCCCGGATAAGTCGTAGACTCAAGACAAATCAATTGGCCAGGTCTTAAATGTTTTGTTACATCCTTCGATACTGACTCAATATATCTCAAGTCTGGAGTCAAATTCTTAGTCAGAGGCGTAGGCACTGCAATCACAACTACATCTATTGCCGCCGCTGATGCATAGTCTGTTGTTGAAATGATTTTTCCAGCTTCAACTAATTGCTTTAGGCTCTCATCATCTACATCTTGAATATAATTCTGACCCGCTTGAAGCATTTTTACACGTTGACTATTTTGTTCTATACCAATAACTTGATAACCTGCTTTTGCTTTTTCAACAGCAAAAGGCAGACCCACATATCCGAGGCCTACAACTCCTACAACAGCAGATCGGTCTTGGATTTTTTTTAGCAACTTGCTTTTGATATGCTTGTCTGGCGCAAATACGCCTTCGGACCCTATTTTGATTGATTCTGTAGCCATGCAATCCTTTGCATTCGGTGAAGCTTCTGCCTTGAAGCATTCAGAAAAGAGTATGTTGATGACTCTATTATATCCCAGGATAAAGATATTGTTATATAGGTTTTCTGAAGTAACTTAATCCCCATGAGTTGACCCCCTCAATGAAGTCAACTCTTTGTTCCATTCCCCTCTTAATTTGAATACCTTAGCGAAGATCTAATTAGATATCAAGCCTCTGCGAAGTAGAACCCTTTGATTTTGTGTTTTTTCATAATATGGAAATCAGGCACCCCCTGAACGAAGGATCTGCTTTGTGATAAAATTTGTAACTAAATGCCTTCATCCTCAAAAAGCGTATTATGAAAAAAAATGTTGATGTAGTTATCATTGGTGCTGGTACTGCTGGCTTATCAGCCGTCAAAGAAGTTAAGAAACACACTTCAAATTTTATTGTCATTCAAGACGGTCCCATGGGCACAACCTGCGCCCGTGTAGGATGTATGCCATCAAAGGTGTTAATCCAAGTCGCAGAAGACTACGCTAGACGCACTTGGCTTCAACAAATCGGCATTCTAAATAGTGAGGCCCTTAAAATTGATCTTCCGTCTGTACTAGCCCATGTCCGAAAATTACGCGATTATTTTGTGTCACATGTCATTGAAAGTCTTAAATCGTTGGATGACCACATTTTTTTGGGAAGAGCCACTTTTGAAAGTCCCACAACTTTGAGCGTTGATACAACACGTATTGAGACCAAACAAACAATCATTGCAACGGGTTCAAGACCCATTATCCCAGGCCCATGGACCTATTTTGGCGATTCGATACTCACATCAGATTCCCTATTTGAACAAACTAAACTTCCAAACAAAATTGGCATCGTAGGGTTAGGTGTTATTGGCATTGAGCTAGGACAAGCACTCAGTCGGCTTGGCCTAGAGGCGGTGGGATTTGGACACAATGAGTTCGTTGGAGGCCTTTCAGATCCAGCAATTAACGAAAAAGCCGTTTCGATACTAAATTTAGATTTTAAAACCCACCACGGTCATTTTGCAAAAGTTGAGCATCAAAACACAGGTCTCAAAATCGAAGCAGGGCAGACATTTCACACGACAGATAAAATTTTGGCTTGCATCGGGCGAAGCCCAAATTTAGAAACCCTCAATCTTCAGCACCTGGGCATATCCTCTCAGGAAACCCTCGTTCCCCCTTTTGACCCTCACACTATGAAAATTAACAATTTCCCCATCTTCATTGCTGGGGATGCGGCAGGCTACCGACCTATTCTTCATGAATCAGCTGATGAGGGACGTATCGCAGGATTTAACGCATGCCACCCAGAGGTGACACGATTCAGACGACGATGCCCACTAACAATCACATTCTCTGACCCACCCATAGCAGTTGTGGGAACACCCCACCGTAACCTCAATCTAGAAACGGCGATTATCGGGTTCAGCTCTTTTGACGATCAAGGGCGTAGTCGTTTAAAAGGAAAAAACAAAGGAATGATGCATATCTATGGAAATGCAACTGACGGTAAAATCTTAGGTGCAGAGTTTATAGCTCCAGAGGGCGATCATCTAGCGCACCTACTCGCGTGGACAATCCAACAAAATCTAACTGTATTCGATATCCTGAAACACCCTTTCTATCACCCCACCATTGAAGAGGGGCTTAGAACATGCTTGAGGCACCTGGCATCACAGGTTAAAAACCAACCCAAAGCTTCTTCAGAAATGACATTGTGTGACAGCACCTGTCCAGACGCTTTATCTTAAAAACCCCAGATAAATTCACCCCTCAACTATAGAGCGCATTCCTCCGATAGAATCTATGACAATGTTTGCAAAAAGGATTCATCCAAGATGAAACAAGTTTTCGCTTTTTTTATTAAAAATTATAAATTCAGCTTCACTATTACGATTTTTATTGTCGTAGCAGGGGTTCTTGGGCTTTTTGCTTTAAATAGTGAGACATTCCCACCTGTCGACTTTGCAACAGCAAAAATTACGACCATATACCCTGGATCCTCTGCTGAAGAAGTTGAAGATCGTGTGACTAAAAAAATTGAGGATCAAATACGTACCATTGATGGCATCAGAGATGTTAAATCAGTTTCACAACCTCAAAGAAGTGATATCACAGTACGAGTTGATATGGACAATGTGGACACTGAAGAGGTTATGAATGACCTTCAAAGAGCTGTTCAACGTGTGACAGGACTGCCTTCAGATATACTCGAGCCGCCCAAATTCGAAGAAATTAATTCTAAAGAATTGCCTATTTTGGAAATTGCACTAACGGGGCCAAATAAAAACAGACAAAGAGACATCTTGGCAGATGACCTCAAAACAATTCTTGAGAATGACAAAGACATCTCTCAAGTCTATCTCGAGGGCGATACTGAGCGTGAGTTTCAAATTCTATTAGATCCTAGAAAACTTGAATCGTTCCACGTCGGTATTTCTGAAGTCCTTAACGCCGTTAGCCGTAGAACCAAAAACATTCCTGCTGGTTTCATCAAAGGGGACAAATCTCAAACCTTAGTCCGAGTGAGAGGACAAGTGAATCAAGCGGCTGAGATGGGTGAAATTATTGTCCGATCTAATTTTTCTGGACGTCACATCAAAGTGAAAGACGTTGCAGAGGTTAAGGATGCGCATGAAGACCAAAGTGTCATCACTGCTATCAATGGTGTTCCTGCTACGTTAATTGTGGCGGTTAAAAAAGCAAATGCAGACACAATACGTGCTGCAGAAAAAGTCAAAATCTCTCTCGATAAATTTAGAAAAAAATTACCTAGTGGATTCAAGTTAAGTGTATTTAATGATGAAGCAACCCGAGTAGCTGATCGTCTCTCAATAGTCACGGGCAATGCTTTTACGGGTTTAATCTTGGTCCTGATCATCCTATTTCTTTTCCTGCCTGGATCTATGGGATTTATGACAGCCTTAAGCCTACCTCTAGCAATCCTGGGCATCATAAGTTTATTCCCAGTAATGGGTATAAACTTCAATACCATTACCATGTTGGCGCTTGTCATCGTCATCGGAATGCTCGTAGACAATTCTATTGTTATCAGCGAAAATTATGCCAAACTCCGGCAAGAGGGAAATCCCATTATGACCGCAGCTATCCATTCTGCGTATGAATTTTGGCTTCCTATTACAGCAACCGTACTTACGACCATATCTGCTTTTCTACCCATGATGGTCACCAAAGGGGTCATGGGAGAATTCATTAAATACATTCCGATCGTTGTCACCATTGGACTTATAATCAGCTTAATTGAAAGTTTTTTTCTTTTACCGGCTAGACTTCAATTTACGGTAAAAAAATCCCCTCGTATTGGCCCAGACAAGAAAAAAGGTCTTTGGTTTGAACGATTTAAAGTTGGGTTTCATCGATTTATTAGAGGTTGTGTTCGATTTCGCTACTTAGTGCTTTTAATGATCACGGGTATTCTGACAGCCAGCATCTGTTTGGCAATTTTTGGAAACCATTTTGAGTTGTTTCCAGCCGAAGACATTGAGTTTTATTTCGCTCGTTACGAAGCGCCCATCAATACGTCCATCGGTCATACTGAAAAACTTTCACTTGCACTTGTAAAAGAAGTCAGGCAAACATTGGGTGACAAAACAATAAAAAATGTTGTTTCAAAAGTTGGCCTTGCACACGTAGGTCTAGGAGATTCTCAAGGCAAAAATGGTGACAATGTGGGAATTTTAATTATACAAATACCCATTGAAGTGGCACGGACCTTGAATACTCATAATGTGCTTAAAAAATTAAGAAAAATTTCGATGCCAGATTTCAAAGCGCTAACTTTCGAAGCCGCGGCTGGTGGCCCACCGGTTGGAAAACCACTCCATGTAACCCTTAGATCAACTGACTACGAAGAACTTCGAACGTCTGCTGATGAATTTATTACACATTTAAAAGCTATTCCAGGAGCGGTTGACATCACCGATGACGAAGTTACTGGGGTTCCCGAATTTCTCATCAAACTCAACTACGATAAACTTTCTAAGTTAAAGTTAGATACTGAAACTGTTGGCATTGCCCTGAGGACTGCACTTCAAGGCGCTATCGCTTCAGAACTCAACTTAGAAAACAATGATTTTGACCTACGAATTCGATACGCAGGATCACACAGACAAACCATCAAAGCACTCAAAAACACAAAAGTTCTTCAACCCTCAGGGCGACTTATCCCAATGACCTCTATCGCAACTATAGAACAAGTCAAAGGACCCGCTGTCCGAAAGCATTATGACTACCTTCGTTCAATCACCATTAACGGCGATGTCATACCTGAGCGACTGACTTCTGTTGTTTTAAATTTAAATGCTGAACAATATATTGCGTCTTTGCTTAAAAAACATCCAAACGTGACTGCAGATTTCGGCGGTGAAAATGAAACGACCAAAGAATCCATGGAGTCGTTAGTCAATGCGATGGTCATTGCTATTTTTGCTATTTTTATGATTTTGGTATTCTTGTTCAATTCATACATCAAACCCCTGCTAGTTCTTTCGAGCGTGCCTCTAGGCCTAGTAGGTGTAAATCTATCCTTCTACCTTCATAACAAACCCCTCAGTTTTCTAGCACTGATCGGTGTCGTGGGGCTTGCAGGTGTTGTCGTCAATGCCGCAATTGTTCTTATCAGCCACATTGATGACCTTGCCAAAAAGGATCCATCAAAATTTATTCATTACTTACCTAGAGCAGCTGCCCACCGTTTGCGTGCGGTGATGGTCACAAGCATTACAACTGTAATTGGGCTCCTTCCTACAGCCTATGGCATCGGCGGATACGATCCTATCCTGGTCCCTATGACTTTGGCTTTGGCCTGGGGACTTGTCAGCGGCACTGTCTTAACCCTAATTTGGGTGCCTTGTGCATATGCAATAATCATTGATTTCACTTCTATTAACTGGTTTGGGCGAAACAAAAATGAGGTGACTCCTCCACTTGAAGAAGAACCTGCAAAAGCAGCGTAAAAAATAATAATTCCATTTTTTTACTCTCAACCCAACACAGTTATATGTAGAATAACGGAATGCGAGCCCAAGTATATACATCAGGAGCTTTAAGCTGCGGCGTCCTTTTAGCTTTTATTACGTACCTAAATGGCATGCTTGGAGAAATAACCCACCCTGTTTGGGCATCATTTATGATTCACGGTATCGGAGCACTCATTGCGGGTGGCTGCTTATTTTTTATTCCCAAGTTCTCCAAAACAAAAGCCCCTCTGTGGAGTTATACAGGTGGTTTTTTTGGAGCAGTAGTTGTGATTCTATCTGCCATTGCCGTGAGTAGTAAGTTAGGCGTTTCAGGTACTATCGCGTTGAGTTTGCTGGGACAAATTCTTGCCAGCGCAATCATTGATCATTACGGTTTTTTTGGTTTACCGAAGCGTTCTTTTTCTTTTTACAAGTTGATGGAAATTATGACTATTCTTGCGGGTAGTCTTTGTATTGTTGTGGGAGCTCGGTAATGACAGCTTTCATGTGTATCGCATTTACTTGCGGTATTTTTGTATCCTTAAACTTAAACATCAATTCAAAACTAACATCGCACAAAGGGGCTGTGAATGCTTCATTCTGCAATCATCTATTCGGGTTTTTACTTCTGCTTACTCTCTTACCATTGTTCTTTTCTTTCACTGAGGGAACCCCCTACCCACTTAGTTTGCCGATTTATCTTTACTCTGGTGCAGCACTGGGGGTAATACTCGTAGCCCTATTTAGCTGGCTCATCTTACAGATCGGCGCAACACATGCAACCTTGCTAATGATTTGTGGCCAAATGATCGCAAGTACAGGCATTGATTTGGCGATTGGACGAATTAGTCACATACCTTTTCAAGTTTTGGGTATTGGGTTCATCTGTGTTGGCCTTTGGGCCACCCAAAGAGCATTAAAAAGAGAGCAGTCACCCTCTATGCATGATGTTCAGCAACCCCTAGAGCAGCAGTCAATTGACCCAGATCTTGGACAACAGCCTGCTGCCCATCGTGAATATTCGAATCGATCTGACTTGGACTGAAATCTAGCATATCTCCCAACCCGTTTTGAGGTGCATACACTTCCAATTCAACCGATGGAGATGTCTGTGACCCGAACAGACGCACACATTGATGTAAGTCATTTAAGAAAATTTCATGTTCCATGATGTCGACAATGGCGCGAAACCCAACTTTTACAAGACGAAGCCACATGCCCGTTTTCTCCAATACAAAAGAGCGAGAGGGATTGATGCCAAAAGGCCGCGTCAAAATCACAATAATTTTTGTACATCCTGAACGAATCGCTCTTCTTAGCGGCGTGTATTCACGTGTTCCACCATCCATCCATTCCCCAACCGGGCTCATGATAATGGGAATACTCGCACTTGCCTGTACAGCTTCTCGAAAAATCTCAATCGAAACATTTCGATTGCTGACATAGCTCACTTCCCCCGTGTTGAGACTCACTTTGCACGCCACCACTTCACAAAGGGGTGTGCCCGAAATAAAATTTCCTAAGAGTTTTTTGAGTGGTTTGGTGTGATATAAGCCAGAGGACATTAAAAATAATGAACTGAAGTTGAAACGCATCAGATCACGCTTTGAGCGTAATCTACGCCAAATTTCCTCAAGCCCTTCAGCTCCTAAATAACCTAGCCCGGCTGCATTCATTGCTCCTACAGAAGTCCCATAGATAACATCTGGGTGCACGCCACGTTGAGCTAATTTCCTAAGTACGCCGACTTGCCAAGCACCTTTTGCGCCGCCTGCTGATAATACAAAAGCTGTTTTCATATCCTGCTTCTATCAGTCAAGCCAGTATGAACGCCGATGAGTTAAAAGCACCTAACCCCCTAATACTACCGTGCTAAAGAACAGAATCCGAACTTTACCAAGTGCCTTTTGCTGCCACCCAGTAAAGTCCGAATTCCGTCAGACAGATTAGCATAAACAGTGTCGTTTTATTAACTTTTTTGAAAAAAAGAAAAGCTCACTTTATTTTTTAAATATCCGATGAAGAGTCATAGCTGGTTATTCAGGAGGGTTACGATGATTTCACGAATTTTAGCAATCGTTTTTGTGTGTATATTAAGTATGGCACCCATACTCACTCAAGCATTCAGTCAACCTGAACCTGGCAAAGAACGTGTCATGCTCGAATGTACCCCTGAAGATCCCAATACGCTTCCATTGGGAGCACCGGGTCGATTTTCGCTCACATCAGTCAGCGCTGCAGAAGCGCCCTATGGCAGATTTTATCTAAAAGTGCATGTCCCTCGACCTAATCAACCTGCGCCTATTGCACTTGATCGTATGCCATATTTTGGATCGACAGTAATCGCATACGAGAATCGTGGGAAAAGTGGATACGTTCTTTTTTACGCACATAGAAGTGGCAAAGCGTTGATTGATATTAACCTATTTGGTCGTGACGATGTAAATACTGGAGGACCTCTTTTGAATTTTCGATGTTTTCGCCCAGAAGTTGAGGTTGATCCAAACCCTGAATTATAGTGAAAGGCTTACAGAGCTAAGATATACTTCCAACTACAGGGGTACCCCATGTCACAACAGTCGTTTAAACTTGTTTTAGAACCTGGTGTATTTGGCATTTGTCGGCTTGACGGCATATCCACACTCCCACAATGGGTTAATGGTTCACATCCTATTCACTTTTCAATTACAGATGACGAATGCTCCTTGGTATGTCCGCAACACATCATTCCAACTAACGTCATTCATGAACCTGATTGGCGTTGCCTTAAAGTTGTTGGGCCGCTTGATTTTGCCTTAACAGGTGTTTTAGCTTCTATTGTGGGGCCTCTCTCAATCGCAAATATCAGCATATTTTCTATATCCACTTATGACACAGATTACTTTATGGTTAAAAGCAATCAACTCGCTCAAACGATCGAAGTTCTAGGTGAAGCCGGTCACGATGTCACCTCAATCAAACCTAACCTCTAACTTTATGATTGCCCTTAGAACAGACGATATTCTGTCTTTTTGGTTTGGCACTTCTGACAATCCACTCCAAAATCAACACCTTTGGTGGACGAAAGACCCAAATTTTGACGACCGCGTTGCTAACCAATTTAAAAATCATATCAACAGTATCGCGCCCAAGCCTTTTGATGTGTCACACTGCACAGCGCAAGACTGCTTGGCATACGTCATCTTGTTTGATCAATTTCCCAGAAATGTATTTCGTGGGCATCCCCAATCGTTTGACTATGACCATCTCGCTCTTGCTGCAACACTAGACGGCATCACGCACAAAATAGATACTCAATTGACCCATACTGAACGACAGTTTTTTTATTTGCCTTTAGAGCACGCCGAGAATTTAGACATGCAACACCTGAGCGTCGAAAAATTTGAGAATTTAAAAGAGTCCACCCCGACTGATATCCTACCGAACATGAATCAGGCATATGACTATGCCATCGCACATCTAGAGGTCATTCAAAGATACGGCAGATTCCCACATCGAAATAAAATATTAGGCCGAAAGAATACGCCAGAAGAACAACATTATCTGGCTGACCCTAGTTCAGGGTTTTAATTTTCAACTTTACCGGTTTTGATGAATCGGGTCACAAGAGTAACCACGTTTGGGTCCTTCAAAATGCGTCGATGACCTAACCCAGTTGTACTGACAAAAAATGGAGGATTATGCCATGACTGAACATACGCGACACCTTGGTGAAAAGGCACTTCACGATCTTCGTGGTCATGAACAACCAAAGAAGGTACTGTGATACGTTTTGTGTACGCAACAGCAGAAGCTTCATACCAAACATTCTCTCCAAACCGTTTCATGAAACGTTGTTCAGCATTTTTTAAAACTCTTTGTGGAATGCCAAACATAGCTCCGAAGTGATGTTCCATCATAAATTGGATGTGACAAGGTGTACTCACAGTTACCAGTCGATTCACCTTCACCCCTTTGGTTAGT
>JAJCYS010000045.1 GCA_029262815.1 Deltaproteobacteria bacterium | reverse complement strand
GGTGGAGTGGGCTTGGATTTCTCGTTGCACTTCAAAAAATTATTGCACTGATTCAGTATCAAAAGGTGTGTATTACCTGCGTGAGCGGACATATTATCCTCATAACGCTTGCACTACTCGTATGGCTTAGAATCAAACGCCCAGTCACATCTGCTGTTATCTCACCGCCTACTGTGTTCAGACAACTCGGATTAAGCGTCATTTTAATACTCCTTAGTTTTTGGGTTGTACCCAATTTAACGATGGACTCAAAGGGACGAGAAGGCATTCAAGCCATTCGTCAATGGGTTGGACAGATTGTCGAACAGGGCCCAACGCCTTTTCCTGACACGATCATTTTAAATAGCTACCCTGGCGGTGATTACACCCTCGGTAACCCCACCGCCCCTATCCAAATTATTTCCTTTCACGACTTCGAGTGTCCCTATTGCCGTGAAATGTCAAAAGTCTTCAAACGAATCAGAAAGCGATTTAAAAATCAGGTTCATTTTGTGATGAAAAACCACCCCATGGATCACAATTGTCATCCTGAAATTGATCGCCCCATGCATCTTAATGCCTGTAAGTTCGCCCAAATAGCTCGATGTGCAGGTCGCCAAAAACAACCATGGTTCTGGGATGCATATAGCTTTATCAACTCAACCCCGCCTGCTGACATCACCACTGAAGCTCTTGCCCAAGCCATTCCAGATCTTTCCGTTTCAAAACTGGGTACGTGTCTTGAATCAAATCAAGAGCTGACTCGTATAGAAACGGATATTTATCAAACATCTCGACTCGCTATTTCATATAATCCGACTTTTTTTGTGAATGGCCACCGGATACAAAGATATTTACCTTTTTATGCACTTGAAGTATTGATCGAGAGGCTGTTAGCATCTACTGGGAAATGAGAATCAAACCTATCAGAACTTGGGGCTTAGCTTTGCTCTTCTGTTGGCCTGCAGTTAGCCAGGCTGTTTTTTATAACAGTAGTTTCCACTCAGCCGATTTATATCCGGGACCCTCAGTGTTTAGCGTTGCTGTCGAGCCTGCTATTTTTATTTCTAAATCAGAGGAACATGGATTTAGTGCCAACCTGCATGGATATTTTCCCATATCCACCCATTTGTCCGGCATGGTAGCTCTTGGAACTGGCAAAGCACCCTTTTTAATCGACGCCCATTTACAGTGGACTGTGCATCCAGACTTTATGGACACCTTCGCTTTTAGTATTGGCGGGGGGGCAAGCTATTTACGCATTAATGGCGAGAATACAATCTCTGCTTACGTATACCCCATCATTTCAAAAAACTTCTTCTGGGGAGGGTTATCATGGACACCTTACACAATGATCCCCCTGGGCGTTTCATACCTAGAAAGACAATTCGTCTTGCCTATTAAAATTGCCTTAGGTGCTCAGGTGTCTTCGCCTTTTTTGTCTGCTCTGCAATGGTATGTTGAGCTGGGTGTCGGAATTTTAAACAGCCCGACCTTGTTCTCGTTTGGGCTTAAGCTTCAATTTGAACGAAGCATTGATCCCCTATGATTTCTTTAATCGCTCCCAGTGGGCCTATTAATGCCGAACTATTACAATCCGGTATTAGGCTCTTACATTCAAAATCTCTTGAGATTACGACGCCCATTGAAAATGTGCTTAGCCAAACATATCTCTTTTCGGGCACCACTCAAGTTAGGCTGGATCAACTCATCCACGCCCTAGAATTCCCCCAGATCATCTGGTGCGCCCGTGGTGGCACGGGATGTAATGAATTACTACCCGCTGTAACACGATGGTTGAAACATAACACCCCAAAAGCCAAAGCATTTATTGGACTTTCGGATCCCACACCATTGATGAATATTCTGGCCTCTCACATGCCTGTCATTTATGGCCCAATGGTTGCAACAGAAGATTTTTTACATCTAACCGAAGACCGATGGGCATGGTTACTACATTTACTCCATTCAGAATCTGATACTCACACGCCTTTTACATTGAAGGAACCCCTCACTTTTTTTAAGGGTGTTCAAATGGCAGGAAAAGTTGTGGGTGGCACATTAGCGATGTTGACCTCCGTAATGGGCACCCCGTATGACACGACGTTTGATAACAAAATCGTCTTTTTGGAAGATGTTCATGAACCCGACTATCGACTCGTTCGACACTTCACACAACTCATTCAGGGCAACAAATTAGCACACATCAAAGGACTTATATTGGGATCTTTTACCACACGAGGACCCACAAAGTACGCCGATATGACCCCCATGCTGAATTATCTTTTTGCGAAGAGTGACTTTCCAATTATCCAAAATTTCCCGCTAGGTCATTGCGAAAATCCACTTGCGTTACCTTTGAACCGGATGTTGCGTATCACTGAAAGTGAAGTCTGCTTATTGTAATATAGGACACGCCCTAGGTTGAAAGAAACGTTTCCATACTAAGTTTAAACCGTTTGGCCAACTCTGTCTTCGCCTCATCAAAATCAATCACATGATCGACCACCAACTCAGACGCAAGTTTTAGCAAGTTTACATCTGAAAGATACGCTTCTTTTTTTTCAGATACAAAACTCTCTCGCTCGGATTGCTCGCTTAAAGCATTGAGGTGATGATGATGGACTGCTTCAACGGCTGGCCCCGGGCCCATTACTGCAATTTGCGCAGACGGCAGGGCAAGACATACATCAGGTTCGAACGCCGGCCCACACATTGCGTAAAGTCCCGCTCCGTATGCTTTTCGTAAAATGAGCGTTATTTTAGGTACGGTAGCAGACGACACAGCTTCCACCATCTGTGCCCCTCTACGAATAATGCCTTGTTTCTCTACAGTAGAACCAATCATAAATCCAGGCACATCACACAAAAATAGAATAGGAATGCGTTGTCGGTCACAGTAGTGAATAAAAAGCGACGCTTTTTCAGCGCTCTCGCAAAAAATCACACCCCCTTTAACAGCGGGTTGATTTGCGACAATCCCAATAACCTGGCCTTCTACACTGCCTAACCCACAAACTAGTTCAGGTGCGTATGTGGCATGCACTTCCATAAATGAGCCGGCATCCAATAAACCTTTTAGCACATCATGAATATCGTACCCTTCAGATGGCTCATTCGGAATTAGGTCTTTTAATGAAAGGCTAACTTCTGTTGAATTAAATGGAACAGATGTATGACGACAGGTCCAAAGTTGCATCCATGCACGCAACCAATTCAACCCTGCCTGTTCTGTTTCTACTGATACGTGAGCACATCCACTTTGAGTTGTATGAAGGTCTGTCCCACCCATTTGATCATGTGAAACCTGCTCTCCAATGACCACTTCAGCCATTCTAGGTGAGCCCAGATACATGGATCCATTATCCTTAACCATGACCACAACATCACAAAAGGCGGGGACATAAGCACCCCCTGCAGCACAAGGACCTAGGACAACACACAGCTGCGTAACGCCCTTTTGTTTGAGTTGTACTTGATTATAGAAAATGCGGCCGGCACCCCTTCGTCCTGGAAACATTCGGACTTGATCCGTCAGTCGTGCTCCCGCCGAGTCGACTAAATAGACTATGGGTGTACACCGTTTTAAGGCTTGTTCCTGCAATCGTATTATTTTTTCTACGGTCAAAGGACCCCAAGAGCCTGCTTTAACCGTGGAGTCATTTGCAATCACGCCGATCGGTTTTCCGTGTATAACCCCCCAGCCCGTAATTACGCCATCACATGGAAATTCTTCATCTAATCCGTTTGCGAAACGCCCTTCTTCTATAAACGAACTCTCAGGATCACATAAGGTTTCGATTCGTTCACGGACAAAGAGCTTTCCCCGCTGTGCGTTTTTTTGGTGATACTTTTGAGGACCCCCTCTGATCAACCTTGAGGTTAGCTCTCTGAGATCCAAGTCGATACTCCTGTAAATTGAGGCGGCCTTTGTTCCTCAAACGCTTTTAATCCTTCACGACGATCTTCAGAGTACAGTGTATTCAAATAAAAGGATCGTTCGATCAGATGAAAATTCTTTTCGTAATGGGCACGATAGTTTTGAGTCAACCGCTTTGCCTGTATCATGGCGTACGGTGAAATGGCTTCACATTGTTCTTTCACACCCTCAATAACTGAATCAATAAAATTAGCATCAGGGTACATTTGTGTGATCAATCCATGTTGAAATGCTTCTAAAGCGCTATACCGCTTTGCAAACAACACACTCACTTTCACTTGAGCTTCTGACATGATACGACGTAAACGATAGGTCCCACCGGCGCCCGGTATAATGCCGATTGAAGTTTCACTCAGCCCTAACTGCGCAGACTCAGATGCAACACGCACATCACACGTCAAAGCTAGTTCCAAGCCACCCGCTAGCGCAGGTCCTTGGATTGCAGCCATCGTGATAATGGGCAACTGATCAATTTGGTCATAAAGGGAATTGAGTCGATCTACAAAATCCATGACTTCGATGTCTTCCATAGTTCTACGCTCTTTGAGATTAGAACCAGAGCTAAAGGCTTTTGGCCCACCATATAGAATAAGAAAATTAATAGACTCTTTTTTAACCAGCTCTGAAATGGCTCGCATCTGATCTTCAAATGCTGTGATCAAGTCTTTTGATAACGCGTTACATGTCTGCTTGTCTCCAAACGTCAAAACACCAAGTTTTAACGCATTGTGTGTCAGCAGTTCAAATGAAACAAAGTTTGAATTACCAGCCATTTTATCCTCCAACTGATACTTGATCTAATATTACCAAGACATCCTCTGGCTGAACAACCTCTTCAGGTTCTACGCAGACAGAGACCACCACACCCGAGCATGGCGCTGTAACAGGTATTCGCATTTTCATGGACTCGATAAGCAGTAACACAGTGCCTTCCTCTACCCTATCACCAGGATTCACGCAGCACTCTACCACCCAACCCCCCATTTGTGAATAAACTTGTGTTTGCTCTGCTTTCATCGGCCTTACATAAATTTACTTTATTTGCTTGTCCCATCACAGGAAAAGCTCACTCTAAAGTACTCAAGTATGCCAGTATAGCCTGAATCGCCTTGGAAGGGCGAAAATTTGATATCTGACAATTAGGATTTGATAATCGAATATAAGCCTTTTTGATATGCCGGACAGGCTTCTGTCCCATAGGAATCAATGAGAGTGCAGCTGAAAGTTGATCCATTCGGGCCTCGACGGATAATTGACGTCCATACAGAAACCCCAATAGGGTCATAAATGTCTCAAGAGATTGGGGGCCGAAAGGTTGAAGTACAACACCTAATTCTTTAACAAAACGTGAATCGGGGGTAAAACCCATCAGCGCTTCTATTACCTTGCACGAATGCATCCTCTGCATCACTTGAGAAATGGAGGCAACCTGCAAACATTTTGAAATCTCTGAACGTACCCGGTCTGGATGGATATGACGTACCAAATGCGAAGTGTCTTGCATGGCTTGAGCCGTCTTAGGCTCCAGTATTAACCCGCATTGAAACGTAAATCGCAAAACCCTTAAAATACGTAGGTAATCTTCCTCAAAACTCTCCTGCCCTCGAATAGCTCTCACCCATCCCATCCGCATCAAATCTGAAATCCCACCTACGCTATCCACTAACGTATGAGACCTTGGATCGTAATAAAGTGCATTCATCGTAACATCCCGACGTACGGCATCATGCCCTCGGGTTGTTGCGTAGATTCTTGAAGGCCTACGGTGATCCTTATAAACACCTTCCTTGCGATACATCGTGATGTCTATCTGTACGTTCTTAATCTGTAATTTGATACATCCATAGTTTGGAAGCACCGCTTTGATCCATAAAGATGGGAATAAATCAACAAAGCGATCGAATCGAACGGGCGTGGCAATATCATAATCTTGTGTTGTTTTGCCCAAAAGAGCGTCTCGAATAGCACCTCCCGTTAACCACCCTTGGCCCAAACGATTTAATACATCTGTTAAAACGTTTGGAAATAATAAATCAATTTTGTGATGTGTTCTTTCTAAATTTGATTCTGAGGGAGCTGAGAACCACATATCTTAACGGTATCACACTAGAATTTAAGCTTCCCTAAACCAAAGAGAAATCCTTTCCGAAGAAGTGTGTACAACATCCAAACGGCGCTTAAAGGAGCCCCTTATGAAAAAGAAAATACTCATTATTGATGATGAGCGTGACTTTAGCAACGCCATCAAAGATCATTTAGAATTTCAAGGATATACCGTCGCTTTAGCATTTGATGGTCAAGCAGGGCATGACACGGCCGTAAAAATTCGCCCAGATTTGATTCTGATGGACATCATGATGCCAAAGATAAACGGCTTCAGACTTTGTCGTCTCTTAAAATCCAACAAAGTATTTAAAAACACGCCTATAGTTATGCTCACTGCTCGAAATCATCATACAGATATTGAGCAAGGGCGGGAGGTGGATGCTGATGGATATTTGGTAAAACCACTTTCAAAAAAATTACTTATGAAAGCGGTGCAAAAACATGCCCCTCACACGGGCTAAACACCCACAGAATAAGCAATAAGGTACTGACCTACGTAGTACATCGGAATACCCCAATAACGATGTACAATCGAAGGGGCCATAAACTTAAGCCATGCAACAGAAATATCTGATCCAAAAAATAGAACAGCGCCCACACAAGCCAGCACGTTTTGAGTTGAACCCAAATTTAATGCAGCTGAAAAAGCACATGTAACCATCAGGGAAATCACACACATATAAAGCATCACGGGGACAGCCATGGTGTTTAGATGGTTTTTAAGGTTCCCAAAAATACCCAAACTTACTATAGAGACAGCTAATAACACGACCATTTGAGGGAATCCACCCAGTGCCGCCCAAAACGCAATGGTGTAGCAGATATGAGCTATTAAAAATGATGACAACCCCAACAGAAATCCGCTATTTTTCGGACGAATTAAAAAAACATCTCCCAACACAGAAAGCAAGAGCCCACTAAAAATCCAGGTCCCATATGTTGACTGAAAGGGAGCATACAACCAACCCAACATTAAGAATCCCAGTGAAGCACATGGTTTTGCTATCCATTCTATTTTTGGTTTTTTTACTGTATCCGAATACAGAATAAGTGCGACCATCCCAGTCCCAAATAACACCCATAGCCAAGCCATTTCCTCTCCTTTCACTTGGCATCCATCACGTCGCACTGTGGAAGCCCAAAGTAGAAGTGTGCACCGGTCGGTGAATTACTTTCAACACCCAAATAGCCTTTATGTAGGCGAATAATTTCTTTACATATGACGAGGCCCAACCCTGTTCCTTTGTACCCTTCCCCTCCAAAGGGACGATCTAGTTGAACAAATTTATTGAACAACAACGATAGTCTGTCCTCGGGTATGCCTGGACCATCGTCTTTGACACCCAATTGAACAAAAGGTTGATCTTGAGTTTCAACAAAAGAGATACAACCGTCGGGAGCCTTTCCTACATGCAATGTTATAGAGACTTGAGACGCTGCATACTTCATTGCGTTGTAGGTATAATTTCGCAATACTTGATCCATCATATCCACGTCACACGCAACAGAATAGGATTGAGTCCCTGTGTCATTGTGAAGCGCTATGTTGCAATTATTTAACTCTTCTTTTAATTCGTCGTGTTGTTCAGCCAACCAATGATTTAAATCGATGGTTTCGAGTTTTAGCGTCATGCCACCCAACTCTAGCTTTGACATATCGAGTAAGTTATTTGTAATTTTAGACAAACGAGTGACATTCCGGAAGCAAGTGACGATGGTTTCTTTTTGCTTCAAGTTCATTTCCCCTAATGTGCCATCGGCTAAATTTTCCATTGAAAACTGAAGGGATGCGATAGGTGTCCGTAACTCGTGCGAAGCTGTCACAATAAAATCGTCTTTGAGACGTTCAAGTCGTTTTCGTTCCGTAATGTCCATGATGATCGATTGCAGATATTTCCGACCATAGACTTCAAATACGCTAAGAGAAACCTCTGCGGGGAAAACTTTACCTGAAGCCGACTTTAGATCAACTTCAAAATGAGAAGGCCCTTCTGAAAAAGCTTTGCTTAATGCTTCTCTCGGCCTTGATTCATCAGAGGTTGCATAAAAGGATTGCACTTTCATGCTCATCAACTGTGTTTTATCGTACTCAAAAAGTTGTTCTGTCTTTTGGTTCACATCAAAAATTTGCCCATCTTGATCATGCACCACAATAGCCGCAACTGAAGACTGGAATAAATTACTGTATTTTTCCTCCGCTTCTTTTCGGCGTGTAATATCTCGGAGTGAAGCAACAAATACAGCTTCCCCTTTCCATTCGGATTCAGAAAATCGCATTTCAACCACTCGACGGGTTTTTTGATCCTTATCTAGAATATCAATTTCTGTCTTATCCGTACCCAATGTCGTTACGCCTAGGGGCGATCCAATCAACTCCTCCGAAGAACAGCCAAACATGGTTTGAGCTGCCGGGTTGGCGTAGGTAATTTTCCGGTCTCGGTCTAAAAAGAGAATCCCATCTACGTTACCTTCTGCAATGACGTGCAAGTGTCCACTGGTTTCTTTCAAATGGGCCCTGAGCTGCTGACGTTCTATACCATGTCGAATGGTGCGCACCAATAAATCAGGAGAAAAACTTCCTTTAATCAAACAGTCTTGAGCACCTAATTTTACAGCACGACTGGACAATGCCGGATCCTCAATACTATTTAAAACTATAATGGGAATTTTTGATGTCACTTGTGTGAATTTTGAGAACGTATCGAGCGCTTGGTCATTATCTGATAAGGCTAGATCAAATAATACGGCATCATAATCATTAGATTTCAGCCTCACAGTTGCTTCTGTGATATCTGATACCACCGTAAGTGAAGATGGAAAAATGTGTTTCTTAATTGTGAGCAGTTCGCGAATTAACTCGACATCATCCGAATCGTTTGCAACTAACAACAATGAATAACTTGAATCTCCCATACTCTCTTCCCCCCTTCGAGTTCATAGTGTAACAAATACTGAGCCAGTCATTGACACGTAACGCGTAACTCTGCTAGCGTGTCGATGCTATGAAAAAAATTTTACTGTTCAGTTTTGTTCTTTTTTTTGGAATTCCACTGGCTATTGCTGATTTAGTCATTATTGTTGATATCGACGACTTGCTTGTGGGGACCGAAGAAAGACAGCGGAAAATTTTTCACGCACTCGCCAATGAAGAGACGAGGTGGGCTGCACTCAAGCAAGTCAAAACCGAACATATTGTTTTTTTTGCTGGGCAAAGTTTAGAAAACGCCGGTCTAGCACATTTGAAACCTGAAATTACAGATGCCTATCGCAACAGCCCTTGGGGCAAGAAATTTTTCAGCTCCGAATTTATCCAATATGACACTCTAAAATCTGGGGCGTCAGATCTTATCCGTGTACTCGTACAAGTCACACTGGGAAAAGTTATTTATGTGACGGGTCGATGGGATACGCCTGAGATTCGAGATGCAACGCTTGCACAACTCAAGAAACATGGATTCCCACTGCATTATGAGACGGATGCACAGTATTTGCGTATGAAACCCAATTTAACGGATGATGACCCAACGTTTAAAGCTAATGAAATCCAAAAAATTATCCAACAAGAAGGACATCGGGTTCAGCTCATTTTAGACGACTCAAAAACAAACGCGGTGGCCATGTACAAAGCAGCAACAGAACTGGGACAACAACCCTACGTGATTCGTCTCACACGAGATGCTGAGCTTCCGACTGATTTTTCTAAATTAGAGGATATCCCATTGAAGTATCTCCTCCAGCTCACGAATTTTGAAGCCATTATCCAAAACCAACAATTAACCGATTTCATGCTTGCAGTTTCACTATCTTGTGATTAGTAAGTTTACATCTGCCAGCATTCGATGGTCCATTCGGTCAATGATGTGTAGAGGGCTTCACCGACTTCGGGGCCATACCCATCAACCCGTCCTAGAACGCCGTTCGGAGAAAGCTCCCGAAGATCACCTGTAATTTCAGGCACGCGAAGTAGATCTACACCGTTCTCGACTTTATCAGCTCTGATTCGCTCTGCATTAATACAGCTTTGGAGCGAGGTGATACAGCATGCGGCATGACAATCGTAGGGCGAACGATCCGGAAATTGTTGATCTAATGTTGACTTCACGACGCGAAATAATTCATCGAGGTTCAAAGCAGTCCGTACAGTAATTTGGGGATACTCTAATTGAAGCGCTTCTGCTACTTCTTGAGACGGTTTGAAATTTCCACCATGAAATGACGTAAAGAGAAGGGTTTGAAATCCATGATGGATCAACGACTTGGCCATGTGCGTCTGGTATGATTTAAACGTTTCGATAGGCACACTGAGTGTCCCTGAAAAACTCATATGATAATCAGAACACCCCACTGGAATAATAGGGGCGATGAGTGTGTGGCCCAATTTATGGGCTAGCCGTCTGGCAATTTCTCGTGCGACAGCGGTATCTACATCAAGCGGCATGTGCGGGCCTTGCTGCTCCATGGAGCCGGAGCTTAGAATGACTTGTCGCCACCCCTTATGAATAAGGAACTCAATCTCAGGGGATGTTAAATCTTCTAAAAATACACTTCTAGGGTTCATTGGGCCTCTTGAGTTACCTTAGCAAATCTAATTTTACCCTGTCACCCCAGACCCAACAAAGCAATCTCCTTGTCATCCCAGGATTTTGCGAAGCAAAATTATCAGGGATCCACCTTAAACCCTCTCAAGAGGCATTAGGGCCATCATAGTTCATTGAAATTCATTAAAACTATTTTAGTTGATATATTTAATCTAATATGATAGCCTCAGATACTCATACAGGGAGGTATGAGCAGAATGTCTAATCGTATTGTTTCAAAAATATTGACTTGTTTGTTATTCACACTGGTCTTGCAAATGGGATGTCAGCCCCCAACAGATACACGTATCATTATCGAAAGATTAAAACTTGCAGACCGACAGGACCTCCTCAATTATAAATCCAAATTCTCATTAGAGAAAATTCCTGTTTTGCTCTCATGTATTCAGAAGATAGAATTAAGTAATTTGACCACCAAAACAGCTCTTTTTAATTTTTTAAATCAGTGCACGGTATCAATAAAAACAATATTTGTCACAACCAAAGATTGGATTCATGATGAAAGTCTTACCGAATTAACTCGGATGTTCTATCCGGACATGAGTAAAGAAAGTCTTTCATTAATCATGGTATTTAGAGAACGTTTTAGAACTATATGGAAATACGAAATAGGTGAAACCAGTGATATCTCAGAATCAAGCATCCAACAATTTATAGACACTCACTCTAAAAAGATCGATAGTCTTCGCGCCGTGGGCCGTAAACGTGTTTCAGAACAAACCATTCAGATGAGACCCTTTTTCTTCAAAAATTTAACGCCTGGCGCCTTAGACCATGAAATGATCAATGCCATTCGTTCTGAATGGCTGAGAGTCAAAGATACGGATGGCGCCATGGAACGTGAATTTATAACAAAAAATTATGTTATTGAACACAAGTACCCATGTTTCACTCAATGTGCATGTATGTCAAAGCACTTGGGTCAGGCGCTTGCCAATCAATACCCACATCTCAAAGTATTCAAAATTCGAATTTACTCAAAAGGGTTAGGCATCAATGTCATCACAGGGGAAATAAATATTTCATTTAATTCATACACAAAAAATAAAGAAAAATATTCTAATAAAAAGACAAAACTTAATATCTCATGGAACTATCACGAATTTGTTTTGTTTGAATCTCAAAAAGGACGATGGATCATCATTGATCCCATCATTTTAAGGGCCTTCACTCAAAGTAAGTTAAAGGGCGTTGACCCTTCAAAATGGTTCAGCAGATTTAAACCTAACAGTTTAGTATTAGAAAGCGTCACAAGATTGTAAACGCTCACAACTCCATCATTTCAATTTTAATTAAATTGCTTAATTCTTGTCATCCCCGACGTGCGCAGCGTGAACGGAGATCCATTTTAAATAACTACTTACACCCGACCATATGTTTGATCCATGGTAAATTATGATCAATTTTTTCAAAAACTGATGTCGTAAAGATTCTACCTGCAGTAGCGATGCCTATAACAACAAACCTACCTTCTACAACGAAGGCTAAGGGTCCCCCACTATCTCCAGGTCGAAGAATATTACTTTGATCGTATGAATAAAAATATTTTTCTTTATCTAATAATTTTTTTGCACTGCCAGAAGTCAGGATACGATCTCCAAATATACTATACGCCGATGTATAGGGCGATGCTTTCTTATCAGCGCCATATCCAAACCAGAATGGATCATATTTGTATATCCCCAGATATTCATGCGCAGTTCTAGTCCATGACGCGATTTGTCTTTGTTCTTCGATATGTTTGAGGTCTGACTCACTCGGCAACACAAAATCAGATTGGATTGGATTTTTTAATTTAATCACACCCACATCTTCAATAGGAGGGGCATCAACCTTATGAAATAAACGGTTTAACTCAGTCGAATAACGCCATGTTCGTACCACTTCGTTCTCACTTAGCTTCACTCCATCAATCCAAATCTCCTCGATTGGATTATCTAAGACGTGTGCTGCCGTTACAATGGTATTTCCAATTACAAATCCGCTACCATTATTGAACGCAGCACCCTGCAAGTCGAAACTCACAGGAGGTTCCCCCTTGAGCTTGATCATCACCATCCCCCTAGGAGGCTTCCCTCGATACGGTGTTTGGCTGAACCCGCCAAGACAAGAAAAACTATAGAGTAGAAAGGAAAATAGGAAAAACGCGTAAATGAGTCTGATTGATTCCACTGTGAATATATACACAAATAACCTTCAAAAAGCAATACAGATAAGCATTTTGATGGAATAAACGAAATTTATAACATACTTTGCAAGAAAACGTCGAAAATCAGGCTAAAACAGGGGCTTAATAGGGATTAAGGCTTACCTTCTCTCTATGGGGGTTGCAATTAGCGCTCAAGCACAAATTAAACGATTTTTAAGAAAATAAAAATACATGATAAGTTTTCGGTTGTTCATTTTTTTGATTATAGTTACAACATTCTTATGAGAACTGGAATTAAAGAGGAAATCATGTTCAAGGCTTTAGTCGACAGGGATAAAAGTTTTGAAGGTCTGTTTTGGGTCGGCGTAAAAACGACCGGTATTTTTTGTAGACCCACCTGTCGTGCACGAAAACCCAAAAAACAAAATGTCGAATATTTCAAAACACCTAAAGAAGCTTTGTTTTGTGGATATCGACCCTGCAAGATTTGCTCCCCTATGTCCTTATCCGGCGAGCCGCCTCATTGGGTCAAGACAATCCTTGATGAAGTACAGAAAAAATCAAAGCTAAGATTTAAAGATTTTGAAATTAAAAAATTGGACATTGACCCCAATCGGTTAAGACGTTGGTTTAAGAAGCACCATAATATGACCTTTCAATCTTATTTACGATCGTTGAAACTCAGTCAATCAATCGGCATGATTTCATATGGCCAAAAAGTAATCGATACAGCTTATTCAAATGGGTATGACTCATTGAGTGGATTCACGAACGCATTCAAAAAGAGCTTGGGTTCGAGTCCAAAGAATTTTCAATCGGACGATATGACTTATATCACTCGAATTTTAACACCTCTAGGTCCCATGATTGCTTGTTCAGTCAATGAAGGCATTTGCCTATTGGAATTTGCTGATCGACGCATGCTGGAAACTCAACTATCAAGAATTCAAAAGAAATTAAAAACGCCTTTTTCGGCTGAAAACGGACCCCATTTCGAGCGCCTAAACAAAGAGTTAAAAGCATATTTTGATGGCAGTCTTAAATTGTTCTCTGTGCCCTTAGCCATACCCGGGACACCCTTTCAGGTGAAAGTTTGGGAAGTACTCAAATCTATTCCGTATGGAGAAACCCGATCA
Source organism: Deltaproteobacteria bacterium (assembly GCA_029262815.1). Taxonomy (GTDB): domain Bacteria; phylum Bdellovibrionota; class JAJCYS01; order JAJCYS01; family JAJCYS01; genus JAJCYS01. The sequence continues at coordinate 52,545 of JAJCYS010000045.1, read as the reverse complement.
TACAAAGAGCAGGCTATTGCGATCGACAACCCAAAGGCTGTTCGCGCTGTTGCCAGAGCTAATGGTGATAATCGAATCGCAATTATTATTCCGTGCCACCGGGTCATAGGATCAGATGGAAAACTTGTGGGTTATGGGGGTGAACTATGGAGAAAAGAGTATCTCCTTGAATTGGAAAGGAAAAATCAGAAGTAACTTTTTGTCACCTCCAACACGCGTAGCGTGAACGGGGATCCACACAGCCGTTTATAGTTTATTCAATGATGATCATCGAATATCCGTATGTTTCAATCCACTCTTCAATAACCCGAAGCGCCACATCCCGGGTATGGATAATATCCTGATTTAGCTCATCTGATAAAACAAAACCATGACGTGCAGTAAATTTTTTTAGGATCCCTGGGCTCATACTTTCAAGTTTATCAATCACTGATTTCGCAAAAATACCTGGCACACCACCCTTTCGGCCAATATACCGATCCGAATTGAGTATCGTATCTTTGATCCATAGTTGCTCAATTGCATGATTACTGTAATGACGGCTTGCACCTGGGCGACCGATGTCAAAATCAATAGCAATAATTCGCTTGCTCATTAATAAATTTCCATAAAAATTTCGATCTTGATTTGACATAAATAGATCCAGTAATTGCATGTGGCTATAGTCGAGTAAATTTGAATGCCTTCTACGAGTATATTTTTCCGATACTGCTCCTGAACTACGTATATACAGCTGAAAAGTTGTCGTCTCATCCTGCTTAATAGTAGGTGGGACTAAATGAGTCCCCATATACCGATCGATAATAAATGCAAAGTGATCATGCCAAGCAATTCGTTTCTTAGCCATTGGCACAGCCCCAAATGCCTCTTCAGTAATACTTGAGTTGTTTTTAACAATCGCAGCATGGGTGGTATTTGGAATAACGGCCATAAATACTTCATTTTGTATACGATTTGCGTGTTTTATTTCATGAGGATACGCTTTCAAGCTTTCTAACACTGATAAAGCCTCATCAGTTGTAAGGCCCTGTGTAGACGCAGGTGAGATTGAAAGTTGATGGAGCCACTGGGTTCGATGTTTAGATATTATTGATGGGAAATACTCTTTGATACGCGCAACACGCGCAGGCTCACCTTGCCAGTAGTCATCCAAAGCAGATCTTAAATCGGATCCAAATTTTGAGCAGATGTGCAAAATATTTGATGCACTTCGAGAATCGGAAGGATATGACCCACAAAACAGAATAAAGAAAACTATGGCCCAGTGCTTGAGCATTGCCAGCTGTCCTCCATGACGCCGATTAATACACTTACTAACTAGTAAGATTTTGTAATTATATAACAGATATATAAACAATCTATAATTATTTGTATTATAAATGCAATGCACACCATATATCTGTAATGATTAAGGGTTTTGGATCTGAAATATAATCCTGCAGGACGTGTATCTAGCACTGTCACCCAATTTTGATTCAAACGCGTATAAATGAAAAAATCTCTTAATTAATTACTTCTTACCCCGATGGAGAAGGTAAGGAGTAATATTGGCAACATCCGCATTAAGGTGCAAATTCGGAGCACAGTATGATGAATAAAAGCTGGTCAATAAAGAGGAGTTTCGCAGTTTATGTGATGCTTCTTACGATGATCATCGCGCTGAGTTCATTTACTTGGTTACAAGGCAAAGTTTCTAATTCAAATCATCAAGCTAATTTCATCCATGCACAAACTGCTCAGTTAAACATTTTAAAAGACGAATTAATTATTGCCATTCATTTGATAGATTTACTTTCTCAGAAGTTAAATTCAAAGCAAATAACTAACATAAAAAACAAAATTGATGTTCTGTTAGGTAATGTTAATTTTAATAAACTAAATACAAACCTAGCGATGGTGCCAATCCTTGGATCGACTTTTACCTGGCCCCAAAAAATGATAAACAGCATCAAAATTCAATTTGAATCATTTCATAATTCTGTAAAACGTAATAATTCTTATGCTTCCGAAAATAGAACTGTATTGTCAAATATTGCTGCAAGCATTGACCTGATTCTAAATTCTACAAACACAATCAGAAGTGAAAGCCTACTACGGGCCAGTCGGAACAAAACATATTTAAATATTCTCTTATTTCTTTTAACCGCTTTTGCTCTTTTTATATTTTTCACATTTTACAGGGTTGTAAATAGTTTGTCTCATAATGAATTGTTCTTAGAAAATCTAATGAAATCTACTAATGACATTATAATCAGTGTAACTCGTAAAGGAATCATCACTTCAGTCAGTCAATCAGTTGAGAACATGCTACATTTTCGCCAAGAACAAGTCATAGGAAGACCATTTGCGCGTATATTATTTGGAGTCGTACCGGGAAATGAAGCAAATACACCGTTATTTAAATCAATTCGAGCTGAAAACTGTGTTAGAAACGTACCCTCTTCAGTGCGAGACAAAAACGGAAATGTGTTGCCCGCAGATTTATCAGGATGTGTCGTATCTGATAATAACAAAAGTATTCAGGGCTATATATTTGTCATTTCTGTTGATTCTTCTGAGTCGAAAATAAAATCTAAAAATGAACTTGATCAAGCAAAGGAAAACTTTATTTCAATCCTTTCTCATGAGCTCAGAAGTCCACTTTCAGTCGTAAAGGCGTCAATCGACATCATAGGATCTAATTCATTTCGAGATGACAAAAGAGGTATTATTGTTAAAAATGCAAGAACAGGTATCAACCGATTAATTCGCCTATCAGAGGACATTACAGACATTGCAAATATTCAATCCTCTAGTATAAAACTTAATATTCAATACACATCTATAGAACCAATTGCTCAAAAAATAATCGAGAAAAGAATGGAGCAAGCTTTAAAAAAGAATATCGATTTATCAATTAATATCGCAAACAATTTACCAGAAATTAAATTTGACCCTACGATGACAAAGAAAATTATAGATAAATTAATTGAAAATTCTATTAAATATACCGCTGATGACGGGAAGATAATTCTAAAACTAGATAGATTAGATAAAGATTTCATACAAGTGGTCGTATTTGATACGGGCTGTGGCATACCCTCCGAAAAAGTCAATGAAGTAATGGGTAAATTTATTCAAGTTGAAGGCGCGCTCCGAAGAAGTTTAGAAGGCATCGGACTCGGGCTGACTATATCAAAATCGTTTGTAAACGCTCAAGGTGGAGAATTGTGGATAGAAAGTAATATTGGGCTTGGGACACAAGTGTTTTTTACTTTACCTACGGTCAATAATAAAAAAGTGACGTACTCCACCGCTGTCAAAAAGTGATATTGTGTTAAAAATAGATCACAATTCTCAACCTTCTAAAAAAATATATCCATTTGTTCTGTTAATACTTTTTCCATATTTATTAATTGCCATCATCACAACATATTTTATTAACTATCAATTAGATGCCAATGGTTATTCTATTCTTTGGGAAAAAAACAAAAATATTTCAATTGAGTTCAATAGATTTGTTTCAGAAAGACAAATTGAACTCAATCTAATATCACTTTTACTACAAACTAAAAAAACGTCTCAAACAGAGTACTTAACATCCCATTTATTAAAAAATAGTAAATATTTCGAATCACTATATTATTTTGATAAAAATCAAAAACTAATTCAAATATTCGAAAACAAAACTGCAAACAAATTATGGTTAAGGAATGAAGATGTTTCACTTGAAGCTGTCACGAACCTAATCAAGAATTTAAAAGGTGAATCTACATTATACATTTCAGACGAAATAATTCATCAACCTAAATTTGATCTGCCGGGACACAATGAGCCACTCGTGTATTTTGTCACAAAAACAAAAAATCAAACGGGCGTTGTAACTGGGTGTCTTGTTGCCGAATTAAGAATGATTCACATTCTAAATATATTTCATAAATCATCCTCCGAATTAGATCTCTCTGTTGTTGATACAAAAGGAAACTATGGTTTCCATACAATTTCGAGTAAAATTTGGGAAAAATATTCCGGAAAACACAACTTGATTCGCTCTGATTATTCAAAACATGTGGTCAATCAAATACTGTCTCAAAAGCCAGGAAAACTAAATATAGAAAATGATAAGTTTGGAATTTCTGTCCCTTTACGAATTGATAACGCGATATCATATTTGAACTGGACCCTAATACTCAAAACGAATAAAGTCTCTTTTTGGAATTATATATGGCAGTTTAAATTATTTTTACTAATTTTTCTGTTAGCCTTATCCTTCGTCGTCGCAATCGTTGGGCTTGTTTATTCAAGGTATAAAAAATCTGAGGCAAAAATTCAAAGCATGCGCAATGATTTTATTGCAATGTTGACCCATGATTTAAAATCCCCGCTTGCAACAATCCAGATGGCACTTAATTTAGGACAGAAGGAAACTATTCAAGAAAAACGAATTAACAAAATTCTTACCATCGGATTACAATCTGCCGCAAGAATGGACTCAATTATTGACAGTTTTCTAACCTTGTCAAAAATGGAGTCTTCAAATGAACTCGATATTGAATCGGTTGACTTATACCCGTTTTTTGACCAAATTGCAAAAATGATCAGACTAAGATGCAAAGAAAAAAACATAGTATTCAACGTATCAATTGACCCTAAACTTACTCTCTATCGTTTTGACAGACAAAAAATGGAACGCTCCATTGTGAACCTTTTGGACAATGCTTACAAATACACTGACAGGAATGGGCGAATTGATTTAAAAGTGCACAATTCCTCTAACAAGCTAATAATATCAATAAAAGATACCGGTAGGGGCATTCCAGAGGCTATGCTAAGTAAAATATTTCAGAGATATGATCAAGTTAATAACTTTGAAAATAAAGGGGTAGGTCTTGGATTAGCAATTGTTCAAGAAATTATTTTAGCCCATAATGGTAGTATTAATGTAATGAGTGAGTATGGTAAGGGATCGATATTTACCATTACGTTACCTAATTATAAACAGAGGGTGAAAGATGAGTGTGAACGAAAAACGAGTGTTAATGCTTGTTGATGATGATCAGCCATTACTTAATTTAGTAGAGTTACATTTGAGCGAAAAATTTGAAATACTGATTGCCAATGATGGACATGAAATGCTTGAGAAGCTTAAACAAAAAATACCAGATATTATTCTATTAGACGTCATGATGCCAAAAATTGATGGCTATGAAGCTTGTCGTAGCCTTAAATCGAACTCACAATTTCAAAATATTCCCGTAATCATGCTCACAGCGAAAGGCACTGAGGAAGATATTCAAAAAGGAAAAAGTTGCGGCGCTGATAGTTATTTAACTAAACCGTTTGATTTTGATGAGCTAGTAGAAGTAATTAACAATTTTGAGAAATGACATTGCATTCATTTCCAATTAAATTTCTAACTTAAACTTTTCCCCTGAAGACGCGCATCATATTCCACATGGGTAGAAACACGCCCAAAGCTATTGTCAGTACCATCACACCTAATCCTACAATCATTAATGGTTCAATAAGCGACGTTAAATTCTTTATCGTGTAATCAACTTCCTTCTCATAATAATTGGCAATTTGGTCAAACATTTGAGTAATAGATCCTGACTTTTCTCCAATCGAAATAAGTTGAGTTGCTAAAGTTGGAAATTGTTTTTCGGATTGAAGGGCTGCGGCTAAACTATCACCTCTAATAACACTCTCCTTCATTGAATACACGGCTCTGGTAATGACACTATTTTCGAGTACATTTGCGGACAAGACTAGTGCCGATGTAACTGGGACTCCAGAATGGTGCAATGAAGAAAAGAATCGACTAAATCTCGCAATCTCACTTTTCGTTGTGAGTGATCCAAACACAGGCAGTTTAAGACATAGAGAGTCATATGTGTATTTACCCCTGCCCTTTTTCCATTTATTGAACAACACAAAGAAAGCAATTGAAAACACTGTGGATAAATGCCAGTAACTAGAAATTAAATTATTGATCCCAATAAGAATCCTAGTAGGTAGAGGCAAGGTCGCAGAAAAACTATCAAATACATTTGAAAATTTGGGAACGATTAAAGTAACGACAATAAGAAATGCAATTGTCATTATCGTAAATACAATTTTGGGATACCGTAATGCAGCTTTAATTTTTTGTTTATTTTCTTCTGTTTCTTCTAGGAGTGTTGCCATTTTTTCTAATACGTCAGTTAATATCCCGCCTGATTCAGCTACTTCGATCATATTGACGTAAACTTTATCAAATGAATCTGGAAATTTAGATAATGCAGCTGAAAAACTACTCCCCTCATTGATTGAATCCGCTACCTGTTTCAGTATCTTTGATGCACTAGGGCTCATTTGATTTTCGAGAAGCCTGAGGGTTTCAATAATTGAAATGCCAGTACCCAAAATACCCGACATTTGCCTTGTAAACATTATGAGTTCTTTATTATTTAACTTTCGCCTTTGAAATAATGATTCTGGTTTCGGCTTGATGTTAATTGGAACTAATTTTATTTCTTTTAATTTTATATGAGCTTCATTGAGGTTTTTAGCTGTAACGAGGCCAGTGACGACTTTCGATGCATCATTTTTTGCTCTGTAGTTATATTCTGACATAATAACTAAGTGGGTATTGGGTCATCCTGACTCACCCTATCAGATGGTGTCACTCTTAACACCTCTTCAAGCGTGGTCATCCCTGCAATAACCTTTGCAATACCATCTTTTCTCAAAGAGGCCATCCCATTTTGATGCGCAGCTATTTTGATATCAATTTCACTTGCATTTTCTGCAATCAATTTTTCGATTTCGTGATTTATCTCCAGTAGCTCTGAAAAAATTATCCTTCCCTTATATCCCGTATTATGACAATCGTTACATCCCTTTCCCATAAAGTATTCATTAATATTATGAATATTTTCCTCTCGAAATTGGGGACGAGTAACATCATCCATTTTGACTTTAATCTTACATGATTTGCAAATTGTCCGTGCTAAACGTATGGCCAAAACCGCTGAAACTGATGAAGAAATCAGAAATGATTCGATCCCCATATCTAAAAGTCTATAGACCGCACCCACTGAATCATTGGTGTGTAAAGTTGAAAAAACTAAATGCCCCGTCAATGCTGACTGAATCGCTGTGCGGGCTGTCTCTTCATCTCTGATTTCACCCACCATAATTACATCGGGATCCTGTCTCAAAATAGCTCTCAGTCCTGTTGCAAATGTTAAACCGGTTTTTAAATTTACTTGCGATTGTCGAATGAGGGGAAAGCTATATTCAATAGGATCCTCAATCGTCATAATGTTAATATTCGATTGGTTAATTTCGTTAATGGAAGCATACAGAGTTGTTGTTTTCCCACTCCCTGTAGGTCCCGTCACCAATAATACTCTTCCCGTATTTTGTAGGTTTTTCTTCCAAGATTTTAAAACGGGTTTTAAAAATCCAAGTTTGTCTAACCGTACGGAATCCTCGCCTCTAGGCAAAATTCGAAGTACCATGTTCTCTCCATATTGAGTTGGAAAGACAGAACATCTGATATCGTAGAAACTTTCATTATAAACAACTTTGAATTTGCCATCTTGAGGGGTTTTTCGGTTAGCTATATCCATCTCACACATGATTTTAATTCTTGAAATAATGGCACTTTCTACTGATTTTGAGAATTTTGTTAAGTCGTGCAAGATGCCATCGATACGAACCCGTATGAGTAGTTCATGCTCTTCAGGTGATAAATGAATGTCTGATGCCCTTTTTGAAATACCATTCATGAGTACAATATTGACCATTTTAATAATTGGCGCTTCTGCGGCCTGTGTTTCAAGGTCCTGTAAGTCACTTTTTTCTTCTTCAGATTTTTCTGATTCAATACTCAAACCTGCATCAGTTAACTCAGACGACAATTGTTTTAATGATGATTCAATATCCTCATCAGTTCTGATTATCGGTTTTTTAGGTCTTTTTACTTGTTGATCTGAATAATTATTAATTTTTGATGAATTTAACATGGCATCAGTTTTTTGCGATGTAGTCCAAAATAAATCTAGTTGACGCTTAGTACAAAAGATTAGCTCTATATTTTTATTACTTTTTTTCTTAATATAATCGATGGCTAAAACATTATCTAAATCAGGCGTAGCTATCATCAGTTTATCGTCGACTTCATACAAAGGTAGAAACCTGTATTGCTTTAGGATCTCAATTGGTATGTCAGCTAATATCGCAGTATCAAGATCTGCTTCATTTGGATCTGTAACTTTAATGCTGTGTTTGGATAAGTAAGTCGTCAATATTTTTTCTGTAATTATGTTATCCTCGACCAAGCTGTCCAACCATGTCTTACTAAAATCTTGCTTCTCGAGCGAGAGCTTGACTTGCTCTTCTGTAATGTAACCATCTTTGATTAAATCAGATGTCACACGATTTAGAGATTCATTCCTGAATTGCTTCATCATGCTCTCTTATGCTTTGAGTTTGTGACAAATACGGCCTCGCATCTGTTTCACAGATTTTACCCGATGCAATTAATTGCAACATTGAGGATTCAAATGTTTGCATGCCATATTTTTTGTTTATCTCAATCATTGAATATATTTCATGGGTTTTCATAGTCCTGATCAAATTCCGAACAGCTGGAATGGCGATAAGAATCTCCATAGCAACGGCTGATCCTGATTTATCAAGATTGGTAAATAACCGTTGTGAACATATTGCCTCAAGACACATGGACAGCTGCGATCTTACTTGTTGCTGTTGATTAGAGGGAAACGAATCTATCATTCTATCTATGCTTTGACTTGCATCTTGCGTATGTAAGGTTGTAATGACTAAATGCCCAGTTTCAGCAGCCGTGAGCGCGGTGCTGATCGTTTCATAGTCTCGTATTTCACCTATCAATAGGACGTCAGGATCTTGGCGTAAAGCATGCTTCAAAGCGTAGTTAAAATTGGGAGTATGAATGCCGACTTCTCGTTGCTCAATAATTGTTCCAGGTTGTTTTTCAATATTATCGAAATCATATTCAATTGGATCTTCTATCGTTATAATGTGAGCCTTTCTCGTTTCACAGATATGCCTAATAATTGCTGCTTGTGTCGTTGATTTTCCACTTCCTGTTGGCCCCGTCACTAAAACAAGCCCTTTTTTCAAATCTGAAAATGTCTTTACAGCTTGAGGTAAACCTAATGAATCAATTGTAGGGATCTTAGATGAGACAATACGTATGGAAAATGCATGCCCCTTTTTTTCTCTATGAGCATTTACGCGTATGCGAGTGCTATTTATTTGAGTTGAAAAATCAACATCCATATTTTTTTCGTAATTGGTTAAATTTCTCTCTGAACGACACAATCTTTTAAGCAATGTACTAGTATATTCTGAAGTAGCCTTCTGAGAAGTATACACCATCAGTTCTCCGTGCACTCTTAAGACAATAGGTTCATCCGTTACAATATGAATGTCAGATGCATTCATTTTTACCGCATGATCAATAATATGCTCTATTGTGTAATCCATCACACTAACCTAGTACTTCTAAAGAATTGATTTTCCTCTAAAGATTTTTTCTTTCTTTTCTTTTAGCTCGTGAATTGAATCAAGTTCCTCAATTCTCTGATCCTCATCAATAATATATGGCGTCATAAATACAATTAATTCCTTTTTAGTAATTACTGCAGATTTTTTTCGAAATGCAATTCCAAATATTGGTAAATCCTGTAAGAATGGAACCCCTGTAGATGTTAGCTCTTCACGTTCATTTATGAGACCCGCAATTACTATGGTTTGTCCGTTATTCACAGTGACAACCGTAGTTGTTTCAGTCGTCTGAGTATTAGGAATATTATTGGTAACGCTACCCGTACTGACTTCAGGATGTATCCTAAACGTAATGTCATCATTTTCACCGATAGTAGGTGTGAAGAAGAGTTTAGTCCCCACTTCGAGGAATTCTATTGTTTCTTGAGACACGTTGGTCGGAGATTGTGTTGTCACCTTATAACCGAGCCGTTCTCCAACTAGTATTCTGGCTTCTTTATTATTTGACGCAATAAGCATAGGCTCTGCTTTGACGTTCACATCTTTTTTCTTTTCAAGCGCATTCAATACAACACTCAGTTTTTCTGAAGCTAATTTATGAACACTCAATAATCCATTAGCTAATGGATTTGTGGCAAACCCATTCGTGCTAATATCATTTGTTCTTCTATCCCATGAAACTGTTACGCCTAAACTCTCATCATTGCTCCAGTCGACTTCGAGAATTTTAGTTTTGACTAATACTTGTCTTGGAATTTTATCTATTCTCGATATCTCTTGAGCAACTTTGTGAATCAACGAAGAAGGACCATAGACGATTATTGAGTTTGAAGATAAATAATAGGATATTGAACCCTTAGCCGACACAATTGATTTCAATGATTCATATACCTCATCTACATGAACATGTTTAAGAACAAATGTATGTGTTATATGCTGAGCTGTGATAACAACAGTATCTCTGTCTTGAATATACCAGCTATAGCCTTTTGAGTGGACAACGGAGTTAATGAGTTTAATGGGGTTTGTGTTAACAACTCTAAGAGATGTCTTCCCTTCAATTTCATCGCTCAGAACAATGTTGATATCGGAGCTTTTGGCTATTGCCCTTAAAACAATTTTAATGTCGACATCGACTACGGACAAACTCACTTTTTTGTTTCTTACTTTTTCATAGAACTCAGGATTGTAAACCATATATTGATTCGAAGACTCTCTCGAAAGTGCAGATGTAATCGGCATCATCGCAAATAGGGTTAATATAAATATTTTACATATCATTATTTCTTCCTAGTTTTCAAACGTGTGAATGCATACATAACCTGTTTTCTTTAATTGAAGTTTGTTCTTTTTTATATAGGTAATGACGTAACCGCCAAATGCATCACCTACCGAATATAGCTTGCTTTTAATAAATACGATCGGTCTTTGAGATGATCCAAACGCAACTCCAGATACTTCTAAGCTTGGAGGACATAATCTCGTAACAGATTGCAATGTTCGATCATTAGAAACGGAAGGTGGAAAAAATGGATCACGTTTAAATTTTTTGATGCTGGAATCTACTGAGAATGCTGTCGTAGAAAATAGTATTATTGAAAGAAAAGAAAATATCATAGTCTTCATTAAGATTTCTCCAACACTATTAATTCCACAAAAAATGTTACATCAAGAATATCTTGGTTTTTTTTAATTTCCATTGAAGTTAGCTTGTAAAATATGGGAAGGCTATTCAAACTTTGTAGATATTGACCTAAATTTGCATAACTAGTTTGTAATTTTACTCCAATCGAAATTGATTTAAACGGAAGAGAACTATTATTGTTTTGTGGATCATTAATTTCAACCGGAGTTGAATTAGGTGTTGCTTCTTTTAGGAATTCAGGGCTGTTCGGTACAGATACGGATGTAATTTCAAATGGTGCCGTTGATTGCATTTTAGTCAAATGATCTATAAATAATGAGAATGAAGACTCAGCTGAATCCATAATACGATCTGAAAGTTTTTTATTCTCTGTTGATTGAGGAACTTGTGCTGTTAAAGAAGTTAAAGTGCCAGAGTCTGTATTTATCTTTTGATCCAATGAACGTAATACAACTTTATCCTTCAGGGTATTCCAGATAAAGGGTTTTAAAAATAAAAATAACACTAATCCAACTACAGTAAAAAGGCACAATATTTTTGAAAGTGTCTTTTCTCTTTCAGTCAGATTGCTCCATTGTTCATTCAAGGATTTTACGTTCATAAAGACCTCGATCGTTTTGCTGATTTAGAGTTAGAATTACGATTAGGTTTTTTAATCATTTCTGTTATAACGTTATACCTGCAATGCAATTGAGTATCAGCACACGCCGTGTTAATAATGTTACTGCTTAGTTTAAATTCGTAGCCTTGATTTTCTTTGGATTTTAATTTTTTATAATACATAAGTCTGACGCTTTTAATTCCAGGATTCTCTTCTAACTTATTGATGAAATTGACAAATGAAAATACTGAATCAGAATTTATATAGGTTGTGTGTCCAGTGATCATAATAGATCTATTTTTTTGTGCATACGACAATCTCGAAATAATGACATTTGAGGGAATCGTATTGCTCAAAATATGCATCGCCCTATAAAATTCGATTGGATTACCAAATATTTTATTCATACGGATAAGTTCTTTCTTTTTGGAATCAGAATCGCTGCTATTAGTATTTAATAGAGTGATATTATTTTGAATGTCAGAAATGATAATATTTTTCTTATTGATCAGCGTTTTTATATAATTTGAATAGAGCACCGAAGAGATCAATGTAAACAACACAAATGAAATCCCAATAGGTTTCATTATGTTAAGTTTTCTTTTTCCTATTTTTTGAACTTTCTTTTTTGGTTTCAGTCGAAGAAAATTAAAACAAGATTTGCCAAACGATAATCCAATAGGAACCGAAAGTTCGTTAATTCGTTGTAAAATTGGATCGTCCGAGTCTTTAGGTATTACAATTGATTTTGCAGTATCTACGAGTGCAACCCTGGTCGACAATCGTTCAGTCATTGAATCTATAAGATTTTGTGATAGCTGGTTGTCACTGCTTATGTGAATCTGGTCTATGTCGTGTGAAAAATTATTCGATTTTACATAATCTAATGAACGAACGCATTCCGTTATAAAATCGTCGTAATTCGAATTTGCGTTTGTTAAGTCTAAGGTGTTTTCCTTAAGGGATTTTCCGAAATCTGTTTGGATGATCCTGTAGTATGACAGTTCTTCACCTTTGAAGAACGTGATATGCGTGTGAACATCTTCCACATACATTGTACAATAAGAATTTAGCTTTTCATGTTGGCCAATCAAATAGGACAAGGAGATACCAGAAAGTTCAAAGTGACTGGGTGTAAGCCCTGCATTTTTGATGATACTAATGTAATTTTCCAAATCTTCTTTCTTGATGACGAATAATAGGACTGTAGGTTGCTTAGATTTGCTATTTTTTATGAGTTTGTGGTCCCAGTAATAGGTATCAAAATCTCTGTCAGGATGCATCCGTGTAAACTGTGATTTGCATTCGGTATTGAGATTTTTGACGTCTGAGATATTAAATTGAATAATTTGGACATGTTCACTCGATATTAATACATTGACTTGCTTTTCTTTGATGCTGCTTTTTCTGATTGCTTTTTTAATTTTAGAGGATATTTGACGATTATCGTCTTCATCACTACAAGGCAAAGAAAGGGCCTTTTTTAATAGCGGAGAATTGCGTGGACAGGAGGTCCAAGCAATGTTGATCTGATCTTTTTTTATTTGTATACCGAGCACGTTGTTTTCTCTCAGATGAGGCCATTTCCACAATTGAAACTAGCCTTTCATAGAGTGGTTCGGAGTAGAATTCTTAAACTTTAGCTATTAGTAGTAAGGAGATTAAAATTGACACTATTGAATTCAGTTATAAGGAGATGGAAATAGCTGTAACTCATTAAGATTACATCCGAAATATAATTCTTCGTGCCTCATTCATGCAGAAATTGCCGTGCGAATAAAAAATCTAAAGAATTTTAGTACTGTACCGATCCCCAGAGTGAATGGGTATTGTGCATACATCACCAAAGCTATCGAAAAATAAATTAAGGAGAGTACATCATGAATGATTGCGTCAGACAAAATCAATTAAGATCTAACTCTCAATCAGGGTTTACACTGATTGAACTTGTGATTGTCATAGTCATACTTGGGATTCTAACAGGAATTGCTGTGCCCACGTATGTAGGCATGTCCAATGAGGCAAAAGAGTCTTCGGCCAAAGGTGCTGTTGGGTCTATTCGGTCTGCAATTGGGATTAATTATAGCAAAAGTGCACTGACCACCGGTGGAACACCTGTATATCCTGCCGCATTGGACGGCACATTGTTTTCATCAGCAAAAGTACCCACAAATCCTGTAAATAGTCTTGCGACTGTACAAGTATGGGACGGCGTAGCCGCCGCAGATAATGCTACAGGATGGCAATATCAATCTTCAACAGGAAAAGCGAGACTAAATAGCACCGGCAACGATTCTGGTGGAGCTGCTTGGACGACCTACTAATTTGATTTGAACGATTCATTTCTCCTGTAGGTATTTATGGAGACAATAGACAAGAGTCCATCTAATGGTGGATTCACCATAATTGAATTGGTTACCTATATCATCATCATTAGCATCATTGCTGTGTTGAGTGGACAAGTCTTGTGGGATGACACCCATGCCACTGCCAAAGTTCAATCATGTAGAGAGTTGGTCATCTCAGAATTACGTCATATCCAAGCATATGCTAGAGCATCCAAAATCATGCAGCGAGGACAATTTAATATCGGTTTAGAAGAATTGCACATTAAATCCTCACTTGGTGGAAGTTGGGTTGTATCAAAAACAATCCAGTTAGCCTGTGAGGTTGGCTCTACAACATTCCAAGGTCACACTATCACATATGACGGATCTGGATATGCTTATGAAGGATCTTGGGCCCCTGCAAGTAAACCCGCTACACCCATGCCGAATGATGAAACAGTCACCTTAAAAGCGAGTTTTGGTTCACCTACCCAAACTGTAATTACCGTGTCTAAATCAACAGGCGTTATTTTGAAATAAAATGAAAGTTTTAATCAATCATTGTAAATCTGGTTTTAGTTATGTTGAATTAGTCGTCTGTATTTTAATTATTGGAATTGTCGTTGGTACATTAATTGAACTTCTACCGAATGGCATCGATATTTTTCGATTAGGATTACGTAATCACAAGCTTCATTTTCTAGCCAAAGAAAAAATGGCTGAGATAAAAGCGCAAAAATTATGGATACATGACATCGATACCAGTTCACCAAGCTATCCCGGTTTGACGAATGACCTTGCGGAACAATGGAAGTCTGAATTAAATGCGGATGGTCGAAATTTCGCAAGTACCGTCAGTGGCGTGATCCAAGTAACACATTTAACAGCTGCACTGACACCATTTTTGCCTGCTGATTTTACAAGTACCACTCGAGATCAATATGAAATCTCAGTCAGCGTCACAGAAGGCTCGGAGACTGCAACAGTGAAATCATATCTGACAGTACCTGCTGCTCAACAGCATTTACTCGGCATACTGTATTTATTGAAACGAGCTCTACAGCTTTATAACGAAAATACAGCAGCTTATCCATTGAGTGGTCAATTAAATCTACTCATTCCAAACTATTTACCCTATATAGCGAATGACCCATACACTGCTATGGCGGCTCCAGTTGTCAATAATTATGAAAATGAAATTGACTATTCGTATACAAATAGTGGCGGGGTGAGAAAAGTATATGCAATATCTCATGATGAAATCGCCTATCCAAATTTGGTGCTAACATGGTAGATCATCAAAGAAAGAGCGGATTCACACTCATAGAATCAATCATTTCGATTGTCATTATTGGTATTATCGCAGGGTTAGTGGGACCGTTTATTATTCAATTTGCTGATGGATGGTCTTTTTCAGTATTAAAAGCTAGATCCAGTGATCATCATCGAAATACGCTGATGTTATTTACGAATGATGTTGAACAAGCAACATCTGTCGTATCCATGAGTTCGACCCAGTTGACTGTGCTTGTTGGTGGCTCCAATGTATCTTATGCAGTTGTAAGCTCTGGAGGTGGCGTGTTTCAGCTTGAGCGAACGCAAGGGGGTGTGACCAGCATCATTGCGCAGGACGTTATCGCAAGCGGTGTGTTGTTTCAATTTTTCAATATAGGTCATGAAACGATTGCCGTATTAGCCGAAGTGCGAACCATCATGATCACTTTAAAGACAATTTCAGAGGGTATTACTATTATTTCGGGAACATCAGCGGAAGTAAGCGCGACAGGCACACTGAGTACCTCGAGAATGTGAGTGTCCGATGTTAGATATGTTAGTTAAAAATACAAATAAGCAAGATTCTGAAAATGGATTTTTGATTGTTGCAGTTGTGGTACTTGTTTTAGTTCTTTCTGTATTAACCCTTGGATTCGGCAGTATGGTTCTCAGGGAGACGGATATTTTGGTAGTGACTCAACAACAACATTTAGCAAACGGTATAGCGAAAGCGGGATTGCAGCGAGCCCATCTAGAATTGTCGAAAGATTGTGACTGGTCAGATACACCTAATCCGATTTACAGTTCAGTGAGTTATGGCAATGGAACATATACAGTTGCAACTAGCAATATTTTACAGGACAGTATAACTCTAACTTCAACAGCAACATTTGGCAATGCAGCTGAAATACTCACACAGAATATCGTATTTGAGAACGATCCTAATTTTCAGGGTCAAATGACTGCAACTGTTACAGGCATCCACACACATGATGAAAAACTGGATCACATTAAACTGTGGTCTAATAAACCGTCTATTACCGTCGATAAAATTCAATTGACATTCAGCGAAGTCATCGAAGAAGAACTCGATAAAATTGAAGTTAACCATCCAGACGTGACGGTATGGGATGGAGCGACACCGCTAGGACCAAATTTAGATGTGGATGACTTTGTAATCACAGATGCTGAGCACCGCAAACTTAAATTTTTCTTTGATGATAATATCGTAATGGACCCATCTACTACAGCTGACTTAACAATTACACTGACGGATGGTTGCACCTATACATGGACAAATATAGGTATCACCGTAATGTAAAATAGCCTTTCTAAAAGGTCTTAAAGGTCTTTAAAAGGTCTTCGTGAACCTTTGTTCAAAACCCTAATAATTACAACAGCTTATTTTTTAGATAATCGATAATTTTGGTACCTTAATCCATTCTGGATTTTTTTATCGACAAGTGCGCCCGGCTGGTCTGAGATCCACTGAAACAATAAATCACGCCTATGGTCCATTTCATGATGAAACCAATCATCATATAGTTGAAATTTTCTTTTATTTTTACATTCGTACATATGAAAAGTGGAAAATCTGTAGTTTTGAAACCGTCTAACAAGGTTTGCTCTTAGAGGGTTTTGATAAATATATCGAATTATATTTCGATAATGCAATTCAGAGACAACATAAGTAGGTTTGTATCTTCCACCCCAAAGATGGCCCTGTCGACCAATTATTTTTTGTACTTCTTTTGCGATATTTGATAAGCAAAATTGCATCGCAACATCAAGATTTGATAATGGCGTTTTGAGTAGCCAATGAATGTGATTTGACATCAATATGAAATGATGTGTTTCAATTTGGTATTTTTTTTGTGTTTCATTTATATGCCTAGCCGCAATCTTCCAGATGGTGTTGAGTGGAATATCAAAAAAGTAACGTCCCGTTGTTCGTGTCACAACATGGTAGGGAAAAGAACTTGTTCTAAATAATTTGGATCGCGGCATTGATGTATATGTAAGCAAATTCCGTGCCAATTTGAAGAAATAAACCCAATAAAAAAAATTTAACTATTTGATATTATAAGGTAATTCTAACGCAGTTCACGAAGACCTTACAAGACCTTACTAACGCAGTTCACGAAGACCTTACAAGACCTTACACAGTTCACGAAAACCTTAAACACTAAGACAATGTTACTTTAACGACTTCTACTATTTTTTTTCGTGCGATTCTAAAAAGACTAACTTAGGAATAGCTTAAGTCTATGGAATAAAAAGAAGTTATTTTACACGTTTTGTGAACCCATAAAAATACACTCCCCAGATCATCATCGCAGCAATCCAAGCTGTAGCAGCATATACCAAATGGCTCACATAACTCGCCACAAAAGGTGCGGTCACACGTGTAACCCCAGCAGTAAGAATCAGAATACCAGTCCAGAGAAAAAGGCCTTTCTGATTGGATTCATGCCAATTTTGCCCCCCGTGGGCAATCTGAACTCGTGAAGCAATCATCAACGTCATGAGTCCAATGCCACAAATATACACAACGTGCATCATATGTACGACATAACTGGGAAAAATTACACAACTCCATAGTCCCAAAATAATGCACCATGCTGACACCCAAAGCCAACCAACAATATACCCTTGTTTGTTGGGAATTATTAAAAGGTTCCAATTGCCTAAAACAACAAATGTTACACACGAGGTTTTGACAAACTGTCCCACCCAGCTTGTAGCACTGATACTTTCAATTACAAAACTGCTACATAACAGTAGCGCACAACCAATCGCTAACGGCGAAAGAGATGAACCCACATTCTGACTACGAAAAGCACTCACATGTTTCTGCCCACTCACCAATAGCATAGGCATGAGACGAGAGCCGACACCCAACACTAAAAACAACATCATTCCCTGGTAATACACATTACGGGAAACACTCAAAAAAGGCTCCTGCAATAGACTAACATCGTTTAATAACAACCCAAATGAACCCAGAACACCTAATGACAAACCACATAAGATAAATAAATAAGGCGCCGTCATCACTTTAATACGACGCATACAAAATATGGCAATGTGAATTAACCCAGCTAGTGATAAAGAATGAAATATGAGTCTATCAGTAGACAAACTCACCCCTACGAGGCCTAGACAGATACACAAACTCGCAGTCAGTTCCCAAATTCGTGCATGCGCACTTTGCGTCATCCGCGGAATAGCTGTCATCAAAAACCCGCTTGCATAGGCAAACAAAAAACCACCTATCATGATATCTGCGTGAAATATGCCAGGGTAAGAAGCAGGTTTCCAATACAACAGAGTCCAGATCAAAGTACCTACACAACTTAAAACCCACCCAATAGGAAACAAGCATCGATAGGGATCTTTAAGCCATTCTTGTTTTAGAAAAACCATAATAAAGTTGCGTTATGGTACAGCTAACTTGTGATTATTTCAATCAGCAAACCTACAAGATCACTAAACACTTACGTACCCATTTCCCAACAAATCTTTCTAAAAGGTCTTAAAGACCTTCAGAAGAAGGCTTATTGGTCCACTAGCCAAGAGGGCCTCATGAATGTAAGCATTCGAGGGTGTTTAAATAGTTGTACGTTCGGATTTGAAGACCCCGGAACTGATTCAGCAAGGTTTTGCATTTGATCGTAATAGGCCGCAATACTTTCAATAGCTCGAAATTCATACTGACTAATCCCTGGCCCAAATTTATGATAGACAAGATCACCACCCAGATAGACACCCACATGAATAGGACGAATTTGCCTATCGGGTTTTTCTCCAATGATGGCGTGAAAAGTAAACGTGTCCCCTAGTTTAAGTCTCGCCTGAGTAAAGTGAGGTACAAATCCTGCCAAAGGCATAAAATGGTATTGCATATATGTCTCATGTTTATAAGTAGGAATGTCTTGCTTCGACCCATGAAAATAATAAACAGCTTTATGACAGTGAGCACCTAGCTCATCTTGCCCCAATGAACGTTGTACCTCTATAGGCAAGAAAGGAATCAAAGACGTTTCAATAGAATCACGGTTCCCAAGCAACTGTCTCAAAATATTTTGGGTATCGTGAACAGCTAACCCCAACGCGCGAAACAAATGCGCTACTGGTTCAATACTCTCTGATGAAACACGAAAATGAATATCCTGATATCGCTCCCCGACCGAAATTCCGTGTGACTCTTCAGGGTTTTTTGGAATTAAAATCAGATCGTGATTCGCAGAAAGTCTACTTTGTCCAATCCATTGAGACAACACCGAACAGGGCTGGCTAACCCCTGTAGCACAGGCCACGCCATTGAATAAAAATAGGTTTACAGCCCAACAAAGAGAGATAAGTAATTTCATCGACGTAACAATAGTGCTCCCCAAAAGCCTTGTCAACAACGAGTTCAAAATATGATTTTTATGAAATAAAAACTTTGGCACACCCAGTTGTTCGTGTAACAACATGGTAAGGAAAGGAACTTGTTCTAAATAATTAAAATTTTGGCTTTGATGCGTAAATAAGCAAAATTTGTGCCAAATATTTGGAATAAAGTCGATGAACGGATTTTAACTATCTGATATTATTGGATATTTTTATCATAGTGCACGAAGACCTTTTAAAAAGACCTTTTAAAGACCAAGACCTTGCTCTTCCTCAAATACTGAGTGATTCTGAAGAATCCCCCTTAATGAAGATAGCTCTGGTTCAATGACCAAAAGCGTATAATCAGATATGGCATAGGATGAACGCAGAAGCAGGCTTCTATGGCTAGGTGGTGTATCAATCAGGACAAATTGGATATCCCCTGATATCTCCATCCTTATTCGACTTAAGCCCTCTGTAAATTGTCTTAATCCAGTGCACTTACGATTTACTTTTAAAATGACATCAGATAGATCCGTTTTCCCGGAGGGAAGAACATGCAAGTGGTCATACCGTGTTGGATAGATTGCACTTGATACAACAGTTTTATTGTCGTCTAGTATGTGCGCTAAGGACTCCTGCAGATCATCCTCCAGCAACCGATCCGAGACATTTCCTTGAGTGTCGGTATCGATGATTAATGTTTCATACCCTTGCTTAGCTAGCTGTTCTGCGAGATTAATGGTGACGGTTGTTTTTCCAACCCCACCTTTTTGATTGGCAACCGTGATGAGTATTGGCTCATCAAAACCTGACTTGATCATAGTGTCCTCCCTGCAAAAAGTTGTACGTATCCTGTTTGGGTGCAAACGTACCCATTAACTAGAAAACGTTTTTCAATTTTGTGTTGGAATTTTGGGCGGGATACCCTACAATCTTAAGTAGTCAGTTTAAGATTATGTTGGGTACCCCGTAGGCCTCGCCTGCGGGGTTTCTTTTTGGATAATATCTCATCCCTAAATCTCCTTTTTAGTTACTGGTGTTTACATAATTTAAAAATCAAATTAACTCTTATTGTACAAAGCTCTTATTGTATATTGCAATATATTTAATAAAATTAACTACTTACATGAGATTTAAGACTTTCTGTTTATTTAGAATTAAAATTGAAACAGTTAATAAAAGAGGAAATTGTACAAACGTTTTCAGTTTATAAAAATCGACAGCCTGTTTATAGTCTTTTATAGAGAGGTGTGAAAGAGTAAATTTACGCCTAATTACGCCTGTGTTCTATTTTTGATTTTTGATGAAGTGCGTTAACTGATTGAAAACTTTGGCACGCCCAGGAGGGCTCGAACCTCCGACCTACGGATTAGAAATCCGTTGCTCTATCCAGCTGAGCTATGGGCGTACACTCTGAAACTGACCATCCATCATATCAAGCCCCCTCTATATAAATAAAGAAAAAGCAGGCTCAAAAGCCTATTTAATGCGTAATTGCCTGGATCCCAGAGGTATACTGCGCTCTGTTCACGACCGGAGCTTCAAAATGCTTGGCCCCCTTGTACACCTCATACGTTTTTGGAGACCTAATATGGGCAATCAAATCTGCCATCTCATCCTCAGGCGTAAAATGATCCTCTTCACATGCCACACAGTAAAATTTGATGTCCGGTCTCCCCATTCCCTCAAACACTTCAATCACACGCATATCTTTCACAAACTGAAACGGCAACGACTCAAATACCCGTGCTATGTTCCCCGTCACAAACCACTTCTTCCAATAATCATACAAAGACCGAGACGTGTTCTCTAAAACAACCCCACTATCTTTTGGCAATGACGGAATCGCACGAATAATATGATAAGAACCAAAACTCAACCCATGCAAAACCATATGCATAGGCTTAAACGCCGCCTTACAATGCTCGATCACCGCCTGAGCATCTCGCCAATAAAGCAAATCTACCCGATCCGATTCTCCAAACCCATTAAAATCAAACAACACAACATCATATCCTTGATCGAGATACACCGAGATCCGCTCTCCTTTCGCATAAAAGTATTTGCCCCTTCGTGAAATCGGATGCGCAAACACAACCACCTTGTCACTGTTCCCCCTCGAAACTTTCAAGCAAGATAGATGTCCTTTCTTACCCCGTTGCACTTTGAAGGAGGTTACTGAACCAAAAGCCGCCAAATCCTGCTTCCAGCTATCCTTAGGTCTAATACGAATTTTTGGAAAAAACAAAGTTTGCAACGTATGCGTCATCAATGAGGCCATGCAATAACCCTCCCGTGACGCCTATTATATAGAAAGTAAAGCTGGAATCGAAATAGAAGTTACTTAATGTGTGATCATTAGGCTAAGACGCTTTTTTGTTTTCCCCGTTAGATAGGGCTTCGTCGATCTCTTTGTAAGCATTCACATATAGCTCATGCACCGTATCCATATCCTCACAAGTCAGCTTATACTGACGTATAAGCCCTTTTAGAAAGTCTTTGCGACGCACATTGATGTCAGAGTTGAGCTGTCCTAAAAAAGTCAGTTTCTTAATATCTCGATCCAACGCCAGTTGAGGTCCAAAAATACGGTTTGTGAATCGAACTGAAACTAAAAATAATCCTAAAATAGAAATGGAAAGAAGCCCAATCAATGAATAATACAACCACGGCTCTTGCGTTTTTAGGAACTCTACTACTTGCTTGGAGTCATTCACTTCAGCCACAAATTTAATGGCAATCGTATTGATGAAATAAAGCTCCAACAAACCCACCAACACTGTACATAAGACCCCAATCACACAAATAAACAAAGTGTGCCGGAGCTGATTGGGTGATCGTAGTGGTAACCAACTTCTTCTCATTACATCCCTTCTATCGGCTCGCAGACGCCCGCCTTTAAGGAATTCTACCCATTCTTAAAGTGAATTCTCTATTCAAAATAAAAAAACCATAATTATTAACTATTTATAAGATCTTTAACTACTTTTCAAAGCCTACCAAAATGGGGCCCAAAAACAGCTTTGTGATGAGACCGGTTCTGGACATAACCCATAGACCTCGCTATCCTGACGTTCATGGCATTCAAGACCTTACCCTTCACTTCTGATCCACTAACGGCAACATTTTTAAAACGTTACAAACGATTTCTCGCAGACGTAAAACTCAAAAACAACCGAACAACCACAGTCCATGTCGCAAACCCTGGATCCATGGAAAGCTGTATCCATCCTGACCATCCTTGTCTCATCACAAAACACACCAACCCTGGACGCAAGCTGCCCTATAGTCTCGAGGCCATCAAAGGCTCACGCAGTTGGATTGGGGTCAACACCCAGAACGCCAACCTCATCGCCCGTCGCTTCCTAGACTGCCACTTTGAAAACATCAGAAGCGAAGTTACTATGGGTCCCGGCTGGCGTACAGATTTCATGGCCACTTGCCCTGAACTCAAACGTGATGTCCTCATTGAAGTCAAAAATGTTTCATTAAGTAAAGGCGACGTGGCTGCATTTCCCGACTCTGTAACCAAACGCGGCCAAGCCCATCTTGAAAAGATCCTCACCCGCCTCACCCAAGGTGAACTTTGCGGACTTCTCTTTGTCGTCCAACGAAACGATGTAAACAGTTTTCACCCTGCCCATTGGGTGGATCCCATGTTCGATTCACTGTTTTGGAAATGCCTTGAAGCCGGCCTGTGGCTTTGGATCCAAAAAATACGTATTGATACACGTGGATTTCACGACGCAGGGTGCTTGCCCCTGCTCAGCTCTTTCACCCCATGAAACTCACTCGACTTGGCATCGGCACCTATCTTGGTAACCTCTCCGAAACAACATCCCAAAACATGCAAAAAACATTGCACGAGGCTGTCACCACACACCATCTAAATGTAATCGACACCGCTATTAACTACAGGTGCCAACTAAGCGAACGAACCATCGGAAAACTCATTTCCTCTCTTCAACAATCTCGGTCGACCCTCTACATCAGTACGAAAGGAGGGTTTATCCCCTTTGATCAAACCGTGCCCAAATCTGTATCCGAATACGTCAATCAATCGTTCATGAAACCACTAAACCTAACCACTCAAGATATTCACGATCACTGTCACTCAATCCATCCCACCTACCTAAAATGGAGTTTTGAACAAAGTCTCAGAAATTTAAACACCCCTTATGTCGATTGCTACTTTATCCATAACCCAGAATTCGCCCTCACGTTTATGACACGGACCGAATGGGAAAAACGACTGTTGGATTGTTTTGCATGGTTGGAATCAGAAGTCACACAGGGTCGCTGTCGAATGTACGGAATAGCTACCTGGCAAGGCCTTCGCGTAGCACCCAAAAATCCCCAGTATATAGATCTTCACACCCTGTGGCATAAAGCCCAGACCTTGGGTTACACCAACCTTAGGGCCCTCCAACTTCCGTTCAATATTCATCTCAATGAATTTATAACACTCAAAAACCAACGACACCTGCAAAGCCCCAGATGGTGGCTCACACCGAATGAATGGATTCGTGAACATGACATCACTACGTTTACATCCGCCCCTTTCCTCGAAGGGCAACTGATTACCCATTTTCAGGACATCACCGAAATGGCTCACACTCCAGACTCACTAACTCCTGCTCAACATTTGTTAGATTGGGTTTTAGCAAACGGTAATCAAACAACAACGCTCGTAGGCACAACATCACTCAACCATCTCAAAGAAGCTGTTAGTCGAATACCTCTCAAGAACTGACCTCAAAATACCGATACCTCCCCATAGATCCGGAGGTGTTCTGTATGCTCAAACTTTGTACGTTTCCTATAATTTGTATGGTTATCCTGACCATTGCCTCAAACGCGCCTGCTCGAATCAGTGTCGACAGCGTCAGTAAAAAAGATCTGGATATGGAGAAAACACATCTTGCCTCCACCATGTACTACATAGCACCACGAGAACTCTCGCACGCAAAAGGCAATATGCCTTTTTCTGAAGCTCAAATCATTTTCTATACGAAAATCGGCACAGAGTGGAAAACATGTAAATTTGCAAACCTGAATGATGCGGCCACGTTTCTAACAATCGTAA
Source organism: Deltaproteobacteria bacterium (assembly GCA_029262815.1). GTDB lineage: Bacteria > Bdellovibrionota > JAJCYS01 > JAJCYS01 > JAJCYS01 > JAJCYS01. The sequence continues at coordinate 27,712 of JAJCYS010000045.1, read as the reverse complement.
GCGATTCCCCTGATTCAACAAAAATCACTTGGATTCATACCCCGTATTACCACCCAGAATCTACACCCGTCGATCCGATATACCCCTACATTGAAGTCTCGACCAGTTCTGTGAGCTGCAGCATTAATTAGTTGGCTTTCGCCTAGCCTCATTGTTACCAATCCCCGGTAATCTCAAGCGTTGCATACTGATATAACTTGTCAGCCTCATAAGACGTGAAAGGCTCCCACTTCCCTAATTGAAGCCCCTTCTTCACAATAGAGGTTCGGTTTAGTGAACCAAGCGGGTAAGTTCCTTCACACACTAAAAATTCCCCTGCGAGTTTTTGACTGTAGCCTTGATCCAGCATAGGATTTATAACACTCACCTGTGACGCCTCGAGCGTTATTTCATCACAAACTATTCGTATTCTGTGTACAGACTCTTTACTCTTACTATCTTCAGCCACAGCTAGTGCTACCCTGTGCTTGGTTCTTGCGAAGCGATAGGCGTCTTTCGAACCAATGTATTCGATTGCCTCAATTGAAAAATTAATTTTTTTCAGCTGGTAACACGTAGTGAAAGCACCCAAAAAACCTCCTGTATGAACCGTAAAAGGTATATCAAAATTATGGTACGAATACTCTCCATCTCCCTGGTTCACCGATGTCGTGTCTTTCCCTACAATAGGTGATTCATATTTCAATTTTGAGTCCGTACATCCAACATAAACAGCAGTCACCTGTTTTACATCTTTCGCCAAACGTCGATTTAAGCCCCATTCATCTGACGTTAAGATATCGAATGATAATGTTTTAGTTTCCCCAAAAGCGAAACTGCTCGATAAAATGCCACACGCTAACACACATAATATTTTCTCTTTCACCAGGCTCCTCCCATTCTTAACTAAGAATAGAGCACCCCTAGCACTGATTAGCAACCGCGTTCAAAGAAAAACTGATTCAAGATTCCCTATTGACCTTTTGATCATTCTGACGACAATGGTTGGATATGACAAATGAAGTCCTATTCTTTACTCAGTTACTCGTGAGCTTTGGCTGCATCCTCATTGCACTCCGAATCGGTGGTGCGTTAGCACTAATCTGCCTTGGCACCGCTGCTACCTTGTTAATGAATCTGTTTGTCCTTAAAACATTCGTGGTTTTTGGGCTCCACATCACTGGAGGCAATATCTGCTACGCTATGGTATTTCTTTGCACAGATTTACTTTCGGAGCTTTATGGCCCTAAGACCGCACGAAAACTTGTCTGGTGCGGGTTCCTGGCTGCGTTCCTCTACGTCTTACTCTCACAATTTATCCTTAGCATTCATCCTGCACCTGAAGACTTTGCACACCCTCATCTAGCTCAGATCATGGCCCTCAGCCCCCGCATTGTCTTAGTCTCGCTTTGCTCTTACCTGCTCTCACAAAACCTCTCTATCAGCATCTATCACAAGCTCAAAACCATCACCCATGATCGCCACATCTGGGCCAGAAACAACGTGTCGACAATCATTGCACAAGGATTCGATACCGTCTTTTTCACACTAGGCGCGCTATACGGCATCTTGCCCAATCTCACGGAAATCATCATCACGACATTTGCGATCAAGGTTTTAATCTCAGCCTGCGATACCCCATTCATCTACTTGGGACGACTTTTGGTTGCTAACACCTCTTCAAACCAGGTGGGTTCAGAAGCACACATCGTATGACCGGTCTTCCCCGGTCTTAAAGGAAATGTGACTTGCGTTGCATGAAGCGCCAACCGTCGACCGCTAAGCCTCGGCCCGCCGTATTTGGTATCTCCCAAAATAGGACAGTTATGAAACGCACATTGTGCGCGTATTTGGTGAAAGACTCCCGTGTGTAGTTTGATCTCTGCCAGTAGATTGTTTTCAACTGCCCTAAGCGGTGATAGTTCTAGCCGGCAGGATTTAACAGGCCCTGTGAATTGCTCAAAGGGAGGAAACAGGATCAGCTTCTGTCCTTGCTTCACACCAGCATTTATCCAGCATTGAGGCAACCAAGATCGCTGAAAGGGATTGGACAAAATTGCACGATATAATTTCCGAACACGCCTTTCTAATAGCAATTTGTGAAAAAACCGAGCGGATTGAGCGGTTTTTGCTAAAACCAACACGCCTGAGACATTGGTATCCAACCGATGGGCCGCACTCAAAAAAGATTTTGGGCTTTTCAGCAAGTCTACGATATTGGGCAAAAGCCGCTTCCCGCGCTGGCTCATCACCCCTGGAGGCTTGTTGACCACCAGCCACCATGCGTCTTCGAAGAGGATTTCTATTTGCGGCTTTTCAAAGTTCATTCCATAATGCTTACTATACTTATGAACTCAGCACAAACTAGATTCACAGAAAATTTACCCTCAAAAAGCCTCAGCGTCGTCTTTTCGAACACCTCAATGCCCCGAAATTACGATGTCGCTTATCCGTTTAGACAGGATTCACATTTCCTCTACTTAACACAGATGCAGCTTTCCCCAGCCATTTGGACCGTCCTCAAAGATGAAACAGGAGCCTGCACATCAGCACTGTTTTACACCCCCCGACCTATTGACCAACAAAAATGGATCGGCGTGGACCACACCCATGAGGAGCTTGTGAGCATGCCCCATTGGGACGAAGTCCATCCATTTGGCACTTTTTGGTCTTGGTTTGAAACCCATGCCGCAACGGTTACTAATGTGTTCGTTCCGTTTCAAACGTTCCCCAGTATTTCAGTTGAGCTCTCAAAATGCATGGATCGGGTTTCAAAAGCCTCAAATCGTAGAGGCCGGTTCGCACCTGAGCTTCGAGACCTGTACTCAATCCTCGCTGAAATTCGACAGATCAAAGAAGCATCTGAGCTTGAGATCATCGAAAAAGCCTGTCATATCTCTGCGCTTGGACACAAACATCTCATGACCTCTGCCACACCTGCCCAGACTGAATTCCAGATGGCCAAGTCTTTTGAAAATTTCTGTTATACAAACGGCGCAACGGATATAGCCTATTTGACCATCGTCGCCAGTGGCGCCAACGCCACGGTCCTTCATCATACACCCCAATACACCGCACCTAATTCCAATGACCTCATCTTGGTTGATGCCGGCTGTGAACTAAAAGGGTACGCTTCTGATATTTCTCGAACTTTTCCAATGGCCAAGACGTTCACGTCACCCCAAAGAGACCTTTATACTGTTGTTTTAAACGCTCAAAAATCGATCCTTGAACACGTCAAACCAGGTATTAGTTTTCAAAAACTACAAGAACGTACCATATCGTTGTTGGCACAAGGCCTCAAAGATCTCGACCTCTTAACTGGATCCTTGGATGAAATTTTAGAACAAAAAACGTACGAAAAATATTACTACCACGGCATCGGCCATTTTATGGGACTCGACGTTCATGATGTAGGTCCTTATTATGATGCATCTGGCGAAGCTACAGTTTTACAACCTGGCATGGTCCTCACCATCGAACCAGGGCTTTATTGTTTTGATGCGGACGTGCCTAGTGCATATGAAGGCATCGGGATTCGCATTGAAGATAATGTTGTCCTCACAGAATCTGGCTGCCGTGTATTGACAAGCGAAGTACCCAAAGAAATTTCTGAGATCGAAACATTTAGACAGTCTGTGCTTTAAGCAATTCGGGGCAAGGTATCTAGACCCAAGCGTTTTTCAGCTAAGTCGATGTGTTCGGAAAGGATCGTGATGAAAACTTTTGTGAAACGTTTGTCTAGTTGTGATCCCATAGATTTTCGCATTTCTTCAAACGCATCAACGTATGACAGACCGGAGCGATATGGACGATTACTCGTAAGTGCATCGAATGTATCTATGACCAGAATCATGCGAGATGCTTCGGGGATTTTATCGCCCGAAATACCATCTGGATAGCCATAGCCATCCAGTCGCTCGTGATGTGAGCGTATGCACATGGATAGCTCATCTGATAGCCCGGCACGTCTTACTAACTCTTGACCAAATGAGGCATGCTGCTTCACTTGCTCAAAGGCTCGAAGGGGAAGTTCCCCGGTATCTCTAAGGATTTCATCGGGGATCCCCATCTTACCTAAGTCATGGAGCAGTGCAAGGAGCGTCCACTCACCAATGAGCTCTTTATTCTCTTGTTGTCCTAATAAATGGGCATAGGTCCCACACCGAAGCACGTGACTAAACGTAGTCTTATCCCGTATCTTCAATGCAAACAGCAAGGCTGAGACACTATTTTGTCCAATAGGCCACTTATAGGATTCAAAAGCCGTTTCGAAGTTTGGAAGATCAGTTAATACATGAGCCAGAATAGGGTTTTCAACTTCAAACACAAGGCTTTCGGGTTCATTCAACAAGTTTCTCAGGGACGCATTCATCTACTAGTCTTATCGTCATAAATGTCAGATTCTTTAGCCCCCAAAAAATTGCCTTCTTTATCCAAGGCCTATTATGTTCGATCAATTTAGCCGATATACTAAGGGAGAGGTTGAGTCCTTTTAGAGTTCAGATTGCCCGAATGGGTCATGGAGGAGGGTGAGCTATGAAATGGTGGATTGGGGTCGTTTCAACGTGTTGTGTTGCTCTACTTGTATTATTTTTCGCCCGCCCAATATCAGAAAATGGGACTCACACAAAACGTCCTACCCCCTCTCGCGATACTTCCCGTACACTTCAGAGTGAAGAAAAAAAATTCACCCACGCGGTGCCCCAAGCTTACCAACCTGATACCGTATTGTCATCCAACTCTGGTGTCTTCCCTCCAGATGCACTCCTATCTTCGCTTCCTACGTCAGAGGGTATGCGAAAGGAAGTTACCAAGAATCCACATCTACCACCGGATTCCTTGATCAGGTTTACACAATCACTCACACGTGAAGTAAAAGCTGCCCGCCAATCAAAAGAAAAAGCCACCAAAGTATTTGATTCTCTCAAAGCCTGCTTGAAAGGCGTTGCACCCAGTACCGTGCACTATATGTGTCTCAGAAATGCCAGAGAGCTTGCTGATTATTATCAATATGAAAAAGAGGACGATAGTTTTATGAATGCCTATGAACTGCTTGAAGAATCAGCCTCTGAAGAGACCTTAGAGAAACTTGAGTTGATGGAAGAGCTTGAGTAACCCCCCAGACCTACATTAAGATAGGAGCACTAATCATTTTTAGGGGGTCCACATTTTTAGAACACCATTGCGATTTTTCCTATCTGTATCCACCGTACTATTTTCTTTCTCATGTTTCGCACACTGGAAAGATACGTGTTTGAATCAAGTCGAAAACATTCAATATACTGCAAAAAAAATACATGCACCCCATGATGTCATTGCTCAATTCGGAGAAATCCATAAAGCACATATCTTTGATCTTGTCGCCTCCAAAAAAACCAGACAAGAAATGACACCTGTCTTTTATCTCGATCTGCCCCTTGAACCATTCAAAAAAACATTGGCATGGATGTATCAACAAGTGAATGGATTAGATTCAAAGACCGAAGGCCGTCAAACATTGTTGACTCAAATCAACAAACAACAACATGAGGACACGATATCGTTACATAATCTTCATGACCTAGGAGAAGACGTGATCGAAATGTGCTTTATGGTATTTCCAAGGTCTTATGATCTTTCGAGTGAAACCAGCCCTTTGTACTTTCCAGTGCCTACACACCATGAACTTAACCCCAACGCCATCTTTTGGGTTATGGCTCTTTCTTTCTATCCACTAAGCATAAACTATGCACATACAGATTCGCCCAATCATGGATCTGGCAATTTTGGATACGGAGTTTTAAAGGATCAAGATTCAAAACTTACGAATTTGTTCTATGAACATCGAAAAGAAAAAGAAGCTTATCAAGCTTTGACGGATCGTGTCGCCTTTATGGGAAAGTTGGCTCAACAGCTAGACAAGGCGCACTTCAATACCAAACAGGCAACCCTTAATCTGTTTTTCTATTTCCATTGGATGAATGGTGAAGTCACATTCAATGCAACGCCTCAAGCGATTCATGATGTTTTTACACATATGAATGGAAACACACGAAAACAACATATTGGCACTCTATTAAACATTTTGAATCAGGAGAAACGGCAACGACTGCAGTTCAGAGACTACACGACAGCATTCCAATGGGTGTCTAAATTTGTCAAAAAAAACCAATAACTCAACTTGTTTGCATTGCCAAACAAAGCTTGATACTACTAGCTGTATGACATTCGGGGGAAGAGTGGCATCATTTAAAAGCTCGTTTTTGGTTTTTTTGGTTTTTAGCTTTGGCTTTCGAGCCTTTGCCTGCGATGAAATTACCCATCTGAATAACTTCAAAAACCGTTTGGAACAACTGTTGCCTAAGTCCTATTTTGAACCTTGGATATACTTTGTTTCGGATTGGTTTAAAAACGAACACAAAGAAACCGAAAAACTTCTAGCACCTAAACATATTTTTGAGCCTATGATCACTGCTATTGATCGACACACAACTTTATTAGAGGTAGGAAACAGATATGTCAGTCACGCGGGCGAAAACAAACTATCTGATTGGTCCGATATTACGCGCAGAGTATTAACTGAAATTAAACATAAAGATACAATCAGTGTTGGCCAGATAATTACGTTAGTAGAGCATTTTGCACTTTACAGATCAGTGATTGAAGCCAGTTTTTCATCAACAGAGTATTTGTCGAGACAAAAGGCAACTATATTGAAATCAATCGAACACGAGCTTCCTTCTCCAATCTATGTTCCATTCCCAGTTGATTCTGTACCAACCGTCACAGTTGCTAACAGGCTTAGAGTATTACCCCTTTATCCATTTTCCGTTTTTTCAAACACTGTGGAATTAGATGAAGGAAAGCAATTATCACCCATTCGTTTAATCAGAAGTCGAATGGAACATAATAAAAACATGAGAAAATTTGATAGAGCTAGAATAAGAAATTCCAACAATCTATTTCTTCTACTAAATGAACGATTGGATATTGAGATAAAACGCATGCACTACGCGCAAACGCTAACCTCCAAAGAAAGAGAGGTGTTTGAGCTCATTTTTTATCATTTTCATTTCACTCAAAAACTTTCTTCTATCTATTATCCAGGGTTTGCAAAAGAAATAAGGGATCGAGGCATTAATATCGAAGGACTCACCATTAAAATCATGTCGAAGTTGAACACTGCTAAAAACAATGAACTAGAAGCCCAAGATTTCAAAAGAGCCTACCAACATGTCCTTACTTTTTCTAGCCAGGTGTTAGATGATTAAATCAAGAGTTCACGGTCTACTATTCATATTTGGTGTCGTACTTTTTATTTTGCCATTGCTTTCTCACGGAATTGATAGAGATTGCGCACAAAGAAGCTTATTTAAAATAAGTACATTGCTTAATGACTTGGGTGTAAATAAACATCTCGTCGGCCCATGGGTCAGCTGGAATATTTCTTGGAACTACACTTATAGAGATAATCACTTTAACTCTGAAACCCAGTTCCTTACGAAACATGTAAGTCATTTACTCGCATGGATGAGAGATTCAGTTGGCACACATCATGGAAATAACTTAACTTTGAAAAAACTTAAGGATCCTGAAGTAACAAAAAGCCGTCAGGATTTTGCAGAAGCCCTGTGGAATGATATTAAAACATTATCCAAAAATGAAAGGCTATCCATAGTGGATTTATACAGAGTTTCTGAAAATTTTTCGTATCTCGTATCCGCGGTTAACCCTAGATATGGATTGGATGCATATGATCGAAAAATACGAACTCTAGGCACATTAGATCATGAAATCACAGCCCCCCTATTCATCCCCATACCAACTCACATTTTTCCTACGATAGTCGAAGCAAATATTCTACGTGCAACCCCCATTACCTTTCTACCTCTGATCAAAAGCAAACTCATTCTGCCTAACAGTTCATATGAACCCTATCCCTACTTTAAACAAAAATTAAGTTACTTAAAGAGACTCATAAAAGCGGACAAAGAGATCCTTTGGTCAACCGGTAAGTTGCCGAACAACAAAGCGTATGAAACAATCCATGATCGACTGTTATTTGAGAAATATCGCGTTGAACAATTTCAAAAACAAGGAACTATGCATGCTAAAGAACGACAAGCATTAGAGGTTGTTTATTATTATCTCCATTGGCATGCCAAGATATCTTCACTAAATCTCTTGGCATTTGAAACTTACCTGAAGGGCCTTTCAATTTCGAACAAAGAATTTTTCATTAATAGCATCATTGCACTTGGCAAAGAACCTACTGGATTAGCAGTTGAACAAACTGGAAAGAGTTTGCCTACTTTTAAAATCAAAGAAATGCGACCTTTGATGCTGGAAGCGTTTAGCAAAATTGAAACCATTTTTAAAGAATACCAATCACTTCAATGACAATAAGTCATCCATATGGTATGACTAGTATCTATGACCCAATGGGCTCGGATGCTCACACTTTCTTTTCTACTCACAACTTTTCCTTCTCTTTGTTTCGCCTATTTCGATGCCAACTGCGCACGAGACACGGTTCTAGAAATCTGCTATGCCCTTGACGGTTTGGGCGTCAGCAAGCAACTCACCAGCCCCTGGGCAAGTTGGAATATTTCTTGGATTCACACGCACCATACAAAAAAATCGAACTCTAGCACCCTTCTGCTCACCAAGCGGATCAACCCTTTACTAGTATGGATACAAGATACGTTGGATAATGCTCAACATAAACATTCACAAAAGAAATCCATAAGAAGTTTTAAATTTCAACAAAAAATAGAAAATTTCATCGAAGAGTTAAATAATGATCTTTGGGCTGTACAAGATCGAGACACACTTTCAATTGGCATATTTTATAAACTTGTTGAAAATTTTGTTTACGTTTTATCTTCGCTTCACAAGAATTCTGACATTGGATCATATGATCGAAAAATTCGTTCCTTAAATAGGATAGATCATGAAATTTCTTCTCCTTTTTTTATTCCTGTACCCATTCGTGGATTCCCGAGCATGACCGAAGCCAACATCCTGAGGGTAACGCCCATTACGTATTTGCCCATGATTAAAGACCCATTCGTGCTCTCCCACACAACCTATACCCCCTATACCTATTTCAGATCAGCTTTTGAAGAGACAAAAAAAATCATTAAATCAGATAAAGAATGGTTCAGTTCTTATGGAAAATTTCCAAGTGTAGAAATTTATAGCATAATCTATCACCGATTGATGTTTGAAGAACATCGCATCGAACAATTTCATCAGAGAGGGGATATGGCCTCAAAAGAACGTCAAGCTCTTGAAACTGTCTACTACTATTTAACTTGGCACGCTCTTTTTCCTGCACTTAATACAAGAGAGTTTGAAACAGCATTAAACTCATTGTCGAATATAAAAAAAGAGTCTTTCGTCAATCACATCATCGCTCTCGGCAGAGAGTCTTCTGGATCTAACGTTAGACAAACAGGAAGTGGATTGCCTACTTATAAGATCAAAGAGATGCGGCCCTTGCTCATGGAGGCTTTCGGTACTATCGAGAGCATAACCAGGTATTTCAATATAAAGCGGTAGCGATGAAATTTAGCTGGTTGTTTTTATGGGCTCTGTTTCTGTCACCAATACAACTTATAGCTTGCTCAGGCACACTAGATAAAATTCACTCGATAGCCGCAGGTACACTAAAGTTGCCCGACCGAACTATTCGAGCATGGATCGCAACACAGCGAAATCCACTATTGGCGCCTTATACAAAGGTTCGCATCTCAGGTTTAATCGAAAAACCTGACGGTAATTTATCCCAATTGAATCAACTTATTTTATTTCCGTCGATTTTAGTTTTAAAAAAAAGAAATCAATCACTTCAAATCGAATTAATGCCTAAATTGCTAACGCTTCTTTATAGTGAGAACATCCCATCTGCACATCTATATATTTTGAAATTGCTTGAGTACGAAGTTAAACGGCAAGAGGCGTTAGTTAAGCTCAGTACAGAAGGAAAGTTCGTCATCGAATCAGTCACTTTCGCACTTTTAACTCAACCCAATTTTGATTATCTCATTGAAGGGGGTCTTGAACGAATCCATACCTATTTACTACTCAATGAGAGTGCACCATTTAGACAGTCAACGCCTCAGGCGCTATCACTTGACATGTTTAATCAAGTGGAAATTAGTTTTGCGCTTAATTGGTTGAGCCAATTCTCTTCCAGCGTTATGACGTTTTGAGTAGATTGGTCTTCTCCGACACGCACAGGGCACACGTCTTGAATAATCTCGCTAAGCCCGTTACAATATAGGCACCATGAGAAAACTTATCTTAATTCCACTGTGCTTAAGTTGTTTTGTACTTTCCACAAGCTGCCAAGGAAATTCGAATCCTGTGGGTCGGCAGATTCAAAAGGATGTAAAAAATAGTGAGATCCTACGACAAGAGGTCGCCATTCTCAAGAAGACGATAACAGAGTTAAGCGCTGCCCGTCTCATGGTTCTTGTTAAGAAATTAAGCGATATAATCGCTCCATCTGAATTAAAAGGCAGTGAGATAAAACGCATAGCATTTTATCAGCGTGAATATATGGTATACGTCAACTACTACGCCCGAATGCCTACAGTACCACAGCCTGAGAATATGGCTGATCTAAATAGACGTGCTTTATCATACTTTAAATTGATCAAGCAGGATCTACCTGAATATCTAACCTTTGATGGTGCTGAACTACACGGTTATAAAGAAGAATTAGATCGAGATATAAAAATCCTCTCAAAATAAAAGACTGGAAACAGGAAATTGCTTCGTCGTGCCCAAAAAAATCCTCCTCGCAAAGACGTGTTTTATTATTCTGTCATCGAATTATCTAACATGCACAATTCCCGACGCGAGCAAAGCGAGTGGGCGGGGATTCATCTTTCTAATACAATAAAATCTTTTCTTGGGCACGCTTATAGTACGTGTCATCTGTCGGCGCAATCTCTATAATCTGCTGCCATTTCTCTTTGGCTTCAGTCACATTCCCTAAACTTTCAGCCACAATCGAATCTTTGTACAACTTCTTACTTCGAATCCTAAGAGGAATAGCTGCTCTGATTTGACACTTTTGTGCTGCAATAATTTTCGAATTCTTCTGAAGAATCTCATGACATCTTTTCCAAGCCTTACTCCACTCTTCAGATTGTAAAAAGGCTTCAGCCTCTTGAACCAACGGCTCATAAAATGACTGCTCCCGTTGATCGATTTGACCCACGAGTTCCAAAAATTGGCCATCCCAATAGGGCGTTGTATAAGGCACAACCCCAAGACGCTCCTTAAGTAAGGCTCGCGCTTCATCAAACTCGTTGTTCTCAATCGCTTGCTGCAGCTGAGCCATGTAGTCTTGAACCCGCTTTTCGTTCTGCTCTTTGATGCGACGCTCACGTTCTTTAAAATCAATATCCTCTTTCTTACTCTGCGCCGCCTCTAACCCCTGAAGCGCTTCATCATTTAACGGATCCAACTCAAGCACGTTTGCAAACGCTTCTCGTGCTCGATCAAAACTTCCTTTTTCAAGATGAAATCGCCCTTCTCGCAAATATTGTTCAATTGCGGCTGCCCGCTCTTTCTCGGCATCTTTTTGCTCTTCTTCATACAGTTTTTTCTCTAACGCGATGATTTCGTTTTGTGACCGTCGCATGAGCGCGTCAATGTTTTTGTACGGAATACCAAAATCTTTGATTTTCCGAAGCAACACATAGGCTTGCTCCCACGCTTTACGGGCCATCAAACTTTGAGCCTGAGCATACATCTCTTTGATTTCATTCTGCTGAACTTTGGTCAATAAATCCCATGGATCTTTGGGTTTTACTTGCGCAGGTTTACGCGCAACGACAGGTTTTTTAGGCGCTGCTTCCTCTTCTGGTTCAATCAAAAACACCAATGCCAAGATCAACCCTAGCCCACCCAACACAATAAATTGATTACGCCGTTGTGCGAGCCATTTAGGCTTAGGTTTCGGCTTCTTCTTAGGCTTTGGCGCAATAAACTCAACAACCTGGGTTTTTTCTTCCTTCGGCAACTCTGGCGGCGCTTGTAGTGATTCTCGTAGTCCGATCACCACTCGAAACAAACTGTCCCCCGCACCTATCTCATCCTGATCATGCAACCGAGTCTCAACCACTCGAACACCGTTCACGCGCGTTCCGTGAGTTGAACCCAAATCCTTCAGATAAAAAATACCCTCTCGTTGATAAACCTGAAAATGCTCTCGACTGAGGGATTCATCATCAACCCTGATGGATGCAAGCGAACCTCGCCCTACAACATAAGCATCCCCTTTTAATTCAAATCCGTGATCCCCATCCGGCCCAATCCATACCAATTGCGCGATGGTTAAATCAGAAATAATGGTCCCCTGATCTTCTTCAAGCTCCGTCGGCCCCGCTGCAGCGGTCGTTAAAATCGCGTCATCCGTAAGTATAGGTTCTTCTTCAACTAGCGGCTCTACTTCGTCCGGGGATTCAGCGGCGAGGGCTTCGTCAAAGAAAAGCTCATATGGGCCCAATTGGACACGGTCCCCTATAACCAAAGGCCGATACGTGATTTGCAAGCCATTTAGATAAACCTTACCGATTACGCTGGTGTTTTTGATAGCTACACCATCCGCTTCACCAATGATATGGCAATGATCCGGATGGATATCCTCAGAAGGGTCCAAAACGACATCAGACTTCGGTGATGAACCAAGTACCCAAACGGCCCCTGGTTCCACCAAGAACTCGTGCAAAACTCGGTCGTGTTGATCTTTAAGTGTAAATTGATGTGCCATTTTAATGGTTACTTTCTTTTTTCTAACTCAACTCGTTTTAGATACGCATCGACATTCTTCATGATTTCAACATACCCACTACTTTCATTGTCGAGAGTTTTCTTCTCAATTTCCAGTAACTCTAGCACTTTTTGAAAATGATTGACGGATAAATCATATCGCAGACTCGAGAAATACGCCTTAGCAAGCTCATAATGCTCCGCTGCAACTGAACGTCGCTTACGTCGGGTTCGGGTCAAATATTCTGCAATAAGAGGATCTTTGGCGTTTAAGGACAAAGCAAGATTGAATTCTCGCTCGGCTTGGATGAAATGTTTCGCCCGAAGCTCTCGCATCCCCCGCTCGAACTTCTCTCGTGCCAGTTTATGCTGCTCCGGCACGGGGACCTTTTGCCCTGACTGCAAGGCTCGCTCAATTTGTTCTCGCTCTTTTTCAGCCTCAACGACCAACAACTCTCCCAGTTGCTCTTGTTTCTTGATAATTGTGGCTTTGATCTGCTCTTCTTTAATAACAGCAGCCGCATCTTCAGATGTACCCGGCGCATCGCTCTCTGTCGATCCGGTTTTCTGTTGATTCGCTTCCTCCGGTTTAGGCTCTTGCATCAATAATACCAACCCAAGCAACATGAGCCCCGCACCCCCATAGATGATCACACGCTTGTTCAGTAAGGAAGCTTTGGGCGCAGCCGTATCGTCCGCAGAAATAGTCAATTTTTCGGGATCATAATCGATAGGCTTTGTTTGGGTCCCAGGAATGCGAATGCGAACTCGGACTTCGCCAATGGCAATTTTATCCTTGTGGTACAGGGTTTTTGGTTCAGTCAACCGCTTGCCATTGACAAACACGCCGTTTCGACTCCCCAGATCGGCAATCACATATTGATCGCCTACAAATCGAATCACCGCATGCTGACGGCTCACCCCCGGCTCTTGCAATTGTAAATCACAATACTCGGCACTGCCGATGACCATCCGATCACCCTGCATTTTGGCACGTTGCCCCTCTAACTGTCCCGATTGAAATATGAGGATAAGCTCAAATCGTGGGGCCATCTAGCCCTCCTGAGCCTCAGAGAGGAACAGTCGGTATCCATCCGAACTTGGAATCATCACCGCGCAAATTCCACCTTGAGAAAATCCTGTCGTAGCGGCCTCCTGCGACTGTGATGTTGATACCCAGGCACCTAATGCTTCATGCACATCCCCGATGGAGGATGCGCCCTCTAGTTCGGGTAGTTTTTCTGACACCCAAGCACGATCCCTATCATCCACGTGGCAATTCACGATGCTGCCATCAGCCGCAATATCAATATAGGTTCCGTCGGACACGCCTGAATCCGTGGCACCTAAATCTGAGAGATCATCTGCTTCACCAACACCCTTAGACGCACGACCTTCAAAGCACTTATATAAAAGCGTGTTGATACTTTTTGTCGTTTGTTCAACGGGTCCAAAATTCATGACCAGTGGCACACTCGTAGATTCACGACGCATGGCCTGTTCAATTTGCGCCTCTAAATCTCGCCAAGGCTGTGTGAATATGCGAATGAACAAAAAGGAAACTAAGATGCCCCCTACAATCACAAATAACCCAATTTGTAGCCAGAACACCAAAAGGTCGGACCCACTCCTGCCTACTGTTTTAGTGGATACACGCGCAACCCCTAAGGCATGCACTTGGTTGGATCCTTTATCTTGATCGTATCGATAAATAGGATGAGAGGCGACTGCATAGCCTTTCTTATATGATTTGACATAAGTATCTTTGGCTGACAATGCATGCATCACAACCGCTGAATTCACTAATTGGCCATAGCGGTTTTCGGGTGCCAAAATCTTACCTTTTGATGTGACAATCAAAGCTTCGATGACAGAAGGTTCCTCCATAATCGAAGTCACGGTCAACAAATGGTCTTTGTCTTGATCTAAGTACGGTTTATTCACATCGATGATTCGTTTGGCTAGAAGCATTGCTCTTTTTTGAGCTTCAACTTCAATCACTCGTTCATTTTCTTCGATCTGTGGAATGACGGTGACGGCAATCAGGATGACAAAAATAAAAATAACAAGCGGAATTAAAATACGGGGGAATTCAATCTCTGCAAACGTTCGTCTATAAAATGGAATAAATACACCGTCAAAACGGTCCATCAATTTTTCTTGAAACGTTCTGTGATCTGCAACATCCTCTCGTACTGCTTCCTCTTTGGGTTCATACCCCTCTGAAAGGGCCGAATCCCCACCCACCATTTCATCCGATGGTTCGTCCGCTTGAGCCTCTGCAACCTCAGCTCGAACACGACCTGAAGCACCTGCAAAGGCAACTTCATCGCCATGGTTGAGGGGTGACAGCTGTACCTTTCGTCCATTCACAAACGTGCCGTTGGCACTGTTTAGATCCTGGACCATGAGCACACCTTGGTGGATTAACAACCGTGCGTGCACCTTTGAAACCGCTTGTTCAGACAACACAATACCGTTACTCTCGTTACGACCTACGGTTAACGGAAGTGTCTCTAAGGGGATTTCTTCTCCCTGAATGGTGAGACTATATGCAATATCCGCACTCACTCAGCACTCCACTTAAGGTGATCACCCACTTGGATACGGTGTGTTTCGAGCCATCCAGACGATGCCTCTAGCACATGCTTGGCCTTAAATACCCAGGGCGAAAGACGAAAGGGATTTAGGGCATCAACCTTTCTCACCACTTTGAACGTATGATCCAGAAAACACACATCAATGGGGTAGGCCATAAAAAAAGTGTGCACCGAATTACAGTTGAGAATCAGTAGTCCCTCATCTTGAGAAATAGATTTGGAACCTAACAGACCTTTTGTACGGTGGCACAAGCCTGTTGCTTCATAACAGTGCGATAGTACACATTGTGCACCCTTAAAAAGAGATCTGGGTGTTGAATAGGATCTAAAATCAGCCACCTGCAAGCCCTCCACCATAGACAAATGACAACACGACTGGTCCAAAAATCATGATAAACACTGCAGGCAGAATTAAAAAGATAAGTGGGAATAATATTTTTTGACTCGCAGCGGCCCCGGCTTTCTCCGCCTTTAAAAAACGTTCGTTTCGCAGAAGATCCGACTGGGCACGAAGCACTGTTCCAATACTGGCACCCATCTGATCAGCGGTAATTAGAATTGCGACAAAGGACGAAATGATTTCTAGATCAACTCGCCAGGCGAAATTTCGTAGTGCATCACTTCGTGAGGCACCGAGTTGTACTTCTTTCAACACACGTTCAAGCTCCAAAACCAGCGGGCTGACTTTTGCTTTCTCAACTACCTTTTGGATAGCCCCCATGAAATCCATCCCTGCTTCGGTACTCAAGGTCAACATATCAATCACGAAAGGCAAGGCTAATGAGATATCTTTTTGACGTTTCGATTTTAAACCTTTAATCCAGAGATTAGGATAGAACCAGCCAAAGATACCGATACCCACGATCATTAATGGATTTAAACCGGCCTTGGCCACAAAACTGTATGCAAACATGGCAATAGGTAGAAATACGCCCAAAAGAATCTTAAAGGCCATGAATTCAAGGGGCGGCAGCAGCTCAGTAGCCCCAGCCGTTACTAGTTTTCGTTTGATCTTTTTTTCCTTATCTTCTTTGAGTACACCTTTGGCAATACTCATGATGAACCCTCGGTAGAGTTTTTTAGAGTATTTGAGGACAAGTGAGTTAACAGGAATATCTTCGGCCACGCCCAACGTAGCTTTGGTTGCATCCGCAAGCATGTTCTGCATTTGGCGGTAAACCAACCAAAAAACTGTAAAAAAGATAAGGCCCAAACCGACCCATAAAAGCATAGGTGTCTCCTTAAAGTTGTCCTGATTTAGGATCGGCCTAACTCACAGGAATCTTAAGGAGTTTTTCTCAAAGAGAGTTGCGATTCAATTTGAAAAAATCACGTTCCTCGTAAAAATTGTATGGGAACAGAACCTGCAACAACTTTTGCTTTTGTTCACTGATGTTCGAAACATCAAACGTCTGCCAATCATCTTGCTCAGGTAGTTTGAGAGAAACCCAAATATGGCCCTGTCCATTTTTGCCGGATATACTTGCCATCTGTAATTTCATATGCGTTTCTGGCATCCCCAACTCTCCTAATAAGGCAAAAAACGCAACGTTCCCGTGGGCATAAAGCCCAACGCTCCTTTTTTGTGTTGCTGATCCAAGCATGCGTGCGGGCATAAAGCCAAAGTTGTGATGCTCATCCTTAGCAAATCGAATATACTCAGGCACCGCCCGATCTATTCGTGCCTTAGGCTCCAACCACTGTTTCATCCCTAATGAGCGCTTCCACTGAGCCCACTTGGGTACAGGCGTTTGGATATATCGACCTTGCTTGAATGCCTCAAAAAGTTTGGCAATCAATTTAATCTGCATATCAGCCGAGAGCCGAATCCAAACCGTTTCTCCTGCACTCGGTAAGGCCAACGCAAAACTTCCATAGAGAGATCCAACCTTCTCTTCAATATGCATCGGAATAAAGTGCTCTGTCACGCCCTGATCTGGCACAATCGCTCTTAATAACGATGTGTAGGTGTTAGGGTGGAAACGTGTGTTCACTTGGTCATAGAAAGCAATGTAGGATACGAGAGCATCAACAATTTCATTTTCTGTACGCTTTTTGAATACATTATTATCAAAAATAGCCTGCCTGAGTAAGTATTTACACAAAGGCTTCCCCCTTGCGACTGTGCACCGAAATCCAAGAATACTCCCTAAGCAAATCAGCATAAAAAGCTTTCTATTCATCGCAAAACCCTCTAGGATAGGACAAAATTTATGAAGCAAACCCTAACCAACGTTACGTACTTCCCTGGGGGGCCCTCAAAGCCCGTCGACATTGTCATCCAAGATGGCATCATCGAATCCATCACCCCGTCAAACCCACGCTCACCAAAAAGGGGATTTAACGCAAAAGCCTATTGGGTCTTACCCGGGTTTGTCAATGGTCATACCCACGTCGCTATGACTTTCATGAAATCCCTCTGCCCCCAAGTCCGAAATGTCATCCACCGTTGGATGTTCCCCCTTGAATCCAAGCTGACTGAAGAAGATGTGTATCACTTTTCACGACTTGGTATCGCAGAATGCTTACTCGGTGGCAGCACCAGTATTTTTGACCATTACTATTACCCATCCGCTATCGCTGAAGCAGCGAAGGATTTGGGGATCCGTGCGGCGATTGCACCTACGGTTCTGACACGCGGTGGCCCATTTCCCAAAAAAACACTTTATGACGAAATGGTTCGATTCTTCAAACGGTCAGCACATGCACTTATCCATCCCGTTGTCGGACCTCATGCCACTAATACGGTTCACCCCAAAGACATGGGACATCTAATCGAATTCGCCAAAGATGGTAACTTCCCTATCCATATGCACGTCTCACAAACCGAGTATGAATTTAAACATGCCAAAGAAAAATTGGGGATGACTCCCATTGCTTTCCTTGAGAAATTAAACTGTTTCGATCAACCGACTTTGTTGGCTCATGCCATCTACCTTGAAAAAGACGACTTTAAGCGACTGGACCATCCCAACATCGTCTTAGGCATCTGTCCCAGTGCACTCGTGTTATTTGACAAACTATGTCCTAAAGATCTTTTTCATAAGAAGAATATTTCCATAGGATGTGACGCTTGTTCAAACAACGATACGATGGACATCGGTAAAGAAGCACGCAATTTTGTGTTGTTTGCTCGCGCCCTCCAAGACCAAGCTTTTCCAACCCAAAAACCCAACCCCGAAAAAGTACTGCGTTCTATGCAAAATGGCGCCTTGCAAATTCTTAGAAAAAAACATCTCAAAGGTAAAATTCAAGTGGGTGCAGCGGCCGACCTCGTATTCATTCAAAAAGACGCGCTGAATTTACATCCTTTGTTTGATCCCCACTGGGCCTTTACCATGAATCTCTGGCCCGAAAACATCACACACGTCATGGTTAACGGACAGTTCGTTGTCAAACATCGTCAGTTAACACAAGTCAAAGCTGCAACCGTGTTGAAGGAAAGTACTAAGTACCTCAAAAGATTGCTCAAACGTACCGGACTTCCTAAACGACTCTGGGCTGAGCCTTTTAGTTCTTAGCATGTTTGGATTAGGCACTCGGCTCTTTGGCAACCGCGCCTGGGGCCCCACACTTTCAAAACACACGATTGCCAACTTGATCGCCATTGCACATGAGCGAGGCGTTCGTTGGATTGATACCGCACCCATTTATGGATTTGGGAATGCTGAACTTTTTTTGGGCGATACCTTGGGTGACCACAAACACTCAATGAAGATCATCACTAAAGGCGGGCTTGTCCGAACCCGAACGGGTCGAATTGTCGTACATAACCAACCCGATCAACTCCTATCAGATCTCGAAGGAAGTCTCCGACGTCTCAACCGAGCTTACGTGGATTGCTTTCTGGCTCACTGGCCAGATAACCACACATCAGACGATACCGTACTTGAAACCCTCAACCGCATCAAGCAGTCGGGCAAAGCAAAAACAGTTGGGTTGAGCAATTGGCCAACACAAGGGTTAGAAAAAATATTGGATCACATTGACCATCTTCAATATCCCAGCAATCTTTTGTCGCCTGATGCGAATACTTTATTCACTGCGTCTCAAAATTCAAAAACAGTTACAAGCGGTTACAGTCCTCTAGCTATGGGATTACTCAAAAACCAAATTGTAACCCGACCCAAATTTGGAAAACGGGATGAGCGGTCGCACAGCCCTTGGTTTAAAGAACCTCAGTTCTCTACAATCCAAAAAGGCATCGCACATTTTCTTGTCGAAAACCCAGGCATAAAAATTCAACACCTAGCTTTAAGTTATGCACGAACACAATGTGATCTTTTGCTTTTGGGCGTTCGTAGTGAAGAACAGCTACACCAACTTCTCGCATACCCGCCACTGGATGACGCATTATGCCAGCAGTTGGCAAAACAGATTCAGTCTTTTCTATCAAACACCTGTTGAAAAGCGCTATATGCGTTAGCTCGATTTTTTGCTTTAAAAAAAGACCCGCCGGCAACTAAAATTTGAGCGCCTGCATCGACAACTAAAGATGCATTTTCAGGGTTAATCCCACCATCCACACTCAGCCAGACGGACTCTGAACAGTGCGCCTTGATCTCGGCAATTCGTGTGTCAGATCCTTCAATAAAAGATTGTCCATAAAATCCAGGCTCGACGCTCATCACCAGAATTGAGTCAACCGTCGTAAACCAAGGCTCTAAAATCGACACAGGCGTTTTGGGTTTGATACTTACACCAAATCGAACCTGATGTTTTTGACAAATCGCATGAGCTTTACGGATTGCATCAGGGTCACACTCCGCATGAACGGTCACCATATCTGCACCCACGTCAATAAATCGCTTCGTCCAAACATCAGGCTGTTCCACCATCAAATGACAATCATAAAATGCATCCGGAAACTCTTTTTTGAGCGCTGCCACAAAATCAGGTCCCATGGTCATGTTCGGCACAAAGTGACCATCCATGATGTCACAATGCAACCAACAAATACCAAGACCCATGCATGACTCAACCTCTTTAAACATCCGACCCCAGTCAGCTGCAATCAAGGAAGGGGCTACGGTAGGAAATTCTGACTCATTCATGTGCTTCATGGATAACTCCTTCTGAACACCATGTTCGGATCAATTGATGATACCCGTTGATCCAGTTTTGTACAGCAACTTTTGGCTTGCCAGGCAGTTGCACCTCATCAACCCGAATAAGATGCCCATCCTCAGTCGAAAGCATCAGGACTTGCCCTTTGAGGATCAAGCCTACTGTGCACTGCGTTTTCTCAAGGTAGGTTCCTTTACATAATTTAATCAACCGCTCTTTGCTCCGCATGATCCAGATACCAGGTGTGGGCAAAAAAGCACGCAAATGAATCCATCGACAAGTTTCTGGTCTTTCAAGAATCATGTGGCTGTCAGATGGTTGATCTTTCCCGCAATAGCTCGCATGATCGGCACTCTGAACGGTTAAGTCAGACAATTGAGGAGGCGCTTCTGCCATGAATTGTCCGGTTACATCGGGAATGCAATTATTCAAAGCACTGTACAATTGACCAAAGTCCATACTTGGCGGGATTGACACAGATTTCGAAATCCACACAGGGCCTGCATCCAATTCGTAGACCATTTGTTGAATACACAGACCTGTGTTGGGCACATCTGCTTTGAGGACTGCACGGATGGGTGACGCGCCTCGGAAAGCTGGTAGCAATGAGGCATGAATATTGTAGAGTCCATGAGGAAAATAAGAATCAAAACACCACTGAGGCAGTATCTTCCCATAGGCCACCACAAGGCCGATGTCGGGTGCCAAACGGTTTAGATTATCTCGAAATGCAGATAGGGATTCAGGTTGATAAAGTGGTATACCACGTTCTAACGTCAAAGACTTTACAGGAGGGGCATGCAGTTTCATCCCCCGTCCACTCGGACGATCTGGCACACAGACGACACCCATTAGATTCAAATGCGTCGACTGGTTAAGTACATGTACTAATGTTTGAACAGCAAATTCGGAAGATCCAAAAAAAAGCAGGTTTAAATTTTTTTGAACCAAAAGAATCCTCCAAGCAGCAGAAATAAGATAGGCATCACACTAACTGCTATCAGAGGGGGAATACTTCCGACCTGACCCACTGAAACAAATATTTGGTGAAACACCCAAAACGCAACACAAAGCCCCGCTGCAAGAAAAGCATTCTTAAACACGGACACGTTGCGTGAATTTATCATGACAAGTGGCGCTCCTACAAATAAAAGCAAAAACGGCAAAAGTAAAAAGACCAATTTGTTGTATAAAGCTGTTTTATAGTGGTGCGTTTTGCTGGCACTAAATCGCTCATTTTTCAAGCCCGCCCACAGAGTTCCTGCAGAAAGATGGTCTGGTTCAAGGGTAATTTTATTCACATCCGTCCAACCTTGGGGCAGCTCAAATCTCTTTTGATCAAAAGGCTCGACGGTGTTGACCGTATTGTCTCGATAGCTGATCCATTTGCCTTTTGTAAACATCCACGTATGGTCCTTGACCTTGGCCTGAGCAGCCTGAATGATGAGTTGTGGCGATCCAGCCGGATCCAGCAACGTGATGTGGATGTTTTGAATTGTTTTTTGTCGTGGATCTATTGAACCCAATCGATAAATACCACTGTTGAATCGATACCAGATCCGGTCATCCAACAAGTTCACTTGGACTAAATTCTTGATGGATAGACGTGCCGAATCTACCTGTCGTGACTCATTCAACATCGGTGAAAATTGATCGTATAGTCCGTTTATAGATACCGTACACCCTAAGGTGAGTAGAAGAATAGGCCAATATACCTGAATCAACCGTATGCCTGATGTGAATATGGTAACCGATTCACGCCGGGTAAATATGAGTGTCAAAACCATCATATTGCCCAAAAACAAACAAATCGCCTGAAGATGGTAGAGCATCTCAGGTAACTTCTGAACCAAATACCTTAAAAATGGCTGCCAACCCTTCTCAACAACCTCAGGTTGCTCAAACAAGTCAATTCCAACAAATATAGCTACAAATAGCGTTAACGAGAATCCGGTATATGATAAAAACTGTTTAGCATAGTAAACTTGGAGAGTCTTCATGAGGGTCCCAAAGAATATGGTACCCTATGTGCACACACACTGTCCTGCTGAAAGGCTGACTCAATTATGAAGAGACTTAGAGAAGAAATTCTTTCGTTTGGGTGGATCATACTCGTCGTATTGTGTATCCGAGCGTTTATTATCGAGCCCTATAAGATTCCAACGGCTTCTATGGTGCCTAGCTTATTAGGGGGAGATCATATTTTCGTACTTAAGTTTGCCTATGCAGTTGGCATCCCCTTTACCAAAATAAAGCTGTTCGACACAAGTTCCGTACGTCGGGGAGATGTCGCTGTGTTCAAGTACCCTGTGAACGAGTCTACTAATTTTGTAAAACGAGTCATCGGACTCCCGGGTGATACGATTTCGATTCAGAATCGAGTCCTTTATATCAATCACCAGCCCGTTACCTTAAAACGAACCCAAGATGAAGCCATTATGGCTCCTGTACAAAATGTGCATCGAAATGCGGGTCAAGAAGTTTATCTTGAAACTTTTCCAAAAGGATCGGGGTTTGATGAAGCAAATACGCATGACGAACCCCACACGATTATTTGGGATAGCTCAAGGCCCAATGCTTATAACCAATACTTTGGTCCGATCACGGTCCCAAAGAACCACTATTTCGTTATGGGCGATAATAGGGATCGAAGCTTGGATAGTCGGGCTTGGGGATTTGTGCCTAGAGAAAATCTCAAGGGTCAGGGCATTTTAATCTGGCTTTCGTATTACAATTTAGAACGAAGTTGGGTTGATTTCGCCGACAAATTCCGATGGAAACGGTTTTTTTCGGTGATCGATTAGGACATGTCCTAACAGGGGATACGTTGCGCGGAAATTAAGGTAAAGGATTAACACACTAAAGGAGTCAATTATTATGAAAGCAACTCTGGCACAATCTGTATGTCACATCTGTGGTATTCAATCAAAAATTATAACGGACACACTTCTCGTTGCTTTTGGCACCTTGTTTGTTAGCCTCATGGCCCAGATCACCGTACCCCTTTATCCCGTACCCATCACAGGCCAAACATTAGCTGTTCTCCTGGTGGGTGCTTCTTATGGCGCAAGACGAGCATCTCTCTCAATGGGACTGTACGTTCTCATTGGATGTTTAGGTGTTCCCGTGTTTGCCGGCGAAAGCGCTGGCATGAGCGTGATCATAGGCCCTACAGGGGGATATATCCTAGGTTTTATCCTGAGTGGCGCTGTGCTGGGTCATCTGGCTCAAAAGAAAGGCTGGGGACAGTCGGTTCGGTCAGCTTTGCCTCTTTTCTTAATCGGTCAGACACTTATATTTACACTTGGCGTTTCATGGTTGGCTTTCCAAATTGGATTACCGAAAGCCATTCAGTTCGGATTACTACCCTTTATGCCTGGCGCCGTTATAAAACTTAGCTTAGCAACCGTGTTGTTGCCTTCCGCGTGGCGCGGCGTTTCTAAACTGGATGCCACCTAGCAAAAAAAGGGACAATGGATCTCTGCATATTAAGTTAGCTTGCTGGGGGAGCAGTTGCCGGCATATCGACAACAGGGAACTCATCGTAGAAATTTTTTCCGATGGAAAGACCCGCATAAAACTGGTCTCCCGAATAGCCTAACTCGATGTTAAATGTGACAGCTAACCTAACTTGAAGCCCCAAGAAGGCATGTAGCCCCAACTTGGAAAAATCCATGTCCCGCAACTCTTCCATGAACTCTTTTTTAACCGAAGTCATGGTGTATACGGCGCCAATACCGACATAAGGCATAAACATGACAAAATCTCGAGAGGCAAGGACATTCAACGTGCCTGTCAATGTGCTTACCCCGTTTGAAACAAATCCAGCCCAAGTCACACCCCCTTTAACCGCAAGATGGGTATAAAAATTCTCTTCAGTCAAGGCTGTCCACTTCACACTGCCTCCATAGCTGTGATATTGGGGCATGATAAACCAAGGGAAAAAGTGTAATTGTACATCAATCGCATAGGGAAACCCTTTGGTCACAAAGAGTCGTGGTACAGGCATAAAGGCGGTCAGTTGCCCACCTTCGCCTAAATTCTCATCAGGTGGAATAATGAATAAAAGTTCTACACCAGGAAACAACCCTGGGCTCACGCCCACAGAGTTTGCAGGTCCATTCACACGTTGAATACTTTGAAAACCAAACCGGGTTGAGAGTTTTCTACCATCTATATTCGATAGATTTTTGGGTAGGGACAATGCATCACATTGGATACAATGGAGCATCAGTAACCCAACAGAGAGCATCCATTGGATCTTAATCAAGCCATTCAAACCTATCTTTCGTTTTTGGAATCTAAACAAGATATCTCTCCTCATACACTAAAAAATTATGCCATTGATTTGAATCAGTTTTTAGCGTTTATTCAAAAAAAATACCAAGGCATGCCTCAACTAAATTTCATGCAGCCCTCTGATATTCGTTCTTTCTTACTCCATTATAAAGACCTTACGGCGAGTTCCCGAAGTAGAAAATTAAGTAGCATCAGAAGTTTATTCCGTTTTTTTCATCAAATAGGCACTGGCCATCAACCCAACATGGCTCAAACCATCACACATCCCAAAAAACCTAAATTATTGCCCAAGCCAGTTCGCATGGATGTCATCCATGAGCTCGTATCCAAAAAACCAGACTGGTCGAATAATAAGAAAGAAAGTCGAAACTACACGGTATTTCTCATGCTCTTTGGCTGTGGCCTTCGTGTGAGTGAGCTAACACAGATTGGAGAACGCGACATTTCTAGTGATTTCAGATGGTTACGTGTCAAAGGCAAGGGGCGAAAAGAGCGGGATGTCCCGATTCCATCTCTCGTCGCAGAAACACTCCATCTGTATCTGAAGCACCAAAAAGCTTATATTTCGCCCGAAAAGCTTTTTCCCATGAGTGTCCGCACGGTACAAAGAGTCATGAAGCAATTGATGCTTGAGCATTCAGCTCAGGGACAATTTTTCTCACCCCACCAACTCAGACACAGTTATGCCAGTCATTTATTATCTAACGGCGCGAATTTAAAGGGCATTCAAGAATTATTAGGACATCACCACTTGACTTCTACTGAGATCTATACCCATATTCATATTGATAAGTTGTCTGAAATTATCGACGCCTGCCATCCGGCTTCACTCTCCGAGAAGGACACCGAAGTCGATCAGCCGTCATAACCTAGGACTCAACCAAGGAACGTTGTATGGAACCTATTAAGGGAACTACCATTCTCTGTGTCAGAAAAAATGGAGAGGTGTGTATGGCAGGGGATGGTCAAGTAAGTTTTGGCCAAACCATTTTAAAACCGAACACCCGAAAAATACGTCGAATTTATCAAGATAGTATTATTGCAGGATTTGCCGGCAGTACAGCAGATGCTTTTACCTTATTTGAACGGTTTGAAAAAAAGATTGAAGCCCATCAAGGTCGACTCAAGCGAGCTTGTGTAGAGCTTGCAAAGGACTGGCGGAGTGACAAAATTTTAAGAAGATTAGAAGCGATGATTATTCTCGCTAATGAAACGGAACAATTTTTATTGTCAGGTGCAGGGGATGTTATCGAAAGTGATGATGGACTCCTAGCCATTGGAAGCGGAGGCAACTTTGCGCTCTCTGCAGCCAAGGCGTTGTATATGCATTCAGATTTGGATGCACAAGCCATAGCGAAGGCATCGCTCAATATCGCAGCTGATCTTTGCGTTTATACGAATCATGAAATTATTTCTGAAACCATAAAGGGAACCCCATGATGACTGAATCAGATATGACCCCAAGGGTTATCACAAAAGAGCTAGACAAGCATATAATCGGCCAAGTTGACGGCAAAAAAGCTGTGGCCATTGCACTGCGAAACCGATGGCGTCGACAGCAGGTCGATCCTGCTTTTCGTGATGAGATTACGCCCAAGAATATTATTTTGATCGGACCTACGGGGTGCGGCAAAACAGAAATTGCCAGACGGTTAGCCAAACTAGTGAAGGCGCCGCTCGTTAAAGTTGAGGCTACAAAGTATACAGAGATTGGATATGTGGGCAAAGATGTTGAAAACATGGTCCGAGATCTCGTTGAGATAGCGATTAACCTCGTCAAAGATGAGGAGCAAGCGCGTGTAACCGTAAAAGCACGTGAGAACGCCATCGAACGTGTGTTGGACTTACTGGCACCACCGCCCCCTTCACACACAGATCCTGAAGCTGAAATTACACAAGCAGAAACTGAATCTACTACCCGTAACAAATTAAAACACCTGCTGGAAGATGGTAAACTTTCCGAACGCCAAGTTACGATCGAAACTCAGCCCGGATCTGGTGGTGAATTGGGACTCGAATTTTTTGGTGCATCTAACCTTGAAGAAATGCAGATGAACATCCGCGACATGTTTAAAAACATTGGACCCAAAAAACGGAAACAAAAAAAAGTTACGGTCAGAGAAGCCATCGAGATGCTAACTAAAGAAGAAGTCTCTAAGTTAGTCGATATGGAATCGATCACTAAAGAGGCCATTCACCGAGCCCAAACTCAAGGCATTATTTTTATCGATGAATTTGACAAAATTTGCGGCAGCGATCATTCACATGGAGCTGAAGTGTCTCGTGAAGGTGTGCAACGGGATATACTACCCATCGTTGAAGGATCGACTGTCCATACGAAACACGGGTTAGTCAAAACGGATCATGTATTGTTTATTGCCTCTGGCGCATTCCATAGCAGCAAACCCTCGGATCTCATGCCCGAGCTCCAAGGACGTTTTCCGATTCGTGTAGAGTTAAAGCCTCTTACCCAGTCCGACTTCAATGACATTTTGATGAAAACAGAATCTTCGTTGATCAAACAATACAAAGAGCTGTTGAAAGCAGAAGGTATTGATATCGTGTTCAAAGATGATGCCATTCATGAAATTTGTGCGATGGCTGTAACGATAAATGAGCAGAACGAAAACATTGGAGCACGAAGACTCCATACCGTACTTGAAACTTTGCTCGAAGAAGTCTCGTTTCATGCGCCGGATATGGATTTAAAAACGTACACCATTGACAAAGATTACGTTAGGACAAAGTTGGCACCGATTATTGAAGATCAAGACTTGAGCAAATACATTCTTTAGTCTTACCATTGTCGCTTCCCGACTCGCACAACGTGAGTGGGAATCCATCTTTGGAAAATTTAGATTGCTCATATGGATGACCAACCGTCAAGAGTAAAAAAGAGAAGGATAAGATTTTAGAGCCACGAGAATTTTCAACCTCATATCCGCGTGCTGGTTAACGCATTAAGTTCAGTCCGAATAAGGCCTATCCACTATCTT
>JAJCYS010000044.1 GCA_029262815.1 Deltaproteobacteria bacterium | reverse complement strand
GATGCATAGCGTTGTTCAAAGAATAATGAGGCATAAAGCACCTGAAGTACTTCGAAGTATCGAAGAATAATACTGAACCAGGTAAATGGTGTTACATAGAGGAGTTTTGTATGCCACCAAATGTGACTGAGTGGAGAGTTGAAGATTCTGAATTTTGGGAAGAAAAAGGTAAGGCGATAGCGAATAGGAATCTTTGGATTTCAATCCCAAGTTTGCTTTGTGGATTTGCAGTCTGGTTGTATTGGGGAATCATAACGGTTCAAATGCTTAATCTAGGATACCCGTTTGCTAAGTCTGAGCTTTTTATGCTCATGTCGATAGCTGGATTATCAGGTGCAACCCTAAGAATTCCCAGTACGTTTTTTATTCGAATAGCTGGTGGTCGAAATACGATATTTTTTACAACAGCGTTACTGATGATTCCAGCTATCGGGACTGGGATTGCTTTGCAAGATGTGAACACACCCCTCTGGGTATACCAGATTCTGGCTTTGCTTTCAGGATTTGGTGGCGGCAATTTTGCTTCATCCATGTCAAACATTAGTTTCTTCTTCCCCAAAAAAGTACAGGGAACTTCACTTGGACTGAATGCAGGTTTAGGAAACTTTGGTGTAACCACGATGCAGATTTTAGTCCCGCTGGTGATGACTTTTGGTATGTTTGGAGGCAAATCTAAACAACTCGTCAACACAAGTGGCACCCTGATCGGAAAAATCCCTGTCGGTACGGAAACTTTTATTCACAATGCAGGATTTATTTGGTTGCTGTTGTTGGTTCCGCTCGCTTTTTTGGGGTGGTTCGGCATGAATAACCTTGTGAACGAAAAAGTGACACCGGATCCTGGACATCCTCTGTCAGCTTTTTTGAAAATATCTGCACTTCTTTCTATCGGGCTCCTGACAGCAACAGGTGGATTGTATTTAATATTACCCCCACCTACAGGTATAGGGTTGTTGAGTAAATGGATTGTTTTGCCACTTGTAATAACTGCAACTGTACTTCTGATGAGATATTTGACAACTGGGGCACTGCAACAAAATTTGAAGCGACAGTACAAAATATTTAATAACAAACATACATGGGCAATGACCGTTATTTATACGATGACTTTTGGTTCTTTTATAGGGTATTCTGCGGCGTTTCCTTTAGCTATAAAGGTTATTTTTGGTTACAAACATGTGATGGGGCCAGGTGGTGAATGGTTACATAGTGCAGTTAATCCTAATGGGCCTAGTGCCTTGATGTATGCATGGATGGGACCTTTTATAGGTGCACTTATTCGACCCGTAGGAGGGTGGATTTCTGACAAAGTAGGGGGTGCAAAGGTTACTCAAATTGTATCCATCGTAATGGTCCTTTCGGCACTCGGGGTAGCATATTTTATGAGTGCTGCGTATCGATCTGCCACGCCCGAAATTCATTTTTGGCCTTTTTTCGTTTTATTTATCATTTTATTTACCGCAACTGGATTAGGAAATGGTTCCACATTTAGAACTATTTCAGTTGTGTTTAATGAAGAACAGGCTGGTCCCGTGTTAGGTTGGACTTCAGCAGTGGCGGCATATGGTGCATTTATAATTCCAAAGGTATTTGGCGAACAAATTAAAGCGATGACACCTGAGTATGCGTTGTATGGATTTGCGATATTTTATTCTATGTGTTTATTACTAAACTGGTGGTTTTACATGCGACCGAATGCGTATGTGAAGAATCCGTAGGAGATAATTATGGATAAAAAATTTGAAAAAGACCCTATTAGACGATTTGTTGAAAAAAAAGGAACATCTGATGAGGCTTTGTCTCCCATGGACCCACCTGATGCTTATTCGCCACCAAACTCGGAAAATATTGATAAAGAATCCCTTCATCCGATGTTAAGAGATTTGGTGACTGACCATTCTCATTTAGAACAAGAGTTAAAGACATTTGAGGATGTTCTTCTTCACATGCAGCAAGAGGGGATAAGTCCTGATTCGAATTCTAAGTTAAAGCATTTTTTTGAATTTTTTGATCACTCCGTATGGGCTCATAATAGAAAGGAAGAGGATTTACTATTTCCAATACTAAAAAAACGTTTAGTTGAAAAAGGGGAGCACAGTAACGGGGATGAAAAAACGACATGTGTTGATATTCTGCTTAATGAACATGCGCAGTTTATTCAAATATCTGCTGTTTCGTTTAATTTGTTTGCGCTTTGCACACGATTGCCGGACGAGAAGTCACGATTGATTGTTTTGGATTCAGCAATTGAGCAAGGGAAAGATCTGGTTGAAAAGATGCGTCTTCACGCATTTCGTGAGGATAATATTGCGATTCCTCTCGCCCAGAAGCATCTCACGACAGAGGAACTGGACACGCTCATATCTGTTTAGAGGCCTTAGCTTACTCAAATTATTCTAGAAAACCGTCTCAGGGAAAAACATATTCCAAGATTGACAAGGGGTGGGGGTGGTGTGTCAGTATACACCCACTCATTTTGTTTTGTGGCGAGTTGTATTCGCTCAATTTTAGTGTGTTGGGATATAGTGAGGCAGTAGATTTAGTAGATGTGTAAACTTCTATTTATAGTCACACTTTTGGTTATCTCTTGTGGTAACTCTAGTTTTGCAACTCAAGAGTGTGTGAGTTTGCAAGAGGCAATCACGTATTATCAAAAAAGATTAGGCAAGACACTGTTCAAGAAAATTGTGAGTCATGGTGAATTGCCAGATAATGAACTCATACCTCAAAAATATATTATTGCTTCACGAGGCATTACGCAGGAGCAAGTTGAAGCGCATTTATTTTTGGAAGGCCGATTATGCTGTATGCAGCATGACACTCGAAGTAGTTCTGTCCGTCTCTTTTTTAACGGCAAAAAAGAGGTGCGTTTATTCAGAAAAGAGGGAGCTTATCTTCGATTGAAAACATTTACGCCTTACCCGGGTTTGCTTTCAGGAAACTCGGCATTAAAACTTTGGTTAGACATACTTAAACGTAATAAATTATTAGATACATTTACTCAACCCAATCCTTATTTCAGAGAAGAGTTGGAAGTTTATCAGAGAAGATATAAGGGTTTTTTTTCGGACCCTAAAACTACTTTTCTAAAGACATCGGAACAGCAAGTATTTTACACAGGGCCTGCTGACAGTGTGTTGTTGTTTCCAGATCGCCATGGGCATGCAGAGCATATAATTATTTTTCAAATATTGCTTCAACACCCATCTGTTTCATGGGTAGGCCTTGAGATGTATCCACATACGTATCAACACTACCTTGATTGGTACATATTTGAACCTGAAGATTCGATGAGCTATATGGTCGCTCGAAGGCATCTACTAGAATATGGAGACTTCAGTGGGTTTAAATGGTATTGGACAGATCGTTCGGGCAGACCTCCTATAGGGGAACAAAATCCATATTACAAAACACTACAACATGCTCGAAAAAATAAAACACGCGTTATTGGACTTGATACACACCCTGACTATGTTGAGCGCGGTGGAAATGATGGTGAACGAGTGGCTGTGAGGAGTAATGTATGGGCCAAAAGAATTCCATCTACAGGACGAGGTATTATTTTTGGTGGGATGGGTCACTTTCACAGCAGTAAACAAGGATTTAGAAGTGGTACGAATTTTCAAGATTTTTTGACTTCTCTTTATCCTGAGCGTGTTGTCTATTATTATGATTTCGATAGCCAATTTACAGAGCCGCTCCCAAATAACTTTAGTAAAAGTAGAACCCATTATTTTAAATTCGTTTATTTAAATCAAGCTGAATAAGGTATTGTTTTTTCGTAAATGACCGATCCGGATGGTATGAGGAAGATACCTTTAGCTATATGTCTTGGCGTCGTTGGTTTTGCACCTCTAAGTCATGCAGTGTGCAAAGGCGGCAAGCTCGAAAAACAGGCCTTTTTGTCCGCTTTGGAGATTCACGTAGCCTCACTTGAGCGGGCGCTATCAAAGTTGGAGTCTGGACTCAGAACAACAGGTAGAGGGTCTCAAGGGGCTTTTTCGACAGCTTATGCATTATCAGATCGTCCTTCGTGGGACCTACAATGGGAAATGAGTCGGGTATTAGATAAGAATGCAAAATATGAAGATCAAGCGGCTGGTGTATCTCAATGGTTAAGTCGTTTTAATAGGGGAGCAACACGACAGGTCACGTGTCGAACAGCAGCTGAGTTTTTGAAAAGTAGCGTTGGTGGGTTAAAAGACATTGAAAGCCAATTTAAGCTTATTCAAGCTGGCTGGGTCCAATTAAATGATGGGGTTGATGAATCGGGTATCCAGCTTGTATCTCGCAGAAAAAGCAGAAAAAAGCGTCGAAAACGTCGATCCAGGCGGGATAAAGACGACTGGAATCCTGAAGAGCTTATTGTATATATGCAGTTGATATTTAATGAAAGTGCTATGGATGGTCTTGTTAGTCAGTTTCTTAAAGAAGTTGGTAATTTCATAAATAATATCAATAGTTTAACTTCGAGGCTTCGTAGATAAGTAGTAGATTAGGTCCAAAACCTTCACGGTTCAGTTAATCAGATTCTCTTCAAGTATATCCAGGATACGCCCTAGCAAATGTGAATCTTATTTCAACTTCGATTTTCGCCCTTGAAATTGCTTAATAACCGCATATAATTCTTGACAGATTCCATTAATAGTAGTATAAATTAATTTCATTTAGTAAATTATAAACTATAAATCAAGGAGTGGAAGGGGCCATGAGACTGTCATTAAGTAAAAAAATGATTTGTTTTTCCTTCCTATTATTTGTTTGCGCGACTCAAAGTTTTGCAGAAGTTGAACACATAGATCTGAATCAAAAAGGACTTTTTCTAAAGAAGCCGACTAAAAACGAAACAGTTATCCTACTTCATGGTATGTATCAAACCCGAATCGCGATGTGGGTCATGCAACGGCGGTTTACGTTAGCAGGATATCCTTCTCATAATTTTTCTTATTGGTCTGCTTTTAACACCCTTGAACAAATTGCTAAAAATCTCATTCAATTTATTAAAAATAATGTTAAAACGCCAACCTATCATTTAACCGCGCATTCCCTTGGAAATTTAGTTATTCGTAAAGCGTTTAAATTTGGATTTCCAAAAGGGTTAGGCCGGATCGTTATGCTTGCGCCTCCCAATAATCCATCGAGTGCTGCAAAATATTGGAAAAAAAATCATTTGTATAAAATGTTCTTTGGCCGTACAGGGCAACAACTTTCTAGCGAATCGTTTTACGCTGATATCCCATTGCCCAAATCGGAATTTGGAGTGATTGCGGGTAGTAGAGGCTGGTCTTATTTTGGTGAAGCAAATGATAGTACTGTCACCGTACGTGAAACTAAGTTGCCCAATATGAAAGACTTTATTGTACTCGACCATGAACACGGCTATATCATGAATGGTATGGATACATTTCAACAGACCGTTCGTTTTTTCAATTCTGGGAAATTCATACATGCACAAGATAACCGTGTGCAATTTGCACAATTAAGCCAATCAGAGCAGAAAACCAGTATACAGTAGTATCTAATACATTTATGAAGCATTGGGTTTGTTTATTCGCTGTTCTAGTAAGTTCAAGCATTGCTTTTTCTGAAGTCGATAGGTCATACCTTGACGACAAAAATCGATTTTTTGAAAAACCGACACGTAGTGAAACCATTATCCTACTCCACGGCGTATTAAGTACTCGCATGACGATGTGGGTTATGCGAAGACGGTTTAACATAAAAAAATATCCAACACTTAATTTTAATTATTGGTCGAGCTTAAAACCGTTAGATGCTATCAGCAGGGAATTAATCTTATTTATCAGGGCGAATCTAAAAACACCTACGTACCATCTGGTAGCGCATTCCCTAGGCAACTTAGTGATTCGAAAAGCATTTAAATATGGTCTGCCAAAAGGGTTAGGCCGGATCGTGATGCTAGCGCCGCCTAATAACTCTCCGAAGTCAGCGCAGTATTGGAAAGACAACATTCTTTTTCAGATGTTATTTGGAAATATTGGACAACAAATGGCGAGGCCCGCGTTTTATAAAGATATCCCCATTCCTTCGACCGAATTTGGTGTAATTGCGGGGAATCTGGGTTGGTGGTTTATTGACGGACCCAATGATGGCACAGTTACGATCGAGGAAACAAAATTACCTCATATGAGCGATTTTACGATTGTCGAACGAGGGCATACCAAAATTATGCACGGGTTTGATACCTTTGAAAAAACGCTCCATTTTATTAGGCATGGTCGATTCTAGGGCGTGTGGTTCAAGTAATGAAATATAAAAAATACTTATTTCACTCATTACCCTTACTGATTTTAAGTATTCTGATGAATGCCGTATAGTTGTAACCTATGAACTCGAAATTGATTTGGATCGCTACACTATCACTGTTAGCAGGGTTATTGCCCTTATCGATGGATATTTACCTGCCCACTCTGCCACAAATTATTGATTTATTTCATACGACTCCTACGGTTGCGCAACTTACGTTAAGTGTCTTCATGATTGTATATGCATGCTCTCAGCTAATTGTGGGGCCGTTGTCAGATCAATATGGTCGTCTCCCCATTCTTTATGCTGGCTTAGGGATCTATATCATTGGCAGTTTGTGCTGTGCTTTTGCACAGCACATCGAAGTTTTAGTTATTGGTAGAGGGATCCAAGCATTCGGGGGATGTACTGGGCTCGTTTTGAGTGTGGCCATTGTTCGGGATCGGTGTGATCCAGAGTCAGGTGCAAAAATTATGTCTTATATGGCCTCAATGGCTGGAATGGCGCCTGTTGTAGCGCCTGTTCTTGGAGGCATCATTGCTACTTATTTCAGCTGGCGAGCTAATTTTCTCTTTCTAGTTTTCACTGCTTTTGGGGCTGCTTTCTTGGTGAGATGTGTACTTTCGGAGTCAAATATCTACAAAACACCCTTTCGCGTAAAAGATCTTTTTGGGCGGTATTGCGATATTATGCGTCATTCTACTTATCGCATCTATGCAATTTCTTGTTTGTTATCATTCATGGCCTTATTTGCATTCATTTCTTACTCTCCTTATTTATTTATTTCGGTCCTCAAATGCACACCAAGTACATTTGGGTGGCTGTTTGGCTCTAACGCATTTGTATTTGTGATGAGTAACACCCTATATGTCCGATTTGTAGGTAAAGTGGATCGACTAAAACTACTACAATTTGGGTTTTTGTGTATTTTATCTGCTGGTACGTTAATGGGGATGTTGTCATTCATGCTGCCCCTCTCTATTCAAATAGTCATGTGGCCGATGTACCTTGCAATGGTAGGTATTGCATTTGTGATGCCTAATAGTATTGCTGGGGCAATAACCCCATTTCCGCATTTAGCGGCTACCGCATCTGCGCTCTTAGGTTTTTTACGATTTGGGTTAGCGGGTCTTGTGGCCACTATACTTATATTTTTTCGATGGGGAAATGCGTTTCCACTGGCATATGTACTGCTAATGAGTGGTATCCTCGGTTCTGCCTGTTTAATTTTGCATCGACGTGCCACGTTAAAAGAATTGGCTTGTTTCGCAAATCAATAACTCTTACTCTGAGAGTAAAATCAGGTTTTGTATCAATTAGAAATGAATGATAACTCCAGCTCCAGGTGAAGCTGGAATTACAACGAGGTTAATATGCGGTGTCATAAAGTTGATTATGAAATTATAGGCGATGATATACAGTTGGTTGAAGTCGAGCTGGATCCTCAAGAAACTGTTATCGCTGAAGCGGGTGCGATGTGTTACATGGAGGCTGGAATCTCATTTCAAGCTAAAATGGGTGACGGGTCTAATCCTTCTGAAGGTGTGTTTTCAAAACTGTTTGGGGCTGGCAAGCGTATGCTCACTGGTGAATCAATATTCTTAACGCATTTCACAAACGAAGGTTCAGGTAAAAAACGAGTTGCTTTTTCTGCGCCACACCCAGGCAAAGTGGTTGCGCTTAACATGGCCGAAATAGGTGGCGAATTAATCTGCCAAAAAGACGCTTTTTTAGCTG
The DNA here is from genome assembly GCA_029262815.1 of Deltaproteobacteria bacterium. Lineage (GTDB taxonomy): Bacteria > Bdellovibrionota > JAJCYS01 > JAJCYS01 > JAJCYS01 > JAJCYS01. Next base: position 76,388 of record JAJCYS010000044.1, on the reverse strand, counting down.
CCGCATTAGGGACTCAAGTAAGCATTACATTAACAAAGAAATTGGGTGCAGGTTTTTTTGGCGGTGAAGGGTTTATTTTACAAAAGCTTAGTGGAGACGGGATGGCTTTTGTACATGCGGGTGGTACGATTGTACGCAAAGAGTTGACAAACGAGACTCTAAAAGTAGACACAGGATGTATTGTTGGATTTACACCAAGTATTACATATGAAATTACACGTGCCGGGAATTTAAAGTCTATGTTTTTAGGGGGTGAAGGATTGTTCCTAGCATCTTTGTCAGGTACAGGAACCGTTTGGTTGCAGAGTATGCCTTTTTCAAGATTGGCTGCACGTATCATTAGCCAAATACCAAGTAAAAATTAAGGAGAAGATGAAATGGATATGGAAGTTCAGAGTAAATTGGATAAGCATTTCAGAAAATCTAGAGCGTTTGCCATTCTGGGGTTAGGAGCCTCTATTCTCTATATTGTCATTGCTGAAGTACTTAGGTGCAATGGATTTGTTGGGTTTTCAGATACTGCGCCAACTCTTTTGGTCCGATTTCTTTTTGGAGCCGTCGCGATTTTTGTTGTGATTGCCATGTGGATTATTCGAAGGGCGTTGAGGTGTGCCCCCAAAGCAGATCGATTGCCAGTTGTTCTCTTTCGGAACATGTTGGGTTTAGTATTCTTAGGCGAATGTATTTGTTTGATTGGATTTGCACCTATTATTTTTTATGGCTTATATGTTGATTTTTACGTTATATGCTTGCTGGGTATTGTGGTTCAGGGGGTATTCTTTCCACGCTACGATGCATGGATATCTTGGCTGGCTTACACCTAACGTACGTAATAATACCAAACGTCTGTTGCACGATAGTACCGTTTATTTATGGGGCCCAATTTATTAGGAAAGCTGTCGGAATAGACGATTTCTGGAGCCATTGCTTTATAGGGTTTGTAATTTCCATTGTAGCCATACCGACCGTTTGAAAGATCACACGATTCACCGCTTACGTACTGTTTTTTGCTAACGTATTTGGAAGGAAAAAAAGCGGTATATGATTTTCTGCATTTAAAAGGTGGGTTTTTCGTTTTTTGCCCAGGATAAATGGGTTTGCCAGGGGTTTCTTGGTCGAGTCTTAATCCACTGGGGTATGAAGCATACCAAGGTAGCAACCTTCGCGGGAATGTACCATGTAGGTTTTCATTTTGATAAGGGTAGTATCTGATACCGCCTGGTACATAAGGCCAATATGGATATTCTAAGTCGGCGTTCGAGTTGTATTGCCATACCGTGTTGGTATATGCGTGGTAACATTTGAACCCTGCGTCCCGACAACTTCTAACGGGATAGGTCATATAGTGTTGATGTGTCGGAGAGTAGACAAGCACGTGAGATAGTAATTTGTTGCCATTACGCCTTGCAATCCAATCTGCGAGCTGATTTGCATTACCGAGAGCCTTAGGGTCAGCGGGTGTATTATTGGCTACAAATTCATAGATACGTGTCCATCCACCACCTGCCGTTTTAAAATCACAATGCACATCAACAGACTGGCCTTTAAAAGGTGTGATGGTGTAGATTCCATTTTTGAAAGGTTTTTTTATTTGCAGACCTAATTTTTGAATTTCTTTACATGAAATGGGATGACTGACTGAGAGCTTAATATTGGTGCTCACATGGCCGCTTTCATTTTCGGCACTTACTTTAAAGTCTCTAAAGTCTTGGAATGCTTTAGGGGTTCCTGAGATAACACCCGTTTGGGTGTTGAGGGTCAAGCCATTGGGCAATGGTGGTGTAATACGGTAGGTTTTGATCGGGCCACCGGTTGCGTTGGGTGTGTTGGGTTCAATGGGCCGGTTATAAAAGTAATAAGACGTAGGTGAAGTGTACGAAAGCTGAAGTGGAGGAGGGGGACCGGAACTAACAATCGCTAGGTCCAGTGTTGTAGAAGCTTGGCCGCTGTCGTTTTTGGCCATGATCGTATATGTTTTCTGAGATTGTGCAATTTCGGGAGAACCCGATATTTTTCCTGTACTAGATTCAAAGACGAGTCCTCTTGGCAATGTAGGTGACACGATAAACTGAAGAGGGTTACCGCCGGTCGTAGTCGGAACCATGGGTGGAATTTGTTTGTCTTCCGGGAGGGTGAGGCTGATATTACTATACGTGATACGTTTGGGTGGTTCATCAACAACTCGTATTGAGATTTCAGCATTCGTTGTTCCTGAGATGTTTCTGGCTTGAACGGAGTAAATGATCTCTTCAGAAATATTTTTTGGAGTGCCAGAAATGATACCTGTTTTTGGATGCAGACTTAGTCCTTGTGGCAAAGCTGGAGAGAGAGAGAATTCGTCAACTGCGCCTCCTGAAATGCTGGGGATATTATTCGCGATAGACGTATTTTTTTGGTAACTGGCTGCAACGATTTGATATGTGAGTTCAGACGGTGGCGGTAAGGACGTTTCAACTTCTTTCACAACAATGGATAACCTAGCAGTGATAGGCTTACCTGATGAAGAACGTGCACTTACCACATAGTCGGTGAGTCTTTGTGGGGTATTGGGAACACCGGATATCACACCTGTGTTTGCGTTTATGGATAGTGAACCGGGTAGCGCAGGGGAGATAGTAAATTCAGATAAGGATCCAGCTTCAATGATGGGCGTATTGGGTGGAATGGTATCGCCTTGGGGGTAGGTTGCCTCTTGGTTACTATATGAAAAGGTTGTTGGTTTTTCAGCAACCACCTGAATTGATAGGGTAGTTGAAACTTCCCGATTATCTTGATCAATGGCTTTAATGATATAGGTTTGTCTTTTGGTTACAGCTGTGGGTATACCAGAAATACTACCTGAATTTTCGTTAAGCAAAAGCCCATCTGGCATGTTTGGTACGCTGGTGAACCTAGATAACGTACCATTCTGAACACGGGCTGCATTTGGTATAATGGGTTGATTCGCTTGATAGGTGACACTAGATGTGGTGTAACCCAATGTTACGACTATCGGTACAATCGGGCGAGTAGGTTTTACCTTGAATGCCTTGCTTTTACTCCCACCTCCGCCACAACCACTAAGGATAAGGAACAAAGTGCAAATGGCCGTATAACGCGATTTACGGTTTGGGTTCATACAGTCGCTTGTATCGTCATATGAACTAAATTTATTTAGATAAAGTAAGGGATCTTAACTATTTTAGGTAGTTAAGATGATGTAAATGGGTCAATTCTGATTGTGGTCGATTCGAGCTTTGATACCCTTGTGATACAGTATCTCTAAGTATGATACCTGCTAAAGTTCAGCGAAAAAATTGGGTTTTTTGGACTCTGCTTTCTGTTTTTGTTTTATCAACGTCATGTTTATTTCTTGTGGGCTTAGGGGATGCCTTTATTCCATTAGTTGGATCATGGGTATTGGCGTACTTACTCTTTCCGCTTATCGAAAAGTTTGAACGTTGGGGACTCAGGCGTTCATTCACGATGATTACCTTGTTAGTGTTGGTGTTTATTGTCATCACGATAGGTTTCATGTTGTTGATTCCAAAGTTGGTGAACGATACTTATAATTTTGTTAAGTTGTTGCCGAGTTTACTATGGCAAGGCAGTGTGAAGTTGGAATCTTTAGCAACTGCTTACGGAATAGATCTTACATTGGATACGGACACGTTGACTCAATTTGTTGAGACTTACGCTTCCCGAATATCGATGAAATCTTTGAGTTTGGTGTCTTTTTTATTGAATGAAGTGTTCTCTAATTTGGCATCCACGATTGTCTTCTTGTTGAATGTCTTTCTGTTTCCTTTGTTCTTCTTTTATATTGTGAGTGGGTATGAGGTCATTACGTCTGAGTTTAAAGCGTTGTTCCCAAAGCGATTTCAAGGCAAATTGGAAATGTGGTTAGGTCGAATAAACATGATTCTCAGTGGATACATTCGCGGACAGCTCTTAGTCGCAGCTTGCTTGGGTGTGCTGTATGCCGCTGGACTTTTAGTCATTAAGTTGCCATTTGGTGCATTAGTAGGTGTGGGGGCAGGGTTTTTAAGTGTGATTCCTTATGTTGGTGTGTCTGTGGGTGTTGTTGTTTCTTTAGCCTTAGCCTTAATCCAAATGGGAAGTCTATATGCTGTACTCGGGGTGATCGTTGTGTTTGGTGTGGCACAGACCATTGAGGGGTACTTCTTGACCCCAAAGCTCGTGGGTAACCGTGTTGGATTGGGTGCTTTGGCGACCTTGCTGGCTGTAATTGTGGGTGGCAATTTATTAGGGCTTTGGGGTCTTTTTTTGGCTATTCCCATTGCGGGTATTGTTCGACTCGTTTTATTAGATACAAAGGCTGTATACCAAAATTCCTCTTTCTATCAAAAGAAGACAACTTAGGTAATAGGGCGTTGTGGCCGAATAACAATTTCCGTCGGGCATGCGGTGGCCGGGCAGGTCAGAATAAAATGAACTGCGTGTGCGATATCTTCTGGTTGGATCATTTTTTCTCGCGAGTGATCGGGAGCCATGAGGGTGTTCACATATCCGGGACAAATAGCTGATACCTTAATGTTGAGATCCCGTACGTCTTCAAATAGGCAACCCGTATAACCTAAAACGCCATGTTTGGTTGCGCAATAATTAGCTCCCCCTTTATGGATTAATTTGCCTGAAATTGAAGCGATATTGATGATGGCTCCTGACGTGTTTTTTTTGATATGAGGAAGCGTATGGCGTGTGAGGTGCATCATAGCTCTGAGATTAATATCAAGGGCCCTGTCCCACTTGGCTAAATCGCATTGGTCAGCTGATCCGTTGACATATTGTCCGGCATTGTTAATGAGGATATGAATGGTGTTAAATTTATCTAGAATTTGTTGAACGACTTTCTCAAGGGAAGATATTTGAGATAAATCACACTGGACAGGCATAGCCTGGACCCCCAGAGCGGTACAAGCATCAGCTGCTTCTTCAAGTAATGACAGAGAACGCCCCAATAAAGCTACATGGATACCTTCTTGGGCTAATCTGATAGCTATGGCTTTTCCGATGCCTTTACTGGCACCTGTGACGACTGCAACCTGGTCCGTTAAGTGTGTCATGTAAATCTTCCTTTTTTTTCGCTTACAATGGTACTAGCATAGTGTAGAATCTCAATGTTATAAAGTGCCTTGTTTAATATAGCAAAGGGTGTAGTTCTGTGAAAAATCATTGGCCAACAGCTTTAGACCGATTAAAAAAATCTTCCTATAAAGTGACTCAAGCACGACTTGCGTTGTTGAAATATTTGGTGAAGAACCACGGTCCTTATACAATTGAAGATATCCATGTCAAAATCGGTTGCGATACATGTGATTTAGCCACCATATATCGAAACGTTGAAGTACTGATGAACTTAAATCTACTGAATAGGTGTGAGTTTGGGGATGGGGTTTCAAGGTATGAGTTTAAAAACCCTAATGATCATCATCACCATTTAGTATGTCGGACCTGTAGACGTATAGAAACAATCGATGCCTGCTTCTTTGACTCTATCAAAAAACATGTCTCTAAATTGGGATATTCAGATCTGACCCATCAGTTCGAAGTATTTGGAATCTGCCCTAAATGCAGAAAAAAGGCTCAAAACAGCCACCCCAAAACCTAAACGCAAATATATTGCATTTAAACATCTTTCATGTTAGACTCAAGCCATGAGTTTGAGAGGGTTAATTTGTATCGCGGTGTTATTCGCTTCTAATTTAGCATGTGGCGCATTGCCTACAGTTGAGTGGCGGACATTATCAGGGCTCACTTTTTCGAAACTTAAAGAAAAATTTCATGGCAAACGGGTTCGAATCATGGGGCACATGATCCCTCTTGAAGGTGATGAGGAGTTTGTTACCGAATTTATATTTGCTCGAAGTATGCCGATTTGCCCACATTACCCACCTCCGCCTCCCGTGATGCGCGTCAAAGTGAAGAAATCTGATGAAGTCTTATTCTCGTTTGTTCCTTTTTGGATTGAAGGGACGTTGTATGTGGAGAAAGAAAAAACAACGACAGGTGAAAGTTATATTCAACTTAAAAAACCGAAAGTGATACAGGAGTGAGAGATATGAAAATTATTATATTTTGTGTAGTGAGTCTTTTGGGGATCTCACAATATGCATTTTCAGCCTTAGATCCCCATACCCATCATGCTGCAAACTTCACTTTTGTTGTGGAGTCTGAGAAAGATGGAAAAGAAGTTCAGCTTGTAGCTACATTTCCATCTCAGGATATTTTTGGGTTTGAACACCGACCTAAAACGGTACAAGAAAAGCAAGCGCAACGTGATGGATTGAAAAAGCTACGAGCAAAATTGCTGGGGATGTTTCAATTTCATTCTAAGTTGGGGTGTTCAGGAGAGATCTCATCTCTTAAGGTTGCTTATCTCACTGAGAAAAAAAAACCAAAATCAAAAAAACATAAGCATCATCACAATCATGGTCACAAATCAAAAAAGAAGATAGCTGAGCATAGTGAGGTTCGTTGTGCCTTAATTTGGCAGTGTCAACAGGCCGTTCATGGATCGCGTTTAAAGCTGTTGGTTCGATCTATGTATCCTGTCCTTAAGCATCTTGACCTGAAGGTGCTTTCTGATCATAAAGCTAAGATTGGAAAAGATACGGTTATATTCTGATATGACGCCCGCAATTCAAATGCAAGGGGTACAATTTTCGTATCCGAAGCAGGCCCCGATTTTAGACATTCCAGAACTCACCATTGAGTCAGGAGAACGATTCTTCTTACACGGGTCGAGTGGTAGCGGTAAAAGTACACTTCTTGGAATTGTTACAGGCATTCTGCAACCCCAGAAGGGATCTGTTCGGTTGTTTGACCATGATGTAACCCGAATGAAATCACGCAAGCGAGATCTCTTTCGAGGGACACATATTGGCTATGTCTTTCAGCAATTTAATTTAATCCCTTATTTAAATGTTCTTGAAAATATTTGCTTACCTCTTCGATTCGCTCGAGGTAAACATGCTTTGAAGAAGGACATGATAGCTCGCGCAACCTATCTAGCTGATGCTCTGAGTATTTCGACATGCCTGAACTTTCCTGTACATCGTTTGAGCGTAGGGCAGCAACAACGGGTTGCTGTTGCGCGTGCTTTGATCAATAGCCCTAAAATCTTGATTGCAGATGAACCCACATCTGCATTAGATCATGATCTTAGACAACAATTTTTAACCTTGTTATTCGAAGTGTGTTCCGAGACGCAAATTACTATTTTATTTGTAAGCCATGACCTAACCCTTCGGTCTTTTTTTTCCACCCATGTGTCACTTAATAAACTTAACAATAGGTCGACATCATGCACATCTTGATGCTTGCGTTGAAGTCATTGAAGAATCGAAAGGTTGCAACCTCCTTGACGTTGATTTCGATTGCGTTAAGTGTGGGATTGATTTTGGGGCTTGAGAAAGTCAGAAAGGGTACACGTCAAAGTTTTCATCAGACGATCAGTCAAACAGATTTGATTGTAGGTGCGAGAGGTGGCCCCCTTCGGTTGCTGCTTTATACTGTTTTTAATATTGGGTATCCAACGAACAATATCCAGTATGAAACGTACACTCAATTCAAAAATCATCCTTTAGTGAAGTGGACTGTTCCTTTTTCCCTTGGGGATAGCCATAAAGGATATCGTGTGGTGGGGACCACTGAGGATTTTTATAGACATTATAGGTTTCATGGTAAGAAAAACATTGTTTTCCATCGAGGAAGATTTCCAAAAGGCGTTTACGGTGCAGTTGTCGGGCACGATGTGGCCAAACAACTTGGCTATCAATTAGGCCAATCCATCGTTATTGCCCATGGTCTTACTGAGGGACTTGAAAAACACGATGAACATCCATTTAAAGTCGTGGGTATTTTGGAAGCCACGTTAACGCCAGTCGATCGAACGGTTTATATTCCTTTAGAAGGGATGGAGGCCATCCATGTAGGGTGGGGTGGTGAGCAGCCAACAAAATCGCAAATTGGCATCAGTCAGATTACGTCATTTTTGGTTCGAACCAAAAAACGAATTCATACGTTATCTTTGCAGCGAGTTCTAAACACATATGAACCTGAACCCTTGATGGCTATCATTCCAGGGTTTACACTACATCGGTTATGGCAGGGGTTGCGTTATGCCGAAGATAGTCTACGTGTCATTGCATTTTGTGTCTTGTTGGTCAGCTTCTTAGCGATGATCATTGCCTTATATACAACGTTGAGCGAGCGTAGAAGAGAGATGGCTATTTTAAGAGCTCTGGGTGCAAGTCCCCGGACCGTTTTATTCCTGTTTGTGTTTGAGGCGATGTTGTTGACAACAGGGGGAATGATACTGGGTGTACTTCTCACCTATGGGGGGCTTTGGATTGGACAGCCCATTTTAGAATCGAAATTTGGGGTATTTTTACCACTAACCGGTTTGTCCATGTACGAGGTGAAGATTTTTGTCTTGTTGTTTTTCATGGGTGTGATTGCAGGGTTAATCCCGGCTTGGCGTGCCTATCGCCGTACATTGTCTGATGGACTAAGTATTACAACTTAAGTTTGTCGACGTAAGTTCTTAAATAAACAGGGTAAAAATTCCTATCAAGGTTTATTGCCCCAAAAGCCGATACCCACTACATGAAGCGGGTTTGCTTGTTCATTGTTATTTTGTTCTCCTTTGTGAGCATTTGTCAGGCTCAGATCGCTGCTTCTGATTTTGTGAGATTTTTGTTTCAGTCCCAATTTTTATGGGATCCCAATTGGTCTATACAAGAAAGAAAGGACATTCTGGATGTGCTTAAAGGTGGTTATGAAATCAAATTAAATCAATCCACGCCTAATCAGAGGGCGATTTATCAAACATATTTTGTACCACTTTTTGGGACTCAAAGAATGACTTCTGTCTTAAAGTTTTTCGATCAAAACGTAAATTACATTCTGAAACCTGATCAAGCACAAGTAGCGAAAAGTCCTTTTACCCTAGCTGATAACATGGGGATTGGCTTGTGGGTCTATCATAAAGCAGGATTTCCATCGCGAAGCCAGTTTAGATTTGGTAGAAAAGTAGTGACCGTTAGAGATAGTCGTGCTGGCGTGATGCGTGTTTATCCAAGGTTTTTTAAGTCAACATGGCATGTGCAGTTTACTGGGTTGTTACATGAGGGCGTGCATTCACGGTGTACAGGAGGGTTACCTCAAAATGTGATTGATTACGTTCACAATCGTCGTGCAGGCTACAACATGAGGCGTTGTGGCCACCCCCATGTGAAATGCCCTCCAGGCCATAAGTATCAGGGACTTCCTGCATGTGATTTACATCCTTGGGGCGCTTATGGTGTATCAGGGTTTATGGCTCACATGATTGGAATGGCTTGTGAATCGTGTGATAAAAACAGTTTTATCGCAACTGCGCTTCATTTTTATGATCGTATTCTAGGTAAGTATCATGGGTCTGATTTTGTGAATGCGATGATCCAGTTGAAATTACCACCCCCTGATTTATCTATCACGAACGAAATTCGACCTTAATAGCCCGAAGCGTTGGACAAGATATTATTGAAAATTTACAATGCTATGCATGCACCGTGTTTTTTCCATCATTATATTATTCGCCATTTTCAATACCCCTAGCTCTAGTTTAGGGGGGAATCCACTTCTTAAAACGTTAGAACCTGACGGAGTTGTCTGGAAATTCGAGCCCTTGGAGGACGGACTTATCGTGATAGGTGATCTTCATGGAGATTTTCAAGCACTACTTTCGATTTTAATTTCACGTGGTGTGATTACGCCCGATGGGGAATGGGCGCTTAAAAAGAAAATTGTGAATCATGTAGAAACAGTTGTGGGTAAAAAACTGCATCTTGCTATTACGGGAGATTTTGTACATCGAGGACCTGACTCCCGGTTAATCATTGATTTTTTAATATACTTGCAGGGTGAAGCACTTCGATACGGGAGTCACGTACATGTGCTGCCTGGTAATCATGAGCTTCAAGTGTTGCTGACTAAAAACATGGATGCGTCCCTTGAAGAGCTCGCATCGTATGTAGATTTGGCTCAGGATTTTAATTTTTATCATCATTATGATGACGAAGTGAGCTACAAGGACCTTGGTATCTATGATGCATTTAGGGGCAATACCAAATATGCAGAATGGTTAAATGGTTTAAACACCATTGTCCAGATAGGAGATACACTGTTAGTACACGCAGGGGTAAAAAAATGGTTACTGGATCATCCACCTGATCGAATTAATGCAACCATTCGAACCTGGGTTCGGCATCTACAAGGTTTGGAATCTACCCAGCCAGATCATCAAACCAGCTGGATTTTAGGAAATTATGGATCTAAATTTGGACTGGCTCATTCCGACGGTCCCCTTCAGACTCGTGATCTATCGAAACAACTTGTACCAAAGGCTGATGTTGAGGACATCTGTCGTGCGTATGGACTTGCCCGGATAGTCGTAGGCCATGAAATAGATGTAAATAAGGTACGAGTTTTATATGGAGGGTTGGTGTATGCCATTGACACAGGCATGACTCGAAAGTTTAAGGGTCAAATTTCGTCTCTTCAGGTGAAAGGATCAACGGTCGATATTGAATACGCTTCACGTATTAAATTGGATCATCCGCTGTATGTTCAGGCTAGAGAGTCATTAGAGAAGACTCTGCGTTCACAAATCTCTGAATCGTTTCGAGATGAATTGATTATGCAGAGTACAAATTTGATTAGATATAAAAAATCACGCGCAGCTTTATTTATTCTTGCGCATCGATATGCAAGGCATCCAAAAGAAGTGAAAGCGGTTTTAGACGCGTTAAGCAATCCAAAACTTCTTCGAACAGCACTCTATGCATTAAGTGTTATGAAGCTTAACTCACCTGAAGTCAGAAATGCATTAGCTTTTGTGCTTCAAAACTCTCTTTATGGACAGCAATTTTGGAAAACGGCTGAAGTTCAAAAATCAGCCATTGTAGCATTTACTGCTATTGACGCAAGACAGCCTGAAGTACTTCAGTTGATCAGCCATTTTATGACTCATGGTGATGATGATGTCAAACGTGTAGCGATTCGAGCACTCGGACAACTCGGTGTTTCATCATCCAGCATTCTTATGAAACTTGCTGAAATGGTTAAACGTCAATCAAATATGAGTGTTCATGCTGCCTACGCCATACGAAAATCTAATCCTAAATTGTATAATATCAAAAAATCACTCATTGAGGCTTTGGGAGGGGTGTATTCAGAGATGCCAATTAGTGATCTTCGTGATTATTTGTTGAATCAAAAGCCATTTGAAAACGGTTTGCTTCGATTATTGGAATCAAATTTCATGAACTTGAAAAATAATCTCGGTTCGTTCAAAATGAATATGCAATTTGAAGTGTTAAGCACCTATACCCAACTCGTTCCTCATTTGGAAGAAATCAGGGTTGAATTAGAAAAACTCATGACTAATTTACATGTAGATGAAGGGCATTTAATATCATGGATCCAGGAGTATATTACTGTGTTGTATCAAGATGTTCGTGCGAAGGAATTCATGAAATTATTTTTAGTATCCTCCCGGTCAGATACAACCGTAATTGCTACGATGAATGTGTTGGCTACTCAATTTACAAATGATGCAATGGTACATCAATTACTCAACAAAGCGCAAACACACCCATCAAACATAATTGCTCAAATGGCTAAGCAACTAATGAATAAAATAAAATGTAACTAGATTGTTTTTCACGCTCCGTCATTGCGAAGTTACCATCGTCTCGACTTATTATTGCGAGGAGGCGCTCTTTATAAGTGACTAATATTTCAATCTTATTTTTTCTCAACTTGCAATTAGCCTTCACTTTGAGACAATGGTCATTCTTTATTCCTGATTAACCGATAGGTAGAGAAGGTGTTTTCGATGATGAAACAGATAAGAATGAGAAATCTAGGTTTTTTACTTTTTACTGCTTTAATTCTTACAGGTTGCTCTAGCAAAAACGAACCAGCAAAAACTATCGAAAAAGAGCAAAAACAAGTTAATCAGCAAAAAGAAGAACAACCTAAGGAAGAGCTGAAATCTAAAAAAAATGAACAAAAACCACCGACAACGATTCCTGAAATTATAAAATGGGCACTGACGAAATCCTCAAATGAAGCTCAAATTGTAGATGTATTTAAGACACTTGAAAACCCAGGCGTATTTGAGTCGTATTCCAAAATTCCTCAGATTGATACGATCAAAGGTGTATTGGAAAATCCCAATGCAAAAAAATATCATCGGTTAGCTGCCATCAAAATATTAAAGTTTTTTAGAAAATTATCAGCATCCCATTTGAATATGATTGCTATGCGAACTGATGTGAATGAGGAAGCTGATATTGATATTCGGATAGAAGCGGCTTCCTTGCTTAATCAATTAATTCAAGACAATCCTTATGGGTTTGAATCGACCTTAGCATTGTATCGTGAAAAGGGTGAGGAAAACAAATCAGCTCAAGCATCAGTTCTGAAAGTAATTAATAACTGGTCTAAAAAACATTCGGAAGCCATAGAAAGTATCCGTACAAAACCTGAAGCCGTAGACTATACCTCCTTAAGCAACGGAGATCCATTCGAAATATTAAACAAAAAATTATCTATCGAAAGACGTATCAAAATGATTGCATCTATGGCCGCTTCTAGCGCTTTTAGAAAAAAACTCACTCAATATGATGCCATTGATTTTTTCAATTACATATTTCAGACAGTCACAGAGCCAGAAATACAAAAAATAATTATTGTTCGGATGGGTATGTTACTTAATTTGCACCTATTTTTTGTACACGCAAGAAATGCGGATCATTATGAGCGTATCTATCGTATGTTACTGCCAATTATGGCTGGATTAAACTCAGATCAAAAATCAGTACAGCTTTCGAGTGTGGATGCCTTAAGTAGTATTCTGTTCAGATTAAGTGACATGAACTACCTTAGTGACCAAAAGTATAAAGCATTTGTACATGGTGGGTTATTTGAATATTTGAAGACCAGGCTAGAAAAAATATCTAAAGATGAAACGGCTACGAGTGATTTACGTTTTCTTTCGAAAATGGGACTATTTAAGTCTTCACCAGATATTTCAAAAATTAAACTTAAAGACCTATTGCCTTATATTCAACAAATGAATCCAGACAAGATTGAGCTTACAGATCATATTGCTGAATTACTAGACACGCTTCGCGAAAAGAAAATCATAAAAGGATCTTTGTCTGATGAAGTAGAAGAAGCACTATTTCAACACCTTATTAGTGATGTTGATTTTAAGAAGGTTGATTCAAAGAAAATTGTATGTGAATTGGCTAAACATTACAAAGCCTGGTACACAGAAAACATAAAAATTCACCAGAATAATATATTTGAATCCTCTAATTTTGCTATTACGTCTATTGCAGGATTGTTCTTGTCTCAAGCATATTTCTTGTGTGGAGATGAAGTCTTACCATCCTTGCGAGAAATGTATTCAAACTGGTCCAGTGGATATGGAAGTTTAAAAGTTCAGAAAAAACGTGAGGTTCTAGAACTGATTTCAAATCTAGAATACAATATAAAACATCTAAAAAATAGGGAAGGAATACCTGAAGTTGCAATCACTTCTCTTGAGGACAATTTAAAATCGTTGAAGGAAAGGGGGGGAGATTATCCACTAGACTCTGTTGATGTGTTCGGAAAATTGTATTCTATACTCTTTCAGCGGAATTTGCTCTTTAACCCAACCCTTAAGAAATTAGTATTATTCCAGAAGCAGACTGATGAAATCCAGAAATATGAACTAGTGGTAGAAAAACTTGGAGCGATTCAAAACCTTTCTGAAAGACAAATAAAGAAAAAAAATAATGCACTCGCAAAAATTTCTAAAATTAAACTTAAAATAAAATCAAAGGAGCTTTTAATTCTTAGCACTTTGGAATTATTTGATGGTTCGCTTATGACGGATTTAACCCTGACCCAGGGACTCCAATCAACTGGCCTGAGTGGTAGTTTATTCACGTCATATGCTTATGGTGCAGGCATGATATCTGTTTCGGATAAAATGCTAAAACAGACAAAAATGAAAATAAAACCAAGCGTTCAAATCATTCGACATGAAGGTGATGTTGATGTGCAAGTTGGGTATTACCCAGACAAATACTACAAGCTCCCTAGATCATCAAAAGAGTTCGAAATTCCTAAGGCAACTTCAAGGGCCTCATCGGCTCGAGCCTCGTCGGTTTTTTTAATGCGTTACCTTAGGTCCAAATACATATATAAAGATGACACACATACTATTGACCATGCAGCCGCAACTCAAGATTTAGTCGATGTCGTTTTTAATGCTCGCAAGTATGTGGGATCTTTGATGCTTGCTTCTTTTCTGCCTGAAGGATTAATGGGTGCACATCGAGGACCTGATGGACTAGCCAGCTATTACTACTACCCATCAATCGGATATATTATGAGTGCACTATATTTTCTGCTGAAAGACGCAAACGTTGACTCGAAAATTAAAGAAAAGCTTAGACAAGTAAAAGAAGACCTTCAAAAAAGTCTATTCGCAATGACGCAATTTGAAAAGGTTGATACCCAGAAAATCCAAGTATTTCGCCCTATGCCAGGGAAAGTAATCCTGAATCCAAAAGCATGGGTAAATCCAATGGCCGCCATGGCTTTACTCGTATTCATCGATGAATTTACCAATCATCATGAAATTGCAACTCTGAGTTCAGTCGGGATTTCGGGATTGCCCTGGTCCGGCACTATCTCTGACTCTGTGATGAAAATACGTACTGAACTACCACAACTGAAATTCAATGAATATCTTGCGCATGCATATTTGAAAAGCCACAAAAACCGAAGTCTGTACGCAAGGTCATCTGATTTTTCTTACTTTATTAAAAAACAAATCAAAGAAGGGTTTTCAGAAAAGGATGCCTTTAAATTTTATAAAAAAGTATTGAAAATTAATCAAAACCCCCCAAAAGAATACTCAAAACGACAAAAATATTTTGTTAAAAATACAGTGGAGCAGCTTAAATATATTGAGTCAATATCTCGAGATATTCATAAGGATAAATATGAAACTAGATTATTAGAAATTAAAAGCAAGAATATAAATTCGAAAGAAAGCGCAACTCAATTTATCACTGAATTGGAATATGAAATGGGTTGGTATGAAATGATCGGCGTAAAATTTTTCGTGCGGGATCTTAAAAAACTGAATCAATCGCCACCTGATACGTATACAAAAGCACAAAAAGAATTTCTACAGCATTTGGTTCAAGGAATCGCTAGTAATGAGTCAATCCAAGACGAACTTGATAATTACGAAATTGGTGACGAATAGTTTCATTTTTATTACTATCCCAGTTTGTGAAAGATGCATCCCTACCTTCGCAGGGATGACAAGGGGATTGCTTCGCTACGCTCGCAATGACGAAATTATAGTTTAACGCCCATATATTTTAGGGTGATCATGTATACAAAATAAGCCAAACTCATTGTGACGCATGATGCCGTCATTGCAATAGAGAATCGAAAATTCGCTTTTAAGAAAATCGGTAAGGCAACAAAGAAGACGAGTGAAGGAAGTAATGCGAGTAGGATGTGATTCGATAACGAAATGACTTTCGCCATATCCTTCGTGTCATAGTAAAGCCAGCACAGAGCGAGTATAGATGTTAATGGTAGTGAGGCAATGATAGCCGCAAACCAGCTGACGCGCTTGGCCAACTCAGAAACAGTCACAATAATCAGTGCAGAGAGAATCGCCTTAACTAGGATACTCATGTCATCATTTTATCAGAACTCAGTTTAGTTGAGGGATGATATAACCGGTGTTTCTGAGTATTCGCATAAAACGTCTCTTTAGATCTATCAAGTAAGGCTCGTAAAGCTTTCAGATTTCCGTCCACTAGATATTCACGTATTCGAGGATCACCCATGGTGATGTCGAAAGGATTCTTCTCATACTCGTATTCATAGGGAGGGTCTCGAAACGCGAAATCTTGTGTCGTATGAATCATGGCATGAATCACAAGACATCCTAACCAAACAGGGTCATAAGCATTCAGATGTTGTATCCGAATGCGAAACCCATAACATTTCAAACCTGCATATTTATCGGAATCCGGTGTGAACTGAACGGGTTCTAAGGTGCATCCCGGTGGTGTGTGTTGCTCCAAATAGGACAAGATGGTATCGGGATCAAGAAAAGGAGCCCCAAATTGACAAAAAGGATCGTCCGTACCACGGCCTTCTGAGATATTTGTAGCCTCGATCATAACTGTTGCCGGGTAGTGGTATGCAGCTTCAGGGGTTCTCAAATTAGGTGAAGGTGGTATCCAAGGAAGTCCGGTGTCTTTCCAGCTGTAGTCTCGATGCCAATTCGAAAGGGGTACGGTCGAAAGTGGAGCCTGAATGGTTTCATTTAAATATAAAGCCACTTCTCCAATTGTCAACTGATGACAAAATGCGATGGGGTAGAGTCCAACGAACGATGTGTATTCAGGGTTGGTCATCGGACCTTGTACGCCCAATTTAGAAATAGGATTCGGGCGATCCAAAATCACAACTTCAACTTGAGCCTCACGGCAGGCTTCAAGCATCTTAGCCATCGACCAGATATACGTGTAAACCTTGACTCCGACATCAGGCAAATCTATAAAAACTACATCTAAACCTTCGAGCCATGCTAATGGGACATCTCGTCCTGCATCACGATACATAGAATAGATGGGTATCTGATAATCCGGATGAATGGAAGACTCGGTAGGCATCATCTGTGCTTGTGAAGTATTTAGAAAAAATCCGTGCTGCGGAGAAAACAAAGTTCTTACATTGTGAGATTTAAGCAGTGACTCATAGATGGGTTGACCTTTACTCGTATTTACATGGGCATGCGTTAAAATGCCGATGGACTTTCCAAGATGCGTGGGGGATTTTAGATATCTGTCGATTCCGAGTTGAGTTTTCGGAGTCATTAAATAGCCTTTAGAATAGCGGCTGTCCCCATACCACCGCCTGTGCAGATGGAGATTAATCCTCGAGCTGATCCTTTTGTATGTATGTGTTTGGCTAACGTTGAAATCAAACGTGTTCCTGTGGCACCAAACGGGTGACCCAAAGCAACACTGCCTCCAGTGACATTCAATTTTGCAGGATCGATTTTGCCCAGTGGCTTTTCCCGATTCAATCTTGTTTTGCAGAATATTGGGTCTTCCCACGCCTTTAGGGTACATAAGGCTTGAGCAGCAAAGGCCTCATGGATTTCATAAAAATCAAAATCTTGTAATTGAAGGTCATGATTTTTGAGAAGTTCTGAAACTGCATACGCAGGCGCCATCAATAGCCCTTCTTGTTCAAAATCGATAGCCCCTGTTTGAATGCCTTCAAGGATGGCAAGGACGGGTAAATTATGTTCTTCTGCCCATTCGAGCGAACTTAACAATGTACAGCTTGCTCCATCCGTTAAAGGTGAACTGTTCCCTGCGGTGAGAGTTCCATTTTTTGCAAAAACAGGTTTGAGTTTTGAGAGTTTCTCGAGGGTGCTGTCCGCTCTTACCGTATTGTCTCGTGTCAGACCCAGATAGGGCATCACAAGGTCATCATAAAATCCATTTTGATAAGCAAGGTCTGCCTTTTGATGGCTGTGTAATGCAAACTGGTCTTGCTCTTCTTGGGTGAGTTGCCACGTTTGAGCCATGAGTTCACAGTGCTGTCCCATGGTTTTACCTGTGCTGGCTTCTGTCACAGAGGGGAGTAGGGGTTTGAAATCTTTCGGTCGAAAGTGACTTAATGCCTTCACTCGATTCCAGAGTGAACGTGCTCGCTTGAGGGAGAGCATTTTTTGGGCAAAACTATGGGGAAAGGTCAGCGGGGCGTAGGACATGGCGTCAGATCCACCTGCGATACCACACTCAATTTCACCCTGTGCAATTCGATGAGCCACCCAAGCTGTCGTCTCTAAGCTGGTTGCACAAGCCCGTTGGATATTAAGGGCTGGTGTTTCGCGCGATAGACCGCTTTGTAGGACAGCATCTCTCGCATAGTTCCAATCCTTGGGGTGATTCATCACAGCACCCAAGGCCACGTCGCCCAGTTTTTTTCCTTGCAGGTTGTATTGTTTGACAAGTCCTGCTAGACAGTCCGTCATCAAGGTTAGGGCACTGAGGTTTTTGTACTGTGTCCCCATTCGGCAGAAGGGTAGACGTGTTCCTCCAAGAATCGCAACAAGTTTCATGGGTAGTTCCTTATATCATGCCCATACGAAGTGCCCCATCCAAACGAGTAATATTGCCGTTATGCATGGGGTTTTCGACAATTTGAGCTGCAAGAGAGGCGAATTCTAACGGGTCGCCCAACCGGTTCGGATAAGGTACTTGAGTAATCAATGAAGCCTGTGCTTTTTCGGGCAATTGTCGAAGCATCGGTGTGTCAAAAATTCCAGGTGCAATTGTAGCCACACGAATACCGTGTTTTGCTAAATCTCGCGCCATTGGCAATGTCATGCCCACAATGCCACCTTTTGAAGCGCTGTAGGCGACCTGGCCCATTTGACCTTCGAGTGCAGCAACAGAGGCAGTATGAATAATCACACCTCGCTCTTCGTTCGAGTGAGATGCACTTTCAATAATAGAGGCAGCAGCTAGGCTTGAAACACTGAATGAGCCAATCAGATTAATTTGAATCACCTTGTTGAATAAATCGATGTCGTGCGATTCATGATTACGTCGAACCGTTTTTTGTACTGGTGCGATACCTGCACAGTTAATAACTACATTTAAGTTGCCGTATGTTTGTCGTGTGGTATCAATTGCGTTTTGAATACTGGCTCGACTTGTTACATCTGTTTCGATAAATAAAGCAGAGGTTTTGTTTGCTAGCGCTTGTCCCGCTTCAATATTGATGTCGGCAATAGCAACTTTTGCCCCTTTTTGAGTAAAAAAAGTAACACATCCTGCACCAAGACCCGACGATCCCCCCGTAACGAATACAATACAGTTCTCAAGTTTCATAACATTCTCCTACTCATTATGAGGATAAATTGAGATGTTTCGGCTGTCCAGAGTCCATTTTATTCAAAACGGTGATCATCGAATGGAATTTTCAGCTTTGTTCGCTAGCGCTTCTGCCCATCTCTCGATCCATCATTAAGATACCGGCAGTTGAGTCCTTGATCATTTTAAGTTTCTCTACAACTTCTGAGGCCGAGGCTTCTTCTTCAACTTGTTCTTCAATGAACCATTGTAAGAATACACCGGTAGCGCGATCGTGCTCTTTGTCTGCAAGGTCGGCTAAGTCATTGATTAATTTGGTAACATGGCATTCGTGCTTTAGCACTTCCTGGAATATCTTTAAAGGTGTAGTCCATTGTTGCATAGGAGACTTGATTGGCTTTAGTTCAACTGAGGCGCCTCGCTCATGGAGATAGTCTAAAATCTTCATGGCATGTTCACGCTCTTCAGAGGCTTGTTTCCTCATCCAAGCAGCAAATCCATTCAAATTTTTCTCTTTAAAATGTACGGACATTGAGAGGTACAAATAGGCCGCATAGAGTTCGGCATTAATTTGTGCGTTTAGCTTATTCTGCATTTTTTTATTCATGGCCATCGATTGAGCTCCTTTAAATAATTATGTGGCACCAGTATACCACTTGAAACGAAGGTGGGGACCTGATTTCAATTTTTGATCATAAAAATGTTATTAATAATCATAATAAATGAATTTTGATTACTAAAGAGGTGTTCAGTACTTCAGATTTGATGCCGATAACAAGGCTATACGCTATTTAAGGAGAACATCATGAGGTATCAAATTCTAGCTGGGTTGCTTTTGGGCTTTTTTCTGGCCATTTCAGCGTGTAATAAAAAGGATACGAAGTCAACTCGAACGCAAGATCTAAAAAAAAGGTTGCGAATACCGGATTTGGTTATTCCCCAACATTTTGATAATGACGGTATGTGGGTCAACCGGCATGTTGATGAACTTGATCCAATCATACTTAAAAAACTTGAGATACATCCTGAAGGGTACAAAGTATTCACACCTCTAATTCTTAAATCTATGGAGTTAAAAAAAGATATTATTTTCAAAGCTTCGGTTAAGGGGCTCATTACACAGTTGAGCTATCAAAAATCCCCTAAAATACGAGATGGTATTTTATTTATGCTGGAATTGTCGGGTCTCAATGATCAAGTTCGTAGTCAGGTCATTCTAGCTTTTGAAGCCATTCTTAAGAATCCTAAGGAGAAGCCTTATTTTCGTAACCGGTCCTTCAAGGCATTATTAACTATAGGGGGTCACAACCAGGGTGTTATCCAGCACATCGTTTTAAAAACACACACATACACGATTACACCCGAAATTGAGAAAGCCCGTGCGTTAAGCGAATCAAATGATTTATCCGCTATTAAAAAAGGAGCAAAAGCCTTACGTGAGGATAAGAACGGTGCTCTTTTGATACCATTCTTTGATCATAGGTATAGAACAGATACGACATTGGCCTATAAAGGTAGAGTTATTATTCTAAGGGAAATGGTTCAGTTGCCTTGGAAAGTTCAAAATCGATCCTTTCTAAAACTGGCATTAAGCCGTGTGGATGATGTAAATCGATTAGGACGTGAAAGAGGGAAAGGAATAACGTTAGACGATGTGCTAAATCCACTCATGGTTCATAAAGGAATTCGGGCGGGGTGTATGGTTTTGCCAGAGTTGCTTCACATGATGGTTGTAGCCGATCCAAAATCTAAACGTCAAATTGATCCTAAAATTCGAAAAAAACTGATGCTTAATCAAATGACACAGTTGGGATGTGAAATCACTGTCTCATATTTTGAAAAACTGATGACAGATAAAAACGCGTTCACAGAAAAAGAAGAAAGTGATTCAAATTTCAAACCTCGGATCACTGCTATGCATGGACTGTTTCAGCTTACACTGAATGATTTGAAGCAACATGGTGGGGTCACAGTAACACCCATTTCGAAAGCTGGGGTCGGGAGTTTATTTAATGTGCTTATCTTTATGGATCATCGAAAAAAAATATCCGGCGCATTGGTTAATAACCTTGTTGAATTTTCAAAACTAGCCAAACAGAAAAATTATACTGGCTTGATAACTGAGATCGAAAAACAAAATCAAAGTTTAAAAGTATCTTTTGATCCAGGAAGTCCGAAATTTGAAGCTGTACAAAAATGGACACAATCCATTCAAAACGCACTATTTTAGGAAAAGTAGAAAGGGGCCATAACAACTTTCTTTAGCCTGACTCAAGTCCAGAAAAACAGTTATAGCTAATTTATATTAATTTATAATTGTAATTCAATAAGTTCAAAAACTACGAACCACTTTAACGTATTTAAATTATTATTGAATTTATACCTCTAGGACGTTAAATTAAAAGTGAACGTGGGGGAGGTGTATGTCTAAAAGTCAGATCCAAAAGACTTCGTCGCATACTAGCGAAATAACGCGTCGGGGTTTTCTATCCCAAGCTCTATCTGTACTTATGTGGGGTGGGCTTGTATTGGGATATGGCAAACTACTGACCTTTTTTGTTCAATTTCTCTACCCAAGTAAAGGTTCACATAAAAGATGGCAATTTGTGACTCAAACACAAAAATTGCCTATTGGCCGCTCACTATTCTTTACCAGCCCATCGGGCGAAAAAATTGTGATTACATGTAACGGCAAGAGTGGAAAAGAAGATGATTTTATTGCGTTCTCAACGACATGCCCCCACTTAGGGTGTCAAGTTCACTGGGAGTCACAGAAAAAAAGATTTTTTTGTCCCTGTCATAACGGTGCATTTAATGCCCAAGGAAAAGGTACGGAAGGTCCCCCCGCAAAAGCAGGACAGTCTTTGATTCAGTACCCTCTCAAAATTAAAGGTGGATTACTTTTTATTAACGTAACTCTAGGATCAGTTACATGAGTCACGTTTCCAACTGGATTCAAAAAAGGATACCCGTCGATTTTAACAAATTGAGTGATGTGACCAACGAACCTGTTCCGAATCATATGAAACTTTGGTGGTTTTGTTTGGGTGGAACGCCAGCTTATTTATTCATGGTTCAGATCATTACGGGCATATTGCTAGCCATGTACTATCAAGCAGGACCAAGCGTAGCCTATGAGTCTGTACGGTATATCACTGAAGAGGTGGCCTTCGGTTGGTACATTCGGAGTCTTCACAAGTGGGCATCCATCCTGATGGTTGCAGCTGTCATTTTGCACCAAATGCGTGTCTATTTTACGGGTGCCTATCGTAAACCACGCGAACTCAATTGGATGGTGGGAATGTTCTTACTCCTTTGTACGCTCATTCTAGGGTTTACGGGCTATAGTCTGGTGTTCGAGCAATTAAGCTATTGGGGTGCTACGGTTGCTGCAAATATCACGGATACCATTCCCGTTTTAGGGACCATCATGAAAAAAATGTTACTTGGGGGCGATGGGTACAACGAGCACACCTTATCTCGATTTTTTATTTTGCATGGTGCCGTACTACCCGTCACCATGATTCTGTTGGTTGTGGTTCATATCGCACTTATCCGGTTGCATGGGGTGACTGAGTTTCAGTCCAATGAAGAACCCCCAAGTTCAAAACGACATTTCGATTTTTTTCCGGATCACGTATTGACTGAATTGATGCTGGGCCTAGTGTTGATGATTTTACTGAGCGCGTTGGCGACGGTTTTTCCAGCCTCTATGGGACCCGTTGCGAGCCCGCTGCAGACACCTGAGGTAATCAAACCAGAGTGGTATTTTTATGTGACGTTTCGGTGGCTCAAACTGTTTTCACTTACGACAGCAGTTGTGAGTATGGGGTTCATAGTTTTTATTATGTTCGTGTGGCCATTTATTGATGCATGGCTTGTGCGAAGAACTAAAGTTTCTGAAATAAGCGTTTGGATCGGCATTGTTGCGGTATTTATAATTGTGGCGATGACTGTTTGGGAAGCTGCAGTACAGCATTAGGAGGGGTAATATGTCTCTTAGGACGAAGCAAACTATCATTGCGGGGTTAAGTCTGATTTTTTTGATTTCCCTAATTTACGTACAACGTATGGAAGTTGTTCGAAGGCAAGAAGAATCGGGCATCATCAAGCCACACATTGCCGTTCCCAGTAGTTCACAGGATTGCGTAAGTTGTCACCTGAACTCGACGCCGGGTATTATTCAACATTGGGAGGGAAGTACCCACGCTGAAAAAGGGATTGGATGTGTTGAGTGTCACCAGGCACAAAAAGGGGATGTCGATGGATTTACCCACTATGGTCAATTTATTGCTACGATCGTGACCCCCCGGGACTGTGCACAATGCCATCAAAATGTTGCACATGAATTTGAGCAAAGTCACCACTCAAAGGCTGGAAATATTCTGGCATCTCTTGATAATTTTTTAGCTGAAACCGTTGAAGGTTCTCGAGAAGTGTTCAACCCGCACTCACCAACGCCTGGTAAAGCTGTGAGTCAAGTAAATGGGATGGCCAGTGCTTTTTCTGGGTGCCTGCAATGTCATGGTAGTAAAATTGGGTTTAAAGCTGAAGATGGGGGGATGATCACCGTTGATGATTTAAAACCCGATAAAGAGGGTCACCCAACAGTTCAAAAAGCAGTTTCGCGTATCCTGCGGGATTCAGAAGGCAAACCTATCTTTCATGAAGGAACTTGGCCAAATACGGGGATTGGTCGACTCAATCTTGACGGTTCGAAAGGATCCTGTTCAGCGTGTCACAGTCGACATGATTTTTCACCCAGACGAGCCAGACAACCTGAGAACTGTGGCAAATGTCATTTAGGGCCAGATCATCCTCAAAAAGAAATTTATGAAGAATCAAAGCATGGGGTTGCCTATCGGGACTTGAAACATAAGATGAATTTAGATTCAGAGAAATGGGTTCTGGGTAAAGATTATTCTGCAGCACCCACGTGTGCGACGTGCCATATGTCGGGACACAGTAAAAATGATGGGAAAATCACACACGATGTTGGTGAGCGTATTTCTTGGACAAACCGTCCGCCAGTAAGTTTAGTCATGGATACGGATAAGGATCATAAAATCGTAGTCGAAACCGACCCAGGTAAACGTGCTGAAAAAATACATGATACTGCATTGGCAAAACGGAATCGAATGAAGGCTGTATGTACACACTGTCATACGCCAAGTTATGTAAACGGTTTTTATAAGCAATATGATGATTTGGTTATTTTATATAACGAGAAATTTGCAAAATCGGGTAAGAAAATAATCGCGTCACTTCGAAAAGAAGGATTAATCACAAAAACACAATTCGATGAAGAAATTGAGTGGACGTGGTTCTACCTGTGGCATCACGAAGGTCGTCGTGCGCGTCATGGTGCTTCGATGATGGCACCGGATTACACTCATTGGCACGGGATGTTTGAAGTTGCTGATCGTTTTTACATGGAGTTGATTCCTCAAGCCAGAGAGATTGCAAAACATGCATCTAAGGAGGGACTGGATTTAAAATCATCACGTGTAAATCGTGTGATCGACCAGATTTTGTCACGCCCTGAACACAAATGGTTCAAAGAAGGGGCAGAAGATGCTATGAAAAAAATCAGAAAAAACATGAAAAGCCGTTATGGCCATCGAGACGTTTGACCGAATTGAGGAGTCACAGATATGGACTTTAGTCGACTAGATAAGAACAAGACAATTCTGGATCTCATGGAAGGGACATTAAAGGCCAAAGATATAATGACTACAGATTTATTTTGTGTATTTGATGACGACTATTTGGATATCGCAGATAGTTTCATGAGTTGGCGCCGAATTCGACATGTGCCCGTTATTGATAATGAGAACAACCTTGTAGGCATGGTGACACATCGAGATTTATTAAAGGCGTCCGTTTCCACGTTTGCCAATGTTACAGATAATGAGCGTCACAAAATCAATGCACGTATTCCAGTCGTCAATGTGATGTCCGAGTTATTAGAGACGGTTGAGCCTCAGACGCCATTGAGATATGTTGCAAAAATCATTTCAGAGAAGAAGTTTGGATGTATTCCAGTCGTGCAAGCAAAAAAACTCGTTGGATTGATCACAGAAGCAGACTTTGTGAAACTCATAGCGGGTATCTCTTAAATAGAATGCTTTGGAATTGGATTAGATAGTCTCATCTAAGCCACATTAGTGGCCAAAAGGTGTGCTATTTTTTGAATACACAGTGGTATGCTGTGGGCCATGGATTTTGTTGATCAATACAATAAGCTAATTCAACCTCATATATCTAGTCACCCGCTCTATTTTTTACAAAACGCATTTGTTTTGAAACAGATCATGCAAGATCTGAAAATGCCACTTTATGGAGATGCTTTTCAAAATGCTGTTGCTGAAAAGATCGCCCGGTTTTCAGATGAACACGCAGAACAACTTAATGCGTATTTGTCAGGGGAAACTAATTTAAATTCTATTTGTCATGATTTCATCCAATTTATATTTGATTCGAATCATAACGAACAATTGGATGCTGATGTAACCAAACAAGTTTTGAGTGTCAATATAATTGACAGTTCAGATTTTGTCGTAAAAACTCTTTTGGCTCAACATCCATTTCGGGATGAGATAAAAATATTTGGATTTGGTCTCGGGGATGGGTCTTATGAGATAGCTCTTAAAAATTTTTTGACCCAACAAGGGTTAATTAAAGATGCAAGAATTTATGGCTATGATCCATATGCGATGACAAATGGGTCTATAAATTATCTTGAGTTGAATGAGCTTTCAAATGGTTTGACATCATATGATTTGATTCTTTCTAGATGGGCGTTACATCATGTGCCTGTTAGTCAACGATGGCGCAATTATATCGATGTTCTCAACTGTTTGAGCCCTGATGGTATTTCGCTTATTATTGAGCACGGCTTTGAATCCCATGGTCGGCCTATTGAAAATAGACGTGTTTATCGTCTATTAAATGGATTTATGGATGTGCTTGCGAATATAAGTATTTTCCCAGAATGGTTCACGTCAACTTTACCGAGTTATGGCAAGCATTTCTATGTGGATTACCTTGGATATCAAGATGTGAATACTTTTATCGATTATTGTAAACAAGAATTGAAAGCAGATTATTATGAAACAGGTCCTTTGTTTCCTTGGCAGACAGTCATATCTTTAACACATACTCGCTAGTGTGATTTCATTGAGGGCAGCCATACTCATTCTCACCCCTTTCATAATTGAGTATTCAGCATTAGCGAATGAATGTCTTTTATCCTTTGAACTCAACCGATACTAGGGTCCAATCATCTAGAATCTCTGCGTCTTTTTTGAACTCTGTTAAATCTGAAACCAAATTTGTGTTCAATTGAACGACATCTAAATTAACATGCTTTAGAAAACTTCTTAGGAATTTCATATTGCCATATTCTTTGTCATCAGGGTTGACTTGTTCAGGTAACCCATCCGTAAACAACAGGAATTTGTCATTTTTATATAGTTTTGTTTGTTTTACTTCAAATGAGACCTGGTCATATTTTCCCAAATGCTGCCCTCGTAACATTAAAGTTTCAATATTGTCTTTACTTGCTGTATCACCTTCTTGTTTTGAGGTTCGGTAGATCCAAGGAAAATTGTGGCCCGCATTGCTAAATTTCAAAACGCCAGTTTTAACGTTAATCGTCGCACAGAAAAAAGTTAAAAAGCTGCCCCCTCGAGTTGTGCCAAATAATGATTCGTTCAATTTCTCTAAAAATTGAGCTGCATCAAAAGAACTCGGTTCCTGTTCATACATTTTCATTAAAGTTAAGACGGTGCTTTGAACTGCTGCAGTAATGAGTGCTGCACCAGCGCCATGGCCAGTAACATCCGCAATCATGACTACTAATTCATCTCCCAAAATATGATATCCCCACCAGTCTCCACCACATTCAGATGCTGGTTGATAAAATCCTGACATCTTGATTGCATCAATATCGGGCAGTTTCTGTGGCAATAGAGTTTCTTGTACAATTTTTGCTGTTTTTAACTCAGCGTCTAAACGGGCATTTTCGGCTTTGGCTGCCTCTTCAATAGCTTGCTCTGCTTTTTTGGCAAGTCTTATATACTCACGCATGTCTTTGGCTACACACACAGTACCTGATGTTTTTGTCTTGGCACCTTTTATAGAAGAAGCTGATAAACTCATAGGTAAAAGATCACCCGATTTTGATTTATATTGAATATCGTAATCTTTTACAATCTCAGAGTTTAAAAGATTCTGTAACTCTTCTTCAGCATTTTCGCTCTTTTGGCTAAAGATTTGATTTACGTTTTTCCCTACAATCTCATCATTAGAATATCCAAGTAATTTCGTTGCTGCTTCATTGGTTCTTTGAATAACACCATCAGGTGAAACGACAAGAAGCGAGTCAATCATTGATTTAATAATATTCGATACATAGTCTTTTTCTGATACCAATGAATCTCTTGAAATTTTTAAATCACCTGACATTTTAAAAAAAGCGTCTGAAAGGTCATTTACCTCTAAAAAACTCTCGTAGTGTAGCTGACGACTGTCGACTTCTTTTCCAGAAGATATTTTTTTAGTTAATTTTGATAACTTTGATAATGGATTAGATATTCTATTTGAGATCATCAGACTGGTTAATACAACCAATATAACTGCTATTAGCCCCATTGTTGACATTGTGTATTGGATTTTAGAAAGTGCTTCTCTAAAAAATTGCTCAGATGAGGAGACAGCGATTATCCCAGATAAATTCTTTTTATGATTATCTATAACCGGTTGAAACAAAACACTGAATCTTTCTTTGTTGATTTTATGATTTGTGATTTTGATAGTTTTATCTAATTTATCAATTTCTTTGAGCGTAGTTGGCTCGATATTAGTGCTGCTTTTAAAAGTAGAGCTTAATGCAACACCTTGAGAATCAAATAAGCTTACGTTCACACTCAATTTCTTATTGAGATTTAATATAAATTGTTTATCAACATATCTAGATGCCTTCAGAATCCCCCATGTTTTGTTATAGACAGTATCAATAATTGGCATATAGACACTGATTTTGAATCCTTTATTTGGTATCGAAGATATCTTAATCGTATGATCTTGGGATTCTAATTCATCTACAACGTTTGTGGGTACACTGCTTTCTGAAGTGTGTTCAGCTGGCAGCTCTAGCGTTTTTTTTTGGGACTTAAATTTATCAGGATCAATCTCTTCAAATCCACTAATATCTATCGCTATTTCTTTCTCATCACTCTTTTCACTGACATCCTCCCAATCAGATAGGTCAATTTGAAATGCTCCTGTTGTCTGACTCTCTGGTTCATTTTTTTGACTTGGTTCGGTAGCTTTTGAAGTATCAGATCCAAGTTTTACTAAACTCGACCCAACTAATTCGTGTTTGAGATCGTATACACTTAATTCGTATTCAGGAGAAAAGGCTTTGAAATTTTGCATTTGTTTTTGAAGCTCAAATAAATTTCTACTCCTTAAGGCTTTTACTAAAAACCACTCCTTATGTTGACGTTTTGTTACTTCAACTAATGAAGTCTTGATCTCATTGAATTCATATAATACCCCTCTAGAAGAATCTTCAAGTTTTTCATGAAATTCTCGATATACATTTTTGTTCATAAAATAAACTACAATACTAACTGAAGCAAACAAGGGTATGATCGAAATTGCCAAAAACCAACAAACCAGCACAACCTTTAAACGCCAGGATTTTTTGATTAACTTGCGACTAATAGCTAGACTCATTTTTTTCGTTTTTTACCAAATGCTTCGAACAAAAAAATGAGTCCTTCATAAATACCACTAGAAATAAGCTGACAGGTCATTTCTTCGCCTTGTATAGGTTTAATGCTTTTTTCAGTGTCACCTACTTTAAACGTATCGTTTGGACTTTTACTGTAAAATTGTTTTAAAAAAATTGGTTGTGCAATTTCAGGTACGCCTGTCCAATTGAATATTTGAAGGCTTTTTACTTTACCTTTTAAGTTAATTGCAACGCCAATTTCTACTTTACCTTTTGATATTTTATAATGTTCAGATTCTGTTCTTGGGTCAACGAATATCGCAACGCCTAAGGGTACAGAATGTGGGCCAATTGCTGTAAAGAAAACAGGAACTTTATCTTCTGGGTGCAAAGTAAAGTTCAATTTGCTAGCTATTTCAGTCACCTGGAATGCTGAGTACGGTATTTTTTTTTGTAAGAATCGGGTTCCCTCAGGAAAAAGAACTTCAAGCTTTTCTTTCGTTTCTTCCCAAGACCATGAAGCTAAATGTGCATAGCAGCCATTTGAGTAAAAAAAGAGTAAAACTATAATAATATACTTGGCACTGTGCATAAGAAAAAAACCATTATACTTACCAAAAAGTAACAAAGTTCACTGCAAATAAGTTATTTTTGATTTTATCCATTACTCCATCTTCAAGTATCCACTGGTATTCAAGTTTTAAAAGAGCATTTGTCATTATATGAATCAATAATCCGGCTGATATTTCTAATATTTTAAATTGTTTTTCTTTTGGAAATTTTGTGTCGGCATCCGACTGACCCACTCTAGCCACAAATTCTATTTTTTTGATCAACTCTGCACTACCGAGAACATACCAGCCCCAAACGTTTTGATCATTAATAGGAAAAGGCGGAAGTTGAAAGAAAAATGGCACACCTTCATCTTCTCCTTTGACAAACTCAGCTCGTAGGACAAAGTTTCTCGAAATATCAAATAATTCTTTAAAAGAGACGTCTATGTGAAACGCATATCGATATGCATGTAAACTCTCAGCCCAATGGCCATATATAAATGATCCTCCGAGATTGAGCCCTTTTATGATCTCATTCAATTGGACACGCAATCCACCCGACTTTTGAGAATTCCCTTTAGATGTGAGTGAGCCTAATCCACCTGCTTCAAAAAATTCTTCAGGTATACCTGCAGCAAGTAAATCTTGTTTAATCTGAGGGACTGCATCTATAACACTCACTTTATTGTCTAATTGTCCGAAGGTATTCACGTCACCATTAATAATATAAAGTTCTAAATGACCTATGTCTTTGAATTTGACACTCAAAACCATGCCTAAATCCACAAAAGTGCCGGGGAAAATATTTGTACCTTCAGTGAGCAACGTTGTATCACCAGAAATAAACGATCGTGGTCTTGTAATCAACTTATTAAGGTGTGATGCGGCATTCTCGGACTCTAAGGCAAATGGGACCCAAATAATCCCAAAATAGGTCGAAAGATAGGAAATGAATGACTCACTATCTTTGTGAAAAATAAGCTCAACTAACGCCTTAGAATTAAAGAAACGGCCTTTTCCGCCAAAAAAATCTACGAATGAAGAAAAAACAAACCCATCGTTGGTACCTTTTTGAAATTCCAAAGGAAGCAATGAATATATGTACAATCGATCTAAGATAATAGGAACATCCAGAATCAGAATACTCTCACCCAAAAAAAATGTAGGGTTGCCTAGATCACTTTCGTGCTCGCTAATTCGAAATCCAAAATCAATATATCCCCCAATTGAATAGGCTATCGCTTGGGCGAATTTTTCTATGCTAAATTCATATTCCTCATTTTCAACAGGGGGTGGTTGCGCATTTAAGTTTGGTTTATTATTGATGGATTCATCGGGGGTAGTATCTGTAGTAGGTTTAGGGTCTATGCTTGTTGATTTACCAGAGGTGGTAATTGGGTCAGGGTTAGTCGATATAGCGGATGGGGTTTCTGTGCTAGAGACTGAGTCAATCGACTCTCCGTAAGCTAGATATGAAGAACATACAAAAACACCCAGTATGATTAGAACAAACCGTAGTTGTACGTGAAACAATCTTCTCCCCCCTCATTTCGGCCGTATCAGCCGAATTGCATCAGATATATTCTACTACACTAGGTGATGGAAGTCAGGGGACTTTGATCGTGCACGATCCCACAAAGTTATTTGAAACCATCATTGCCTTTTTGTTTTTTGAAAGTTTTTTTAGGTACTCAAGCATTTCTACTGCATCGGAGAAAGAGGCCAAAGGGCATTTGAAAACGCCTTTTGCTTTTTTGCTTATTGTCAACGTAGCGGATTGGTATCGATAGTTTTCTCTTGTAGAAGTGAGCATTGTAATTTCATAGTGATCGAGGTCCAAATTCGAAACCGCTACGCCAATTGCAAATCCATTGAGAGACACTAAAAAAATGGTAAGTGTAAGCAGAACTTTCAAACGTTTCCCCCCTAAAAATGTAGTACCCATTTCAGTGTATAAGTCCTTATTCATTGAGTAAAGGGGCTAATATGAAGATAGTAGTCGGCAAAGCCAGCCCGTCCTACACTAGAGTTTCGGAGGGCGCCGCTGCCAAAAGCTATGGAAGGCGAAGGCTGGTGAGGCGTACAGGGACTCTCCTACTACGAATTCGGCTCCTGCCTCATTCTGCGTAGGCTCCCCTCATTCGTTAACCTTCGCATCCAGCTCAGGTTGCGCATCGTCACCTCGCGCCACTCATTCGCTTCGAGCCCGCATAGTTTATGTTCATTTAAATAATTAAATTGGAATACAGGATTATTGAGTACTGGTGAGGCGTACAGGGCTCGAACCTGCGACCCATTCCTTAAAAGGGAATTGCTCTACCAGCTGAGCTAACGCCTCGGAGAGAATATATCAAACCTCTAAGGGTAGGTCACGATTCTTTTTTAAATAATTAGGGTGTGTCTTCAAAAGGGATTTGTTACGAGGAAATTGAAATTTTGAGCCGAAACGAGGAGATTGAGTGAAAAAACCGCAGGTGTAGGTGCGCTACATCGAGGATTTCTTCATGAAAATCGACGAAGTTGTAGGCCAAAAGATTTATTCCGCAGTAAAATCCCTTTTGAGGACACGCTCTTGCGTTTTTTCTGTCACAAATGTAGCGTATGAGGTCAGCTCAAATTGACCCTCATTCGGTGTTACCGATACTGTATCTTGGGTGAATGCCCAGTCGATTGGATTGCCCATCGCCACTTTCCCCTGCTGTATCATTACCGTGAGTGCTGAAATCATACTCGAGGTACTTGCAAGCGTATATCGTGCACATCCGCGTTCAAATGTGATACTGCCTGATGGTTGCCCCTTTTGATCCAAAAAGGCAAAAGTTAAATTAACCCCGTGTTTAAACTTAGTCGGATCAAATTGAACGCGTACGAGTGTGTCTTGAGAGACAATTTCGTAGCTGAGCAAAGCTCTCCTGAGAGATTCAGGTACAAAAAAAACCAAATGAGGTCCGCCAAATGCCAATGCAAAGCCCACCTTTGGAAGACTTTCCCATTCTGGATACTCGGATAACGGCACTTCAAAGGAACTCACACGTGCCTCTAAAGGGCTAAAAGGCGATATGCTAAAGCGCAACTGTTGTTTGCTTATAGACTGGCTCCGAACTTCAGCGTGCCCAAACTTCACGCTCGAGTACCCAAGTTCATGAGCTAATGTCGCAACACACAGATGCGCATTCCCACAATACGGGGCAGTGCTGGCGTCATCATTGAAAAATTGTTTAACTTCAAACAACTCTGATTTATTTTTAGGAACTTGATAAGTTAATAATCCATCTACCTGTGCTTCATGACACAGCTTCTGAATGGTTTGCGCAGATAGAATGGGAACAGTCATCACAATAAAACTGTTGTGGAGGTGGTGCCACACTTGATAGGTCAATTCAGCCATAGGTCCATAATATACAGGGTGCGTGCGGGTAAAGCTATCTCAGGGGGGCTACTTTTTTATGGCCAATTTCTCACCCTCAAAGCCGCAGAGCGTCTCTTTGCCATCGATCATAGTCCACAGGTGAATGGATCGACCCCAAATTGAGTACAAATTGCGCATCGTTGCTTCAGCCTTTTGAAGGTTTAACTCTGCTTCCTCGAATCGATGACGAAGCATCAATTCACCCCGATTTCCATAATTAGCATCTTCAACCTCAATAATCGGTTGTCCGAAGTTCGTCAGAGCAGTGAGCAGCTTCCTCTTAATATCGTCAAACGCTCTTGAAATAATCTCATATCGTTGGTTCTTAGTGTTTTGAGCAAACACAAAAAACTGATGTTTTTCACAAAACGCTTCATTTAGATAATTGCTTATAAAGCTGATGTCATTGCAGGTTTTTCTCACCTCAAATAATTTATTCTGACCTTCACCTGCATGCGTATTCCAAGCCCTTTTTTCCTCAAAACTTCGACAAGACTCATACTCACTGCCATAGGCACCCCGATTCCATCGGTCTAGAATATCTCGATACAACTCAATACCAATTTTGTAAGGATTCAGCGGCCCGGTAGGTGACATACTCATAGCCCCGGCATGGTGATCAGCATAATCAATGACCTCGGATGTCTCAAGCAGGTGCTCAGTCATCAGCTTGCTATGCCAATACGAGGCCCAGCCTTCATTTGCAATTTTTGTTTGTGCTTGAGGTAAAAAATAATAGGCTTCTTTCCGCACAATTCCCAACACATCCTGCTGCCAAGTATCTAGCGGGGCGTTATGAATCAAAAAAGAGAGTGTATCTCGTTCAGGAAAATTTGTTTTCTTTTCATCTTCGGAAATGCCCGACTCAACAGGTTGAAAGGGGTTTTGGGGATCGATAAGGTTCTCAAGGCTTAAACATGCGTCAATAAACGCTTCAACCTGATCCACTCCATAGGTATCTACATATCTTCGGATTCGAGTTGCATGGTTGGCCATTTCATCGAGCATGTTCCGATTCGTATGGGCAAACCACATATTATGTTTGAAAAAATCAGCGTGTGCATATACGTGTGCGATAACAAGTTTTTGATCCAAAAATGGATTAGCGTTCAGTAGATATGCAATCGATGGATCCGTATTGATCACAAGTTCATAAATTTTCGATAACCCATACTCATAGTTTTTTGAGAGATGTTCATATTCCATACCAAATCGCCAATGCGGATATCGAACCGGAAACCCCCCTCTAGAAGCAAGGATGCACATTTGATCATAATCGACTAATTCAAAAATAACATCATAGGGATCCAGCCCATAGGATCGCGCAAGGCCTAATGTTTTTTCCTGGAAATAATTGAGTTTTTGTATGATTTCAGTATTCATGGTTTCTCAAAAAAAGATTTAATTGAACTGACAATTGCATTTCTGTCTTCTATCTTCGAACATACAACTTCCGGCAAACTATATTTTTGTAGTTCACGATAAAATTGGCCGCTCCCATAGCGAGATTCAACTTGTCCATACCCAAATAAATTAACGCGAGGGAGCAAAGATTTTCGCATAAGATCTATACAAAAATCTGTATCTTCTTGTGACCAGTTGTCACCATCACTGAAATGAAAACAATACACATTCCACTCGTCTTCAGGATAATCCGTGGTCATCATCTCAAGACACAGTTTGTAGGCAGAAGAGATCAAAGTACCCCCACTTTCTTTGAGATGAAAAAATTCATCCTTTGTGGCTTCTTTTGCAGATGAATCATGCACAATATATCGTTTCTTAACATGCTGATAATGTTTTTCGATCCAGAGATCGAGCCAGAATACTTCTGTGCGTACAATATTTTTTTGTTCCCCACCCATACTCCCTGAAATGTCCATCATATAGATGACAACCGCATTCGTATTGGGCCGAGAGGTGACTTTGGGGTGTCGATATCGGAAATCTCGTTTGATTGGAATAATTAAAGGGTCATCGGGATTGTATGTTCCCATACTAATTTCTCGTTTGAGGGCTCGTTTGAAAGTGCGTTTGAAGTGTCGGAGTGAATTGGGGCCGGTTGGCGCTATGGAACTGTATTTTTTTGACTGACTATCTGCTATGCCGGAGGCTTTGGGCTTAAGCCTCGGTAATTCAAGTTGATCGGCTAAGATTTCTGTGAGCTCATCAATGTCAACATCGACTTCCATGAGGTGTTTGCCCGGAAGATTTCCAGCCTGTCCGGCACCGGATGCCTGTTGCTTGGTATTGCCGACTCCTTGTCCCACTTGACCGGATCCTTGACCCACACCTGAAGAGGGGGAGCCAAATATGAATTTAGGAATTTCAATTTTTGGAAGCGGTATGGAAACCATTTTGGATCCCACACGACCGATCAGTTGTTGTTCGCTGATGATGTGATTGAGTTGGTTTTTGATTTTGCCTTTGATAATCCGTTGAAATCGGCCTTGATCTTGCTTAATAGAGTCTAGAACATACTTTGACGGGTTGCTCATAAGTTATTATTTCGTATCTCCTCTGGCAAACACGGAGGCTACGAAGTTTAGAGCAAAGGTGGCTGATAAATCATTATAGCCATAGTCTCGGATGAGTCGTTGCTTAACGATATCTATTTTTTCTTGTGTTTTCTGGTCGACCACATTGGATACAAGCGAAGTTAATTTGATGGAATCCTTTTGATCTTCAAAGAATTTTAATTCAAGAGCTCGTTGTAGGCGTTCGTTTTGGTTGTAGTCGAACTTTTTTCCTTCGATCGCGAGTGCGCCAATGTAGTTCATGATTTCTCTTCTAAAATCATCCTTTCGGCTGTCTGGAATGTCTATTTTTTCTTCAATACTTCGCATTAGACGTTCATCTGGCGCCTCATAATCGTTGGTGAATTTGTTCTTCACACGTTCATTCTGAGTATATGCCTTCACATGGTCGATATAATTTGCACACAGACTTGATATGGCTTCTTTATCCGCAGCGATGGACCTTTGTACATCGTATTTCACTCGCTCTGTATATTCTTCTTTTACAATGGATAAGAGTTCACGGTATGCGTTTCTCTTCTCGGGACTTGAAATTAATGTATGATTTTTTAAGCCGGATTCGAGTTGATTGATCACCATAAAGGCATTGATATACCCTTCGTGTCGCTCTGATACAATCGCATTGGAAATTTTGTCTTGAATATATCTTGGAGAAATCCCCTCCATACCTTCTCTCACAGCTTCTTTACGGAGTTCCTTTACACTATCTTCTGTAAATCCAGGTAAGGTTTTACCGTTATATAGTTTTAGTTTTTGGAGTAGGGTGAGGGTAGCTTTTTTGGGAAGCTCAAGCCGTGTTAGGATGGCCCACATACTGGCCATCTCTAGGGTATGGGGTGCAATATGTATATTCATGCTGTTGTTCTTGAATATCTTTTCGTAGATTTTGACCTCTTGATGTAATTTTGTGATGTAGGGGATGTCAATTTTGATTGTTCGGTCTTTCAATGCTTCCATGAATTCATTATTTTGAAGTTTTTTGAATTCAGGTTCATTGGTATGACCTATGATGACTTCATCAATGTCAGTTTGAGGAAACTTTTTAGGTTTGATGGTATGTTCTTGCGTGGCACCTAATAGATCGTAGAGAAAAGCAACATCGAGCTTCAAAATCTCTACAAATTCAATGAGGCCTCGATTGGCGATATTGAATTCGCCATCAAAGTTGAAGGCTCTCGGGTCTGAATCACTACCAAAAATGGCAATCTTACGGTAATTTATGTCACCTGTTAGCTCGGTTGAATCTTGATTTTTTTCGTCTTTCGGTTGAAAGGTGCCGATGCCTACTCGATCTTTTTCACTGAGAACTACCCGTTTGACGCGAATATGCTCAATCACCTTTTCCCAATCTCCACGATAATATTCTGCGAGTTTTTGATATATAAATCGGCAAGCAGGGTCCAAATCGCCACTCACAATGATTTGATCACTGGAAGGTAGTTTGGCATTAATGTGTTCCAAGAGTTTTCCCCTTGCTTCCTTTGGAATGAGTTTCAGAGGATCTTCGTGCATCGAGCACGCCATAAATTTTTCAGTACCAAAAAGGTTGGGGATTAACACTTCATTATTTGGCCAAAACCACTCAAAGGTATATAACGCCCCTTCATCTGTAAGGGAATACGTTTCGAGTCCTTTTTTGAGCAATCTTACAATCGTACTTTTTGAACTTCCGACAGGGCCGTGCAGCAAGATAACTCTTTTTTCAGCACCCAATCGTTGAGCAGCAGATTCAATAACTTTGACAAGTTTCATCAATGGGATGTCGAGTCCAAAGACAGCATCGCCTCCATTATGAATTGGGTCATCAAAAAATTTATAGTGAGTTATTTTTTTCTTATACTCGACGTATTCACTAGTGCCGTATGACAAAATCATGTCATATAGCCGCTGCCATGCACTGCGAGAAACCATCGGGTTTTCTTCTATAATTTCGAGATAGTCTTTTAAAGTGCCACGCCAGTGAAGCTTTTCGTGTTGCTCTTTGTTGATGCAATCTGTTATGGTTTCATATAAGGGGGAATAGGCCATTGATCCTCCATGCTTCCTTGCTAAAGCTTTTTATCCTATACCTTTAGTATCTCAAGCCTTGCATTCATTCTCAACTCTTGTATATAAGCGGATCTATGGTAGGCCTTTAAGTAGAAGAGACATAGCATGCTTCAATGTGCCAAGGTTCAGGTTGAATGGCGTAGTACAATTTATCATTCGGCCAAAATCCACAGTTTAAATAAAATTGATCACTTGGGGATTCATCATAGGCCGGTGTATGGGTATGGCCGAGAATGACCCCATCAAAACCTTCTGTCCATTTTTTTTGAACGAATTTTGAAAAAGCATTGAGTGCATATGCCCTAAGCTTCGGATTCATCCGGTGTGCCTTATAGGAATGTAAACTAAGGTATCTCGCAATTAATCGAACAATTGAGTACGGAAAACAGTGTATTAAGCTATCCATGAAGGAATTTCTTAAGAATGCTCTAAACCATTTGTATTTTCGGGTACTTGTTAGGATGATGTCGCCATGAGTGAGATAAATTTCTTTTGATCCTATTTTAAGTGTATGACTCATATGGCACTCGATTAACGGATTATCTAATTGTTTGATCAATGAAGGTGCACCAAAATCTCTGTTGCCAAGGATGTAGGTTAGGGGGACTTTGGTATGTTTCAGTATATTAAAAAACGCTTGAAACTGGGTGAGCCAACCTTTTTGACCGCTAACACAGACATCCAACATATCACCCATTAAGATAATGCGATCAGTTTTTGGATCAGATGAAAATTGCTGCAGGAGCTTGAGCAGTTGGCGAGCTTCGAATTCATGCCAGAGATGACTGTCACCAAATACATAGATCATAAGGTTCTAAACTGGGCTTCATAGAGGTTTTGATAAGACTGACTTGAGTGGATGAGTTGTTCATGTGTGCCTTGAAAGATCACCTTTCCATTCTCCATAAATAAAATATGGTCAGCGGATTTGATTGTAGAAAGTCGATGCGCAATTACAAAACATGTTTTCCGTTGTTGCTTTAGGTTTTTGAGTGTGTTGCCGAGCATGGTTTCAGTTTCTGAATCAAGATGACTGGTGGCTTCATCAAGCATGAGGATAGGACTATTTTTAAGTAAAGCACGTGCAATCGAAATGCGTTGGCGTTGCCCACCGGATAGACGTACGCCTCGGTCTCCAACGATTGTGTCGTATTTCTTTGGAAAAATTGATATAAATTTATGCGCCATCGCTTGTTTTGCAACTTCTATAACTTCAGATTTGGTGGCATTCGGTTTGCTGAAACGAATATTTTCAAAGATTGTGTCGTGAAACAGAAAAATGTCTTGTGAGACAACTGAGAATAAAGATCGGTACTCCCAAGGGTCAAAGGATCGGATATCGATGCCATCTATTTTCAATGCACCCGATTCTGGATCATATAATCGTAGTATTAAGTTGTATAACGTTGTTTTGCCCGATCCACTTGCACCCACAAATGCATACGTTTTTCCCATTTTAAAGGATTGGCTAAAGTTCTTAATGATCATATGGTTTTCAGTATAACTAAAAGAAACTTGATCAAAACTTAGCAACTTCGGTTCAGAAGGAAACGTGATGGGGAGCACGTCCTGTTTATTTTCAATCACTGATTTGATATTGATAAAAGCCTCAATCCGTTCGGCTGCGCTTGTGGCCTCTGAAAGTTTAACACTGGTTCTGCTTAATTCCCGTATGGGTTGTAAAGTCATCCAAATAGCTGTCACATAGCTGACAAAAATTCCTGCACTCATAGTGCCGTTAATCACAGCATTGCCACCAAACCATAACATGGTGCCTAAGGCCAGAGATCCGACGGCTTCAGTCAGTGGAGAGGCAAGTAGTTCCATCCGAACGACTCGAATCCAGTTCTTGAGGTATTGTTTATTTTGGGTTTCAAAATGTCCCATGATGTCTTTTTCTTTTTGATAAACCCGAATTTCTCTCATTCCAGTCATGGCTTCACGATATTGTTGGGTCATATCTGATAGAAGGGCCTGACTTTTGTGGGTGTATTTTCGGGCGGATTGGCCTAGTCGGTAGAATACGTAGATGATGAGGGGTGCAATCATGACGATAATGAGGCTGAGTTGCATATTGATGTAGAAGGCATAGCCGATAAGAGCTAGGGCAGAAAGTCCTTTTTTAATCCAGTCCGAGAAGACCTCAAGACCCACACGAAAGACTTGAACGTCATTTAGAAATCGTGACATCATGTCACCGCCGGACTGACCATGAATGTATTTCAAATCCATATGAAGTAGTTTCTGAAACATTTCATTTCTAAGGTTTAAGGAAGCACGTTCTGCGATGATTCTCAGAATCATCGTATGTGAATATCTCAAGATCAGATTTACGAAAAAAACTAACGCAATACCAATGGCAGCCCATTTGAGTTTTTCAACATCTTTACCGAGTAAGACGTTATCTTCAACATATGCTAGAAGCTTGACTAGGCAGATGTTGACGACAGAAAAAGCGCAACCTAAAATCATCGCGAAGTAGATATAGATTTGGTAGGGTTTTAGGTATCCCCATATGGGTTTCAGTAGGTGTAGTACGTTTTTAACGATTTGAATCAAAGCCTTGCATCCTATAAGGGTGTGAAAAGATGAGAAGCATTCATTGCGTATATCTATTATATAAGTTCTGGAATAAAATAAGAAGAATGCAAAATCGACATACATGTAGTAGGGGCTTCTCTCTCATAGAGTTCGTGCTAGTAATCGCCGCTTTAGGATTGATTGCTGGGTTGATTGTGCCCTTATATATACAAAAAGCCGCTTCAGAAAAAACCTTGCGAGTTCGTGTGGTTGAATCGGAGGGACAGGTGTTGCTGTTGAATTCTATGCTGAATCTTCGAGGGCGGCCCAAGATTTCCATTCATCAGTTGCCAGCGTTACCCAAAAATCCCAAAAATGGATTAAGTTCTGTGATTTTACCAAAACAGAAGGGGTCGAGGCCCTCCGGCTGGATTTTCGATCCAGCGTCCGGCAATCTAATATTAAATCAATAAAGGGGTTAAGCGTCACGCTTAACCCCTTTATTTTCTTATATCTTTTTATTGAATGCTACGTGGCTTTACCACAATTTAATTTCAGGTTGTTCTCATGAATTTGTTGAAGCTGTTCAAGCCGTTCTTTGAATTCATTGAAACGGATTTTTGAGGGAGCTAAAATCTTAGGTTCCACAATCCCTTTAGATAACAAGGGCCACATAATATACGCCGTAAAGAGCATTATGGCCGTATCTCCAAATACCGTTCGGAAGTTATGGATAATTTGTGAAATACTTAGGAACGAAATCGGGTTGGTTGTTGTGTTCAAAATCATAATGGTGAGCTGACTCCCAACCACCCCTGTTGCAAAGGCAGCAAGGGTTAGAAAGGTGACCGTTGTTACCAATCGTAATAGGGGATGTTTAATATCACCCGCAGCTTTCTCAAAAGGTGCGATAAAGAATAGGTTAATAAAGGAGAAAGCAAAACTCAGTATAGTTAGATATATGAGCAACTGTGGAACACTAATGGCTGTATCAGTCCAGGCCCACATCAGTCCATTGACAAACGTAAACATGACCGTACGCAATGGGGCCATTTTTACAGTGTACCCAAGCGTATGGTAGAACATGTTCTGGCCATCTTTCGTGAAGAAGGTAGCAGACTTCATAAAACACAACGCGACGTTTTTGAGGTACGTCACGGGTGCGAAGCCGTCTTCGTAAAGTTCCACGTCTTTGTAAATTTTGTATGTAGCTTCTTTTCGTGCTGCTTGCTCTAAAAATGCGGTCAGGATCAATGAAACAGCAAATAATTGAAATGCTTCCATCACTTGAATGTCGGCTGCGAGGTGTAAAAATTCTGTAACAGGTGCGCCTTGAGTTCCAAAGGCTAGGTGTGCCCTGTTACCAAACTCAGCTACACCTGCGAGGCCAACGTCATACAGAGTAGTTGTGACAATTGTAAAAGTTGCAAGTAACCCGGCTGCCGGATAGAAATGTGCTTTTTTGGGGTACACAACTGCCTTGAGGAATTTAAGCAAAGGGTTTCGCTTTACTTCTTCAGTCGCAATCTCAACCAGATTTTTATTGTATTGATCGCTGGCTTCAGATTCACTTCCGGATGTTGCTTGAAGTACACTTGTTGCCACATGATTAGATTGAATAGGGTTATATCCTTCCGCATATTTAGGGTTAATAGCCTTTAAATTTTGAAAGACGTCATAAGACGCTAAATAACTGTGAATTCGAGTGGCCTGATCATCCACGTTTGAAAGCTCAATATTTTGTTTTTCAGCATGGTTCCTTAACACTGAAGTTAGAACTTGGTTGACTACAAAGGGGTCATCTACTTCGATGCCTGATTTTTTGACCTTTTGCCAAATGACCTGCCATGAGGCCCAAGACAAGCGTGTAGCAGCTACGGACTCTTCATGTATTTTAAGGTTCATGATTTCGAGATCTGCTATTTTCTGCTCAATAAAAGCAATGCGATTTTTGATTGAAGTAATTGTCTCTTTATAAACCAAGTTATTGCTTTTCTTAAGGGTTATATTATTCTGAGCTGATTTGAGGTCTCCTTCAAGTTGCTTGTGATTTTCTTGTAGAGAGACAATCAGAATAGACCTGCTTTCTTCAAAGCGTGCAATCATTTGGGGTTCAATATTGGCTGAAGCCCGTATCTTTCTTTCTTGCGATTGAAGCTTCCTAAGTTTTTTCTTATACTGTTTAATCTCAGATTTACTCGATAAAACTGTGACGCTTGTTTTTAGTTTCGCTATTTCTATCTGTACATCACGTAATTTTTGGTTGAAGGGCGAATTCAGACCTTCAATCAAGTGTGAAATGGGTCTACTTGTTCGATCAACACTTGGCGTCAAGAGTGCATTATCACGTTCTACGGTTCTACCCCTCAATTTATGAAAGACCATTTTAGATCGTTCTTTTGCATGGTCGAGGGTTTGTTGCATTTCGTAGAATTTGAAAATTGTTTTTTTCCAGATTCCAGTAAAGAACTCAAACGTGTCAAACATTCCTGCACGTAACGAAACCAGAAGAAATTTCACGCCTCCCTTGAGTTTATATGCTTTTTGCCCAACGGCTGCTAAAAAGCCATAGGTGCCAAAAAAGATGGCTAGCATTTTACCTATGTCAAGCCAGACATTCATATGTGAAAAAATAATACCGATATTTTTAATCCCTTGTCCATTATCAGCGAGGAGCTTTTTTTGATAGAGTTCAGTGTGGAAATAGTTCCATCCAGAGTAAATAATGCCCACAAATACACATAGCCCCAAGATGGCCATCACAGGTGTCTCGATGGTTTTCCAGCCTTGTTTCAGTGCTTGAAAACCTTGAAGCATGCGTACACCTGCCATCTGCATGCCTGTTAATCTAACTGCTGTCTGATCTGCTGTCTGATCTGTTTGGATCTTATGAATAAATATTTCTAATGTATGTTTGTCTTTAATGGCAGATCCAAGGGTGCCAAGTTTAATCGAACGCTGCATTTTTTCGCAAAGAATTTTGACATCATTTTCGTTGGTTTTTCTTTGAAGTGCCTTCAGCTTATCAATGATCAATTGAGTTGTATTCAGTACGTTCTTACGACCTTGTAAGTTCGTAAATACAATGCCGTCGAGCTCCTTCATTATTTTATTGCGAGCATTTTCAAAGTTATTTTTGGTCGTACCAGGACCGTTTAAGATTGTAGCCACGTATGCGTCGCTCAGATCTACTTCGATATGACCGACCGTCTTTGCGGCGTCTTGTCTTGTCAGAGGTTTGCCGCCTAATGCCTTAAGCGCCTCTTCCCAATCGTCGAGTTTTTTTTCAAGATATTTATAATGACCGTCTAAAACAAATGGACTCTGAGCACCTTTAAATCCAGTGATTTGTTGGTGTCCCCCAAATCCACGGCTGGTAAGGTTGACGTCCCCTAGTGTGGTTCCTAGAACACCCTCAAGCTCTTTCCAGTTATGTGCTTTTATAAATTTTTGAATTTCAGGATCAGCAAGCTTTTGTGGGTTAGCCGCTTCTAGCTTTTTGATTTGAGCTTGCATGAGTTTTACGTTTGCTAACCCTGTGCTGAGCAAACGTCCCATGACACCTAGTGCGACTTTTTTGTTAGCTGAAACGGCAATAAAATGGGCAATAATTTGTTTTACACCAAAGACACTCTCCCGAGTTCTACTGAAGGGTGCAATTAGAACCTCGTCTCCGATGGTTAGCCTAGCAGCCGTAGCTGAGTCGTCAATCCCGACGGTGAATCCTTTCTTAACTTCAGATTTTAAAATATTTCGACC
Organism: Deltaproteobacteria bacterium; assembly: GCA_029262815.1. Classification (GTDB taxonomy): domain Bacteria; phylum Bdellovibrionota; class JAJCYS01; order JAJCYS01; family JAJCYS01; genus JAJCYS01. The sequence continues at coordinate 32,841 of JAJCYS010000044.1, read as the reverse complement.
TTTACTGATGGGTAAAGGGACGCCAGGAGGCGGGGATTTTGTGGAGATGGCTTCTGCGATGTCTGCTTTTGAGTAGTACATGAGACGATCAACGTAGGGAATATCTTCATCTTTGGGTAACTGTTTTAAGTTATGGGCTTTCATATAGGCAATTTTGGTAGCGATTGAAGATCGTGCAGGGATGATGTAGATGCCTAACCCATCATCAGCGAAGCCTAAAATTTTCTCACTTAAAATAGGATGCTCTCTTTTCGGATAGTTAGGGTCAACAATCTCAAGATAGCCTTCATCTGTTTTGCGTAAATGTATAGGACCCGTCCATTCGTGGGTTCTGGGTATATCACCAACAATGAGCTCATCAGGTTTTGCATTCGAATGATCAGCCCAGGGAACAAAGCTCTTAAGCATTGTCTTCGTATTATGTACAAGCTTTGGTCCTGAAAAATAGGGACCGCCGACATAGTCATGCAACGAACGTGAATTGATGACTTCGCCTTTTTTATTGCGTTGTACCCAGTGCCATTTGGTCAACCAAAAGAAGTCAAGCTCATCTTCTGGATTAGGTAATTTGGTGACGATGTCATAAAAGCTTGAGAGCTGATTTTGTGTATTTTTGAGCGCAAACTGGACAAAATCGGGTGCGCCATTACTAGGAGCGCCGTTTGCAGTTGTCGTCGTCGTTTCATCTGCTACGGCTTTTTCTGGGAGCCCAGTCAGTGCAGTTGTCCAGATCATTAGATACGCTAATGACATGGCTAAACTTTGTTTTAAGAACGACAATACCCGACTTTTTCTGTTACTCACAGGTAACCCTCCCGTTTAATGCTAATGAGTAGTTATAAAATGAGTTGTAGAGGTGCCTAAACTAGATGCGTGTGTGTAGAGCTTAGAATTGCTCCGACTTTGAGAAAAGCTATTATGCTTGGTTAGCGTAATACGCGCCACCAATGACCTCCTTAACAACGCCAGTAGGCTAGCATGAAACCTGACTACAACAAAGGCTATTTATTAAATCCATAGACGAAATCCGTTGTGGTTAAAACATTCGGAGCTTAACTCCTTGAATATTCAGTATTTGCAAGCCTTCTATTCAAAAAATGATTAATCCTCCATAGAGTGAAGGGTTTAAGGCTGCAATGAAAGTCGACAAAATATGAATGTGGAAAATAGCTCTAGAAGCAGGTATGCTGCTATGGATATGACACAACAACGTAAGCTGGATTTTTTATTGGTTTTGTTCATTTCTTGCCTCATCCTGGCTAACTTGCTAGGAGCTAAGATCACAACGATTCCTCTACCTGAGGTGATGGCCTCTGGATTGAACTGGCTGTTTTTTCCAGTGCTGTGGACATTAAACACGTTTCTTAAGCTCTTTTCGATTCGTCCCATATCTCTCGCTTTTTTTAATGAACTACACGTATCCGTTAGTATTATCGTATTTCCGATTACATTTTTAGTCACAGACATGGTCTCTGAAGTCAAAGGTCAGAAGGAAGCTACCCGATTTGTAATGATGGGCATGCTGGCTTTAGGTATGGTGATGCTGGTTACAGCCATCTCAGTTGCTTTACCTGCTGCCTCACGTTCTATCGATAATCGCGCATACGAACTGATTTTTGGATCAGGATTCCGAATCACTTTTGCAAGCTTGCTTGCCTTTACCCTTTCTCAAACCCATGACGTGTGGATGTTTCATCTATGGAAACGCGTGACCAAGGGACGCCATCTTTGGCTTCGAAATAATGTCTCAACGGCCGTGAGTCAACTAATAGATAGCACGGTGTTTATGTTCGTGGCTTTTTATCACCTGACACCTAAATTCACTACTACCTTTATTGTTTCTTTGATGATTCCGTACTGGATTTTTAAAGTATGTTTTGCAATCCTCGATACACCACTGTGTTACGTCGGCGTAAAATGGCTTTCAAAAAGAGATCCGATTTAAATTGAATGGATTCGCTCACGCTGCGCGTGTCGGGAATTCAGCTTATTTGAAGGTTGCTTTAAGATATTCACGATGTAATCTTGCGATATGCGTGAGTGAAATTTGCTTCGGACACTCTATTTCACAGGCGCCTGTATTTGAGCAATGACCGAACCCTTCAAGCTCCATCGTCTTAACCATATTGATGACTCTATCTTGAGCTTCGACTTCACCTTGAGGGAGTAGGGCGAGTTGAGATACTTTCGCCGCTGTAAATAGCATGGCTGATGCATTCTTGCATGTTGCCACACAGGCTCCACATCCTATACAGGTTGCCGCGTCGAATGCTTCATCAGCTTTGGTTTTTGCGATGGGCAATGTATTGCCATCTAGTGCGTTTCCCGTATTGACTGAAACGTATCCGCCAGATTGGATAATTCGATCGAAGCTGGATCGATCCACAATCAAATCTTTTAACACTGGAAATGCTTTGGCACGCCAGGGTTCGACGACAATGGTTTCCCCACTTTTAAAGCGTCTCATGCGGAGTTCACATGTTGTGATGCCTAAACCAGGGCCGTGAGCTCGGCCATTAATAAATAAACCACAGGTACCACAGATACCCTCACGGCAATCAGATTCAAACGCAATAGGCTCCTTGCCTGATTGAGTAAGGGTTTCATTTAATACATCGAGCATCTCTAAAAATGACATATCAGGCGAAACGTCAGCAACTGGGTATGTTTCAAATCCGCCAGGGGTATCTTTGGAGGGTTGACGCCAAATTTTGAGAATGACATTCATTATTTGTAGCTCCGCTGAGTCGGTTTAACGTGATCAAAGGCGAGTGCTTCTTTGTGCAAGACGGCCTCTTTCTTTTCGGAATAAGCCCAAGCTGAGACATAACTTTGATTTTCGTCATTTCGCTTGGCTTCATTCTCTTCAGTTTGATGCTCTTCTCTGAAATGCCCCCCACAAGACTCTTCACGAGTCAACGCATCTTGAACCATCAACTCACCGAGTTCAATATAATCAGCCACCCGATTGGCTCTTTCGAGTTCCTGATTGAGCGTCTGCCCAGGTGTGGATAGTTTAAGATCTTTTTGAAACGTTTCTTTTAGCGTTTTAATATCATTCAGCGCTTCTTTCAGGCCTGTTTCGTTACGAGACATCCCACACTTATCCCACATGATGTGGCCCAGTTTCTGATGCAAAGACATGGCTGTCTGAGATCCAGAGGCGTTGCTTAGAATATTCAACCGGTCCGTGACTTCTCGTTCGATCGGCTTTCCCGCATCTTCAGAGACATGAGGTAGAGGTTTCGCGAGATAATCACCGATGGTGTACGGTAAGACAAAGTATCCGTCTGTGAGACATTGCATCAATGCACTGGCGCCTAGCCGGTTGGCCCCATGATCTGAAAAATTAGCCTCTCCCAATGCAAACAGTCCAGGAATGGTTGTCATCAGATGATAGTCCACCCAAAGGCCACCCATCGTATAATGAGGCGCTGGATAAATTTTCATGGCAGTCGTATAAGGATTTTCACCCGTGATTTCGTGATAAATATCAAAAAGATTGCCATACTTTTGTTCAACGGAATCTTTGCCATCTCGCTGAATAGCATCTGCAAAATCTAGATAAACAGCGTAGCCACCCGCAACACCATATCCGTTATCACACATCTCTTTGGCGCGTCTCGAAGCAACATCCCTTGGCACTAGATTTCCAAATGAGGGATAAATTCGCTCTAAGTAATAGTCTCGATCGGATTCTGGAATATCACGAGCCCGTCGTTTGTCCCCTTTCTGTTTTGGGACCCAAATGCGGCCATCATTTCGCAAGCTTTCGCTCATCAGTGTGAGCTTCGATTGAGATTCGCCAGCTCTTGGGATGCAGGTGGGATGAATTTGAGTAAAACATGGATTAGCAAAATAGGCCCCACGTTTGTGTGCTCTCCAAATTGCAGTGGCATTTGAATTGATCGCATTGGTTGATAAATAAAAGACATTGCTGTAGCCACCTGTAGCCAAAATAACTGCATCAGCCATGTGTGAGCTGATCTTGCCCGATACAAGATCACGAGCTACAATGCCTCGAGCGCGTCCATCAACTACTATTAAGTCCAACATTTCTGTACGTGAGAACATACGTACCTGATTGGTGTGGACTTGACGCGATAAGGCGCCGTAAGCACCCAGTAGGAGCTGCTGTCCAGTTTGTCCCCGAGCATAAAATGTGCGGGATACTTGAACTCCACCGAAGGATCGATTGGCCAGAAGTCCGCCGTACTCACGTGCAAAGGGAACCCCTTGTGCGACACAGTGGTCAATAATATTGCCACTCAGTTGTGCAAGTCTGTAGACATTGGCTTCACGAGCTCGGTAGTCTCCGCCTTTGATCGTGTCGTAAAACAGTCGATAGATGCTGTCACCATCATTGGCATAATTTTTGGGAGCGTTAATACCTCCTTGGGCAGCAATGCTGTGTGCGCGTCTGGGTGAATCATGGTAGGTAAACGCTGATACGTTGTATCCCATTTCACCAAGAGAAGCCGCAGCTGATGCGCCCGCCAAACCCGTACCGACGACAATCACTGATCGTTTTCGTCGGTTAGCTGGACTAACCAGCTTCATTTCAAATTTACAGTGATCCCATTTCTGTTGAATAGGGCCCTCAGGAATACGAGCATCTAGCGACACATTACCCCCACATGTGGAAATATAAAAAATACAATGGGATTACGGAATAGGCCAACGGGATTACAAACCAAAACAGCCCTCCAAAGATATGAATCCAGGGCTTTAGTTTGGGATGTCTGATACCAAGTGACTGGAACGACGAAGTGACACCATGTCGTAAATGCCACCCTAGGACAAAAAAGGATATCAAATAAAAAATAACGTAGATCGGACTTTCAAATGCGGCCTTCACAACTTCATAGGGTACATGAGGAACGTCTCCAAATCGCATGGTGTAAAAAAAGGTTTTTAAATGTACTACGAGAAAAAACAATACAAATGCCCCTGTTAGCCACATATAGCGTGATGCAAAGGAGCTGGTTTCATTGCCTGGCGAGACAGCGTAAGCGACAGGTCTGCTCTGGTTTGCCTGTCGAGCCAAGAGCATGCCCAATACAATGTGCACCACAAACCCAAGGGCTAATATGATCTCCGTGACTCGGATCCAGAGGTTGGTCGACATGAAGTTTGCATATTGGTTAAACAGGGCGCCGCCGTCTGGGTTCAGGAGAAATAAATTGCCCGAAAGATGGACAACTAAAAAGGAGCATAAGAACAGCCCGCTCAGTGCCATGACCCATTTTTTGAGAACGCAAGATAAGTTATTCATGTTGATCCTAACTATACCAAATCTATAGAAGTCTATCGCAAAATTTTTTTGAGATGGATTCCTGCCGAGTTTATCCCAGTGGAAGCTGGGGCAGGGATGACAAGGAGTGAATCCCCGCTCACGCCGCGCATGTCGGGAACGACAAGAAGGGGATTGCTTCGTCGGCGAAGCCAACCGTAGCCATGGAGGTCAAATGTTGGTGCCCGGAACTGGACTCGAACCAGCACGCCTTATCAGCACAGGACCCTCATTCCTGCGTGTCTACCAAATTCCACCACCCGGGCCTTTTCTTTTATGCATCCTCAAAGATATCTTATTTTTTTCGTTTATTCTACCTTTAGGAATGGACTTCTGCCGTTAATTAGGACACAGCTCAGTCGTGCCTTATTTTGATGGCTTCTCTGATTCAGGCGCTTCAGAATTTACTTCCTCATCAGGCAGCGTCTCTTCGTATACTGATTCATCTTTGACCACCGATCGCCCCGACTCTTTCGTTGTTCGAATCGTCAGACTAAGGCTAGTTAGAAAAAACAACACAGCCAATACAGTTGTTGTACGAGTCAAGAAATTGCCTGCGCCAGATGAACCAAATAAACTTTGGGAACCTCCGCCACCAAATCCCGTACCAAATCCACCAGATTTCCCAGCTTGGAGAAGGACCAACACAACTAGCAATACACAAAGTACAACATGAAAAAAGAGCAGCATAATCTTTACCTCATCGCTTCATCAATTAATTGTCCAAATGTCTCAGAGTTGTTGCTTGCAGAACCCACAAGAACACCATCCACAAAAGGTGTGCCTAGGATACCACAAGTATTCTGAGGTTTCACAGAACCCCCATAAAGAAGGGGTAAGGGATGTCCTAAGGCTGAAATAATCGTTTCGTTAATAAAAGTATGTGCAATCGAAATATCCTCTAATTCTGCAGTTTTACCCGTTCCAATAGCCCAAACAGGTTCATAAGCTACCCAAGATTGACTCGTGAATGGGGTGTCTTTATGAGTCTCACAAACCTCTAAAAATGTACGCAGCTGGGCAGAAAGCACCTCAAGGGTAGCGCCAGCCTCACGCTCTTCGAGGGTTTCTCCGATGCAATAACAGGCAACCAAATTGTGGGCAACAAGTTGAGACAGCTTTTGAGACAACAGGCCGGATGTTTCGTGGAATACATGTCGACGTTCACTGTGACCAATAAGCACACGTTCAACCCCTAAGCTTTTGAGCTGAAACGCTGCAACTTCACCCGTAAATGCCCCTTTCTCATGGACTGATATATTTTGAGCACCGATAGTTACGGATGGTTGAGTTTGAGATGCTAAATAAGACAGGTAGCAGTCAGATGGAAAACACGCAAGATGTCCTTTTGAGAGTTTGGTAGCAGAGAGCCAATCTCTAAAAGACTGTACCTCGTACCAATCCAAACAGCATTTCCAATTCGCAGCAATAATTGGCTCTTGAACAGACATTATCCCCCCTTTGATGGTTCAACGAGTGCTTCAAGTCCGGGCAAGGTGCCTTTTTCTAAGTAAGTGAGTGAAGCACCGCCACCTGTAGATACATGATGAAATTGTTCTGTCAGGTTAAGCTTATGCACGGTCGAAGCGCTGTCCCCGCCACCCACTACAACTTCAGCCTGTGACTCATTTCTTTCAGCCAAAAATTTCGCAAGATCAGTTGTCCGACGTTTTGCTTGGGAGTCTTCATACACACCCATTGGGCCATTCCAAAATATGAGATTGGCATCTACTAATGCATGTGTAAACTTCTTCAGTGTTGCAGGGCCGATATCAATGCCACAATACCCATTTGGAATACTGACCGTTGGTAATGATTTGTGATCATACCAAGCCCGTTGCTCACTATTATATTTGGCTATCAAGTGGTCTACTGGCAAGAGAAGTGGGATTTTTTTAGCTTGTGTGGCATCCAATAAATGTTTGGCAAAAGTAAGCTTGTCGTCTTCACATTTGCTATTGCCGATCTCATGACCTAAAGCCTTCAAAAATGGAAAGGCCATCGCCCCCCCGATACAAAACCCATCTACACGACTAATTAATTGTTCAATTAAAGGGATTTTGTCACTAACCTTAGCGCCCCCCAAAACAACCCAAAAAGGTCTTGCGGGATTGTGAATTAATTTATTTAAAGCTTTCAGCTCTTGTTGGACGAGGAACCCCATGCCTTTTTTCTTGATAAGTTTCGGAAGCCCAGTGATGGATGCATGTGAGCGATGGCAGGCTCCAAATGCATCATTGACATACACATCTGTAAAAGCGGCCAATTGATGATAGAAATGGACATCTTCATTACGCTCTTCTTTATGAAAACGTACATTTTCTAGCAATATGACAGATTGAGGAGGCAGTAGGTTCGTGATTTTATCAATACCTAATCCAATGCAACTTTCGGAAAAATAAACTTCTTGACCCAGTTGCTCAGCAAGATAAGTCCCAACGCGTTTAAGTGAGAAAACGGGATCCGCTTTGCCCCCCGGTCGTCCAAAGTGGCTGCATAGAATCACTGTAGCATTTTGTTCCAAGGCATATTTGATGGTTGGCAACGCAGCTAAAATACGAGAAGGGTCTGAAATTTCATAATTCAGCATTCGTTTTTTGACGGGTACATTGAAGTCAACACGAATGAAAACACGTTTATTAAAAAGATCAAGTTTAGTAATTGGAATCGGGGGTTTTGATTTCATACTATGTCACTATGCTTTACAAATATGAGTCATCATATCTAGCATGCGGTGACAAAATCCATACTCATTGTCGTACCAACTACATACTTTAACCATTGTGTCATTGAGACACATCGTAAGCCCTGCATCAACCGTTGATGAATAGGGTGAACCCAAAAAATCTGTACTTACGGCTGGTGCATGTGTAACATCCAATACGCCTTTCAAATTGCCCTCAGCGGAATCTGTCAACGCCTGGTTGACGGCATCAGCGTTTGTAGCAGTCTTAAGTTCAGCCACAAAATCAACAAAGCTGACGTTCGGCGTTGGCACGCGAAGCGCAAATCCATCGATTTTACCGTTCAGTTCTGGGATGACACGGCCAACTGCTTTGGCAGCGCCCGTCGTTGTAGGGATCATATTTAAGGCAGCAGCACGTGCTCGTCTTAAATCGCTATGGGCAGTATCCAATATACGCTGATCATTAGTGTAACTATGCACGGTAGTCATAAGTCCACGAATTATGCCAAACCGGTCATGTAACACTTTAGCCAGCGGTGCCAAGCAGTTTGTAGTACAGCTTGCATTGCTAACAACTGTGTCAGTCTTGTGATCAAAGCTGGTGTGGTTGACACCATATACGAGTGTTTTCATTTCAGGGTCTTTAGAAGGTGCCGAAAGCAACACCCGTTTTGCGCCTGCAGCTATATGATTTTGACAGTCGGATCTATTCGTCATTTTACCGGTGCACTCAAGTACACAATCGATGTCTAATTTGTTCCATGGGTAACTATGATCCGTAATTTTGTGAAGATAAGGAATGGCGTGACCGTCAACGACCAAATGACCATCATCTACAGAGACAGAGCATTCGAGTGGACCAAACAGAGAATCATATTTAACGAGGTGTGCAGAAGCTTCAACAGGTACAAAGTCATGAATCGCAGCGATATTATTGAGTACCCCACGTTGTAAAGCCGTCCTCAGAATACCTCTGCCGATTCGACCGAAACCATTAATTGCCCATTTCACAGCTAGACTCCCTTACGGTTTATGTTCAATCACATGTGGCCAATCTTGATTGTAAGCCACGAAAAGGTTACCATTTGGATTCAGTATTTCTTAGGGATTAGACCCCAAGGATACGATGAAACCAACTGGCTATATTTTATAAAGGGGAATTGATCCTTACACAAGCTTATTTTCTTACGGTATAGTGAACCAGCAAGAAATATTATGGAAAACGGGTCACATATTGAAGCAGATTGGGTTTCGTGGTTAACCCAACAGTTCCCTACTCGGTGGTTTGAGCCCTCGTCAACCTTATCTCCTCAAGAACAGATGCATCTGCTTGAAAGTCGATTCGATCGTTTTGAAAAAACAGTACATCACCGGTATCGCACAAAGAGAGCCTTCAAGGGTAGTCATGTCATTGTGGGCGGAACGAGTGGAAAAGGCTCATGTGCAACTTTTATTGCTCAGGGGCTTGTACCCCATGTGTCACGCGTAGGGTTGTTTTTGTCCCCGCATGTTAACACCGTAAGAGAACGTTTCTCAATTATCGATCGGGAGGCAGGGCTGATATATCCAGAATTTGATGAATTATCAGCTATTGCGTCCGACATTGCGGCTCAAAACCCCGAAGCCTCATTATTCGAAGCTCTGTTTCTGATTGCTGGTCAGTATTTTTCCAAGCAGGCATGTACTTATGTTGTGTGGGAAGTCGGTTGTGGGGGTCGGTTAGATGCAGTGAATGCTTTGCCACACAAAGAAGTTTCTGTTGTGACAAACGTGCAACTTGATCACACTGAATGGTTAGGCTCAACTCGTGCAGCTATTGCGCACGAAAAGGCGCCTATATTTACAAATAGTCAAGCCTGTCTGTACGGTGAGGCCGATCCAAACTTGATACCGATTTTTGAAAAATATCGACAATTGGGAGATTCTCGAGCCATACCCTGTGACGAGTGCTTGTTTGCGTGTAATGATTCAGGGCAAGTCGTTGCTCAGCTGCAAAATGGGTCCAAAACTCTCCCGTATTGGGGGTTAGGCTCGCGTAAGAATTTAAGTTTAGCTCATGCTGTAATTCAGCACTTCGGGTTTGGTACAGACGGTTTTGTTAAAGCCGTTTCGGTGCCGATTTTAAAAGGGCGATTGGAACTCGTAAGCCGGAATCCTCATGTCCTATTTGATATTGCGCATAATCCACACAAACTAACAGATACATTGGATGTATGCCAAAAGTGGAATCATGAACGCAAACGATGTGTTCTTGCATTTTCAGAGCTTAAGGATGGTTTCGAGATGTTACGTCTTGCGTCCAAAACGTTTCATGAGATTTGGGTTTGTTCATTCAAAGCAAATCAGGGACGTTCTTCGGTTCCTAAGTCACAATTGCTTTCATGGGTAGATGAATTATCTAGTAATGCGCCCGTTTTAGTCTGTGACTCTGTAGATCAAGCGATGGCGTTGGCGCAAAGTGGATTAGGTACTCAAGATCTGCTTGTTGTGACCGGCTCTACTTTTTTATATCGAGAGGCAATTAGTAAATGCCTCGTGAAGGAATAACCAACCTTTGTCCTGGTTTAATTAAATTCGAAATTTTATTTGCACGCTTGAGTTTTTTGATCGAAGTTCGGTATTTTTTGGAAATCGACCATAAATTTTCACCGGGTACGACGGTATGAGTTCGTCTATTAACAGTACGTTTTTTGTAACTTACCTTGGTGTTTTTTCGGTACCTGCTTGGAATAACCAGCCTTTGTCCTGGTTTAATTAAATTTGTAATTTTATTTGCACGCTTCAAGCTTTTAATTGAGGTTCTATAGCGTTTCGAGATGGTCCACAGATTTTCACCAGGAGAAACGGTATGTACACGTCGCCGAGCTGTGTAACGAGTTGTATTGCCGCGTCTGCGTTTTGCATACCTATTTCTTTTATTAGGTACTGGAACTACAATTTTTTTGCCAACACGGAGCCGTTTGACCTGGCGATAACTCAGCCGATTGACGGCCATAAGGGTCGAAACTTTTGTGCCATGTCGTCTTGCGATTTTGTATAAAGAGTCTCCTCTTTTGACGTAATAGCTTAAGAAACCTTTGAATGGTAGCGTGGCTCGAGCGTAGGCAAGATTTGCGACTGCTTTTTCTTTGAGTGCGGGTGGGACTTTTATTTCATACTTTTTCCCAGGAGGGGTGATGGCGTATCGAAGTTCAGAGTTTAGATGCTTTAATTTGTTGGGTGCAATGCCGATTCGTTTGGCTAGCTTGTTCAAGTTGATGGGTCTAGATGTGCTGATAGTTGCATATTGGTAGGTTTTAACATTTCGATCGATAAAAAATCCGTAACTTTCAGGATCTTTGGCGAGGATGATCGCGGCAATTAGTTTGGGGACATAGTCACGGGTTTCACGATGTAGTGTTCTAAGTTTCCAAAAATTACGAGTTTTATGTCTCCGAATCGCACGTAACACGCGGCTAGGTCCCGTGTTGTATGCAGCGATAGCTAGGTAATAGCTGTTAAATACATCATGGAGTTTGACAAGGTACTGTGCGGCTGCCTCAGTCGCTTTAATCGGATCTTGACGTTCATCAACCCAAACATCGATTTCAAGGCCAAACCCTTTACCTGTTGCTTTGACAAACTGCCATGGGCCCACAGCGTTCTTGTTGGACCTAATTTTGTGCTTAAAGCCGCTTTCAATCAGCGCCAGGTAAACAAGGTCTCCTGGCAGGCCGTTAGTTTCAAGAATATCCCTCATATTTGGGATATAACGGAGCCCTTTGGTTAAAGCGCCTTGAAACCAACCTTTGCCTCTGCCAGTGAAATATCGAATCCATTTATCAACCTGTTTGTTGTGTACAACGGGGAAGTCATACTTACTTTCTAGATCTTCAGGGAAATATGTGTCCAAGTACTTGGTTAAGGCTTCTGAATCAAGCTGAGATAAGATTTCGTCTTCTGTCGTGATGCTATCTTCAATAATTTTCGCATATTTTGAAGATTGTCCCGATGAATAGCTGCTTTGCTTGGGTGCAGAGTGGCAAGCCGTTAGGGTTAAAAGAGCAGAGAGTATGCTTGTTTGAAAAATCTGTTTTATGTGTTTGTTATTCACGGAAAGTTTCCTCACTATTACATTTTAACAATTTGTCAGCCAGTTCTCAATTTGAGCCATAAACAGTAGAATCTTTGCTTTTATCATGACTTACCCAAAAATGTTAGAGCTCATCTTTGAAAACTGGGGATGAGCTAAATATTTGAAGATGCATTACAAAAGGTGGTGATGGCGTAGGTGGTGGTGTTTTTAGTTGGTCTAAGTGATTAAATAAAAAAGGTTGGCTGAGCTCAAAATGATGTTTTAAATTCTTTCGTCCTTCTTTTGTTCTTGGGGAAAAATTTTGTCTCGGAAGATGTGGTACACTACCTCTCGTGTAGCTGTAGCAGGGGTTTTGATATAATAACAGGCCAATGCAACCGGATATCAAAAGAGTACGTCGCAAGAGGGAATCATGAGACACCAAGACTATTTTAACATACCCCTAAGCCTCATGTGTGTGGTTCTGGCAATGGGGAGCTGTCAATCAGCACCCAAAAAAGAAGCTAATGAAAAAACAAACACCAAAATAGACCAGTCTGTTTATTCTAAAACTGATATTCCATCCCAATTGACTTTAGTGAGTCAGCTGCTTGACAAAGGAAATACTTTTGAGGCTCAACGGCTTGGATTGAAGCTTGCCCGACGTCAGGATATTACATGGTATCCCCTTTATATGATGAATAAGTCTTTTATCAAAAAGGAGCTTTATGGGGATGTGATTCAAGTTCTAGAGAAAACGATACCTATTGTTGAGAAGTCGCCACCGTTATTATTTCAGCTCTGCGCTTCTTATATGTTTTTCGGCTTTCACAAAGAATCAGAAAATAGGTGTAATCAGGCCGTGGCATTAGCAAAGTCGACTGGCCTTGCGGATTACAGTCCTAGATTTTTCAGGCGAGTGGTTTTTTATCATGCAAAATCTGCTTATTATCTCAATCAAGATGATTTAGTTATTTCACGGCTTGCGCCCATACTAAAAGGTGAGAAGGGACATTGTGAGGGACGCTATCTACAAGCAAAAACTTATTTTCGGAAGCAAACTTTTAAAAAGAGTCTCAAAAGCTTAAAATTTATGTCTGGTACGTGCCGACAAAGATTTCCTAAAAGTTTTTTACTTGAAGTCTTAGCGTTAGCTAGGAATAATGAAGGGCCCAGAGCGAAGGGATTGATAAGGCATTTGATTAAACAACATCGAGGAACCTCGCTTGCGATTGAATTAGAAAAGTTGAAGGAGATTTTGTGAAATCCAAAATACAGCCTGAGTTAGACGGGCTGCCATATGATCAAGCCAGTCTGGGAGCGTTTCTAGAGTCGGGTAGGAAGGCTAAGGGATTGTCTATCGAACAAGTCAGTGAAGCTATACGAGTGCCAGTAGACAAAGTTCAAGCGCTCGAATCAGGATGTTTTGAAGAGCTACCTCAGCTGCCTTTTCTAAAAGGCATCATTCAAGCTTATGCAAAAGTAGTAGGCATCGGAAAGACTGAACTTGCCTCAAAACTCACGATAATAGACGAAGCAACAAAACATCAACCGGGTCGACTTGCTCAAATCAGAGAGCCATCTGATGTCAAATTAAGTCAGATTGATAAACCTTCGTTCTACATTACGAGTGGTAAGATTGCACTTTTCTTTTTAGCAATAGCTGTGTTCTTCGGAATGTGGTTTGGATTAGATTATTTTAATGATTGGGCGAAGAACGGCACTCGTGAGAGTGTGGTGCTTAAACAGAATGAGCGGAAACAAGAAATAGACGCTGCTCAGCTGAATCATTCCCTTGTCATACGCTCCAAAGTGCCAAATTTTATTAAATTTCTCGAAGGGAACCAAGAATCATCTTCGAAAGGTTCTTTGGTTCGAACATTTGTGGGACCTGAGCGAATGTTTAAAAAAGAAGATATTTCTGTAAGTAAGGGTGTTTTGTGGAGTTTGTACCCAAGAGCACTTGAAGTTGTTGTAAATAACAAACCCTTAAAATTGATTTGGAAAGGTCAATTAGCTTCTCTTGATTTTAGTACTTCCAAACAATGAGTGACTTCCAAACGCGTGTAGTTGCAACATCTGCAAAAGGCGTTTGGTGTCCCGTCAACGATGAAGTTATTTTTTTTCATCTACCATCAAAATATCTACAACAAAGACAGTACCCCTGTGCATTAGGTGACCTGGTAACAGTTGATCTAACTCAATCGTGTATTACTGGGCTTCTCGGTAGACCGAACCAACTGACGCGTAAACGGCGTGAAAAGGCAACACAGACGGTTGCTTCTCATATATCAAAAGCGATCATATGCGTTTCTTTTGTGAAGAAAAAATTACCTCTTTTGTTGATTGATCGAATGGTGACCGGTGTGATGCAACAAAAGGTGCCTTGTGAACTCTGGGTGACCAAACGAGATACCTGGAAATCTGCTGAAGAATCTTTATTTGAAACGATCTCTGAGTACTACACTCAAGAGTTATCTCTTCAAGTCCGTGGCGTGTCGGGTCTGAAACCTGATTCGATCCATTCGATTTTTGAGTGTTGGAAATGTGATCCGAAGCTGCCAGTTGTCGTGTTTTTAGGTCCGTCTGGGGTGGGAAAGAGCACCTTGATTTCTGCACTCATCGGTAACGCCATAGAGGTGAATTCTGTAAATCCAAAAACAGGTAAGGGGAGGCACACCACGTCTCAGCCACAACTTTATCCGTACAATGATTATTTGCTTGGGGATTGCCCGGGCATTAAGACCTGGTTTCCCGAACCTGATGACCTTTTTAATTGCTTTCCTGATCTTGTTTCAAGGTCTCCCGAATGCGATTTAGACCGATGTGATCATACGCCAAACTTTAGTAGGTGTCCTATTTCAATGTATTGGACTAATCATTCGGAGAATGACTTGGCAAGCAGTCGATACAAAAGTTATGTCGACATCCTTACAAATCCCTTTTGAATTCCTGAGAATCCTAAAAATCGATCCAAACGTATTGTCTACGATATTGACTCTGTTCTTTCCGATAGACAACTAACAGTACACTTTTTGTTGCACGTCGGAGTATCCACGCCAGTCCCTCTTTAGAACTAATATGGCGACGGTTAGCCTTTGAAATCACATCTCCAGCTCTAAGGGACGAATTTCGCTCCGCGAAATCAACAACGATGCCTTTGATTTCGCCAGGAATATTATGCTGTTTTCTTGATTGAGGTGAGAGCGGTGACACTCGAATACCGAGTTTAGAATGTATGATTTTTTCTTCTGTACCACCTTTTTGTGATGGTGCTGTATTGATGCGTGCTTGTTGACTATCAACTCTTTCGGAAACTCGGATCAGCACATTTTTTATTTTATTGTTTCTCCAAATCTGGATTTGAGCGCGTTTCCCCACAGGGATTTCGCCAATAGCAATCAATAGCTCCTGTTGGCTGTGAATCAAGGTTTTGTTGACCTTTAAAATAACGTCATCAGGAAATAAAATTTTGTCGGCAGGTTCACCTACAATGACATCACGCACAAGCACGCCGTGACTTGTGTTGTAAGGACTCTCTTTGAATTGTCCTTTTTGGAGTTCAATCTTTCCATCTAAAATACGTGGGCCGAGTGCGATGCCAATCCATCCCCGACGTACACGACCCTCTTTTTTGAGTGCAGGGAGATACTTTTTGACTTTATTGATCGGGATGGCGAAGCCAATATTAGGTGTTCGAATGGCCGTGTTAATACCAATCACTTCCCCATGAATATTACATAAAGGGCCACCACTATTGCCTTGATGGATGGCAGCGTCAGTTTGAGTGTAACTCAAGTAAGGTGAGAGAGTTGCGATATCGCGTCCAACAGAACTGATAATCCCATGGGTGACCGTTTGTGAGAATCCAAAGGGGTTGCCAACTGCCAGAACTAAATGTCCTACGTATGAGCTGTCAGAGTTGCCAAGAGGAATAGGCTGGAGTGTAATTGATTTGGGGGGTGATATTTTAATTAGCCCCACATCACTCGCCTTGTCTTTGCCGACGATGGTTGCTTCAAATTCAAGATCTTTACCAAATTTATCCTTCTGTCCAAGTTTGACCTTGATTGAGTCTGCGCCTTCAATTAAGACATGGGCATTTGTAACAATATAACCTTCTTCACTAATTATGAATCCGGAACCCAAGCTTTGAACCTCTTGTTGTTTGGGCTGAGCTTGTTGTTGTCTCTGTTGTTTAAAAAAATCTTCGAAAAAATATCTGAATAGATCATTCTGAGATTGGGTTTTTTGCTGAGTTTTTACGGTCGAATAAATATTGACTACGGAAGGTAGTATTTTCTGTGCCAATCCACCCAATTGTTCTTGGAACATTAGTAAAAAATTACCAGGTTGGGAATTAGGTTTATTTTCTTGAGCAGTATATTCTTTCCAAAATTTTTCATTAGATACACTTTTGGCAGGTTCGGATTTCTTAAAAGGAAATCCTAGTGCCGCTCCAGAAGTCAAAAGCGCACAAGACAATCCAAGTATTAAAAAATTATTTCTTCTCATCATTGTTTTTCTCCGATTGGCTGAAGGTGCGTATGAACAAGCTTTTAAGTTCATAAATGGATTGCTCAAAAAATTGCTCTTCCTCTGGATTCAGATTTCCAGCACACTTTTCTTTAAGTACCTCAAGGGTATCAATGTGATATTTTGCCAGCCCTTTGTGTTTTTGGGGTTCGGGTTGTTCAGGGTGACTTTTAATACCTAGATAGGTGCGTGCTGCAGTAAGTAGCGAAACAATATGGTTTATTAAAGATGCCTCAGGAAGCTTTAAGTCTTCAGCGACCTCTTCGGATTTCTTCGGTTGTTCGGATTCGATTGGATTTCCAAATTTATCTGTAAGTCCTGATGATTTCATATGATCCTCACTTGATATTTATAACTGAATCGTTCGAGCTTGTTCTTTGCCTAAAAGGGTCTCGATACGTGCCTGTATGGGTGGATGTGTGCAAAACAGCTTAGTAACTACATTATTACCAAACAATGGGTTCACAATAAACAGGTGTGCTGTCTGCGGACTGGTGAGTGTTCCGTGTGACTGTTCGTTGAATCGTTCGAGCTTTGCTAGGGCACGGGCTAATCCATAAGGACTACCTGTGATTTTTGCTGCACCCCCATCTGCTAAAAATTCTCGAGATCTTGAGATAGCTGATTGAATCAGCAGTGCAACTAGAGGACCGATGATGGTTAACGCCAACACTTCTAGTAATCCTGGTCCTTCATCATCTGCGCGGCCAATACCAAAAATAGCAGCCCATTTTGCCATATTAATAACGAACATAAGTGTCGAAGCAAGCGTTGCAGCAACCATCATAATCAACGTGTCGTAGTGTTTGATGTGTGCAAGTTCATGAGCAACAACCCCTTCGAGTTCATCCTCATTAAGTGACTCATACAATCCTTGTGTCACAGCCACCGCAGCATGACTCGGATTTCTTCCTGTAGCAAATGCGTTATATCCAGGAATGGGCAATAAATAGACTTTTGGGGTAGGGATACGTGCACGATCAGATAAACGTTTAACCATCTCATATAAAGGATGTTCTGGATTCACGGGTTGGGCACGGTGCATGCGAAGTACGATTTTGTCAGAAAACCAATAGGCTGAAAAGTTTGTGACTAATGCAAACACAAAAGCCATAATCAGCCCCATTTGTCCGCCGAGCCAGCCCCCGACAAGCATCAAAATGCCCATAAATAGTGTGAGATAAATTATTGTTTTGAAACGATTTTTCATTATATGCTCCGGATTTGAAGTTTTCTTGATC
Organism: Deltaproteobacteria bacterium; assembly: GCA_029262815.1. Classification (GTDB taxonomy): domain Bacteria; phylum Bdellovibrionota; class JAJCYS01; order JAJCYS01; family JAJCYS01; genus JAJCYS01. The sequence continues at coordinate 15,031 of JAJCYS010000044.1, read as the reverse complement.
TCACTATCCTATATAACGATCCTGAGATTAAAAGTCAACATGAGTAGGGTGATTATTAAGATGCAGAAAATCTTTAACAACCTGATATAATTGATTAAAATTCAGTATTGAGACATAATGAGAGAGTGTGTTTAAAATGAAGGGTTCCTGAGACACACTGGAGGAAATATGGAGACAGCTATGACTCAAAGCGGACGGTTAAGTGACGAGGAAATTCAGACCCTAAAAGCACCTTGGGATTCGTTAAGGCAACAAGTCGGCAAGGTATTTATTGGGTTGCCGGATGTTGTAGAAAAAGTGTGTATTTGTTTGTTAACGGGTGGCCACATGCTGCTTGAAGGCGTTCCAGGAACGGCCAAAACACATTTACTAAACGCGGTTGCCAAAGTGCTTAACCTTTCTTTTTCAAGAATTCAATTTACGCCAGACCTTTTGCCTTCAGATTTGATGGGAACGATGATCTACAATCCCAAGGAACATACTTTTGAGCCGAAATTAGGTCCTATCATGACCAACTTTTTGCTCGCTGACGAGATTAACCGAGCGCCTGCAAAAGTACAGAGTGCATTATTAGAGGTAATGGCCGAACATCAAGTGACCTTAGGAGATAAAAGTTACCCAGTGCCTGAACCCTTTTTTGTTTGTGCATCTCAAAACCCAGTTGAGCAAGAAGGCACCTTCTTTTTACCTGAAGCACAAAAAGATCGTTTCATGTTTAAAATTCATTTGGGTTATCTCTCTAAAGACGAAGAGTGTTCTCTACTGAATATCATTGATGGACTTGAGGATCATGTTTCACACTTAGATACAGTATTAGATGCAAAACAAGTCCTCGAGTATCAGAAAAAGCTTGAACAAATTTATGTGGATGAAAAAGTGAAAGACTATATTGTGCGATTGGTTCATGCGACTCGGGATACTAAAACCTGCTTAGGGTCGCATCTGATCGACTTAGGTGGAAGTCCAAGAGCTACGATCGCTCTCTATAAAGGATCACGTGCCAAAGCTTTTATGCAGGGACGTTCCTTTGTGATCCCTCAAGATGTACTGGACATTCTTGAGCCAGTCCTTGCGCATCGTCTGATGCTGTCAGTCGATGCTGAGGTCGATGAACTGTCCGTATCCGATGTGATAAAAGAAATTGGGGACGTTATTTCTCAACCATGAGTCAGCGAATTTCTTCAGAGCCAAAGCTTGCTTTGCGTCAAGCCCGAAGTGTGGCTCGAGCCATCAAGATGCGTTGGGCAAAAGAGGCTCAGTTCGGTGGCGGTGAACACGTCATTTCTCAAAAAGGGGAAGGGATCCAATGGGCTGATATTCGTCCCTATACCTATGGGGATGAGGTGAAATGGATCAGTTGGAAACATAGTTGTCGCAGCCCTGAAACCACATGGATAAAGACGTTTGAACTTGAGCGGGCACATAGAGTGGTTTTTTTGTTAGATAATTCTTTAAGTTTATCAGGTGGGTTTGCACAAAAACGTTTTTTGAGTGCCTGGTGGCTTACCTCTGTATTTGCCCATATTGTGATGCAACAACATGATGTCTGTATGGTTTATACAGAGCAGAGTCATCAGCCTATTAGCTTAATGCGTGATGAAATAAGATACGCAAAGTGGGCAATGGGTCAACATTTAAGCGACTCTCAATCGTATACGCCTTTACATGTAAAGCTTCAAAAAGTCTGTCAATCGTTAAAACGACATGCTTCAATCCTCATATTCACAGATGGTCATGATGATTTCACAGCCTTACATTCAGTGCTAAAACAAGTCAGTAAAAATCATGAAGTACGTCTTGTGTTGTTTCCAGATTTGATACAGGATTCACCGTCCTTTGCCAAAGAGTTGTCTCGGTTTGGATGGCGTTGGCCTTTGACTCATGAGAAAAAAGGTGCATTGCGATGGGCATCATTGAAAAAACAAACTGAGAGTTGGCAGCATTTCTGGAAAAACATTCGACTTCCCCAGGTTACAATTTCTTATTGTCATCCCCAGGATGACTTGGTGTTTTTTGCTAGAAAACTGTTGAAGGCATCATGAACACTCAGGTTCAAGTTGGGTCAGCCTATTGTGTTAAAGCTTCTCGGACATGCGATATTGTTCTCACACCTCAGCCTAAGTTGTCAGATTTAGTGTTAAATCCGACCTGCGGAACGGATATCCACATTTATGATCCAGGAACGTACTTGGTTTCTGTTACGTGTGAAGGCAATACGATTCAGCATAACCTTGAAGTCCTTGTTCCTAAGGTTATTGCTGAAGAGGCAAAATATACTTTACCCCCGTGGTTGCCCTTGAAACCAACCTGGGGGGAATGGATAGGTGCCAGTCTAGTTGTGCTGTTGGGGATTTTGGCCTGTATCTGGACAATCGTGTGGTTATTCAAAAAATTAAAACCCAAATCGGTTTACGAAGCACCAATTAAAATACCCTGGTCATCAGATCCTTACCTTAGAGAGATCAGGGCCATAAAAGCTGAGGTCGTCAAAACTTCACCGAAAGAGGCCGCATTTAGGCTTACTCGCGTGTTATTTGATGTGTCCCATACGAACCCAAATCGGTCTGATCAAGCGGTGTTTAAGCGTGGCTATGATGAATCATGTGTTCTCTTTGTGAATTTGAAGTTCAATCCGTCTTACATGGGCAATGGGACTGAAGATGTGGTTAGCTTAATCTCACAGTATGAAAAAGCATTAGAACAACTAAAGGGAAGATGATACGTGATGCAATTTGAATCTCCTATATGGTTTTTAGGTGTTGGTGCTGTGGCAGTCGTGGGCCTGCTTTTTCATATTCGTGTTACTAGGGGATTTCGTGGATCGGAATTTCCATCAGAGACCTTTGTAGATGTTCGTTCGTTCAGCGGGTGGCGGCATATACCATTTGCTTGCCTGATTATTGGGCTTCTATCACTGGGTGCGGCACTTTCAAAGCCGTTCGAGTCCAAAGGAGAGCAGCAGGGGCTTCGGGAAGGTATAGATATTATGGTGCTACTCGATGTTTCGAGCAGCATGTTAATCGAGGATTTTAAACCCAATCGACTTGAGTCAGCAAAAGAAACGATTGAAGCTTTTTCAAAAAAACTTGTGAATGATCGATTGGGTCTTGTGGTGTATTCAGGTGAGGCTTTTGTTCAATACCCCCTCTCATTCGATCATGATTTACTTTCTCAGTTTTTGCCATTTATTCAATCCGGTATCATGAAAGAGGGTACGGCTATTGGGGTTGCAGCAGCCTATGGTGTGAGTCGACTAAAAACGTCTGAAGCAAGGTCAAAAGTATTAATCTTGCTCACAGATGGAGACAACAATGCAGGAAGTATTACTCCTGAACAAGCCTCACTGATGGCCAAAGAGGTTGATATTCCAATTTATGCACTTGCGCTAGGCAAAGAAGGGAAAGTGCCATTTCCAATATATGCCAGAGATTTATTTGGTAACCGTGTTAAACAGTATCGAATGGTCACGTCAATTATTAACCATAAGCTGCTCAAAAAAATGGCTCAAGTGACGCGAGGTCAATATTTTCGTGTGGATGAACAAAATGCCTTAGCTCAAGTTTTAGCACAGATTCAGTCTCTAGAAAAATCAAGACTGCCAGAGCTGAAGCCAAAAACGCAGAAGACTTATTTTGATAGCATTTTTATGTGGCTTGCTTTTTTGATCATGGTACTCGGGATGGCGTTTGAAAAGTTTGTAATGAGGATACACGTATGATGGCTTGGCCAACGCAATGGATCAAAATGCCTTATGGAGAAGGTGCGATTGTAAGTGTGTTTTTAATTGTCCTATTTTTGGCATTCGTACTATATCGTATGAAAGGATGGAATCGTCTGATGCGTCATTATAAAACGCAAAAACGATTTATTTTTAACTTACGTCCTTATGTCTTTCAGTTTTCTTTAACAGCTCTCATATTTTTAGGTATTGCTTGGACCCTGCTGTGGCGCCCGGTTGTTGAAAAAAAGAATATCAGTCAAAAAGTAAAAGGATTGAACGTGTTCTTTCTTGTTGATGTCTCTCGATCCATGGATATTGAAGATTACGGTGTGACTCGCCTTGAGGCTGTAAAGCGACAGATTGAGGTGTATGTAAAAAAAGCCGTGCGTGAAAATCATGCTTTTGGTTTGGCTGTGTTTACAAATTCATTTTATTTCATGTGCCCCTTAACTAACGATGCGGATACTTTCTTGTATTTACTCGATCAGGTGAACCCTGGAATGTTGCAAAACCAAGGCACACGGCTGTCCGATGTGCTAACGGATATGATTGAAGTGACACAGAAAGTTTTGAAAAAAAGCCAATTGCGCTCTGAAACAAAAAATCCATTGTTTACTATTTTTTCAGATGGTGAGGATTTTTCGAAGAAGCCGTTTAAGTTACCCACGGAAAGTGATTTAAGGGGTCGATTTGTGTTTGTGGGTGTGGGTAAAGAGAAACCCATGCCGGTACCCATCATAGAAAATGGCCGAAAAACGTTTCTTATGGATCAGAAGGGGAATCCCATCATGAGTCAAGCTCAATTTGGTTCTCTTAAAAGTCTATCTCATGAAACTTCGGGTGAGTTTTTTACATTAGAAGAAGCCCCTCTGGTTCAATTATTGAAGCGGAGTGAAGCGACCCAAGGTCGTTCAGTTCAACTCACGACCTATCAACCAGCGTATGGGGTTTTGGGCTTAATTCTATTAATACTTTTTTTACTAAAAGTTTTTTTTAGATTTAATGCCACGATTTGGAGTGTGTTTCTGATTAGTTTTTGTGCCCAGAATTCTGCCTATGCATTGAAGCCATGGTCTTATTTTCAAAACAAATCGGGGCAAACTGCGTACGAGCAGAAAAAATTTCAAGAAGCGAAACAGCATGTTTCTGGAAATTTAAATGATAGAGACGCCTCAAGTCGTGATTCCTATAATTTAGGGTTGCTTTCAGCACAAGAAGGACGCTTCGAAGAGGCAGAGTCTTACTTTCAAAAAGGAATAGATTCTGAAGATCAGGAGCTCATGAGTCACCGATCTTTTGGGCAAGGGTTGCTCGCAATGAAAACTGGAAACTTTGAGGGAGCTGTAGAGTATTTTAAGCGGTCATTAAATTCAACGATGGAATCCGATAAGAAGTCTGATTGGGTTAATCCTTTTGAGGATCGAGCGAGATGGCATTTAGTTGAAGCGCTGAAAGCAAGAGAACAGAAAAAGCAACGTGAAAAGAAGCAAAGAGAAAAACAAAAACAAGAAAAAGGCAAAAAACAACAGGACAGCCAATCTAAGTCATCTTCTGAGAAACGCTCTGGTCAAGAAGGGCAGAAGAAACAGCAAAAAGGGCAAGGTGAAAAACAGGAAATGACTAAGCCAGCACAGTCAGGGCAAGCTGGTAAGGAGCAGAAAAAGAAAGTCGATTCGTATCAACCCACTCAAGCCGAAATTGAACAAGCTGAAGCACTTAAGAAAGAATTAATGGATCAGAGAATCAAACAAGATTTTGGGAAACCTAAAGGCCAAATGAATCCAGTTTTTAAATCAAAGCGGAGAGGTAAAGAACGTGGTTATCAAGGACCTGCGTATTAAAATTATTTTTGGTTCTTTAGTCGGATTGCTTCTATTGAATCCAGCGTATGCTGATACGTCGGTTAGTGTATCGGTGCCAAATACGCAAGCAGGACCTAACGAAGGTGTTCGATACCAAATTGAAATTCAGTCATCTGAATCGATTTCTGGTGATCTCGAAGTCGTATTCCCGCATGCGTTTAAGGAGCAGGGCATTGTCCCATCTGGGCCGTCTGTCTCGAGTGGGTACTCGATGCAGCTATTTGGAGGGAAATCTGAAAATAGCTATCAGAAAACATATACTTATGCGCTTCAGTTTCCAAAATCAGGCCAATTTACACTTCAGAATGTTGAGGTGCGATTAAAGGGGAAACGTTATCCGCTTGATTCAGTCACGGTTGAAATTGACGAAAAATATGCAGGGCAACGTCGTCGTCGTCGAGGTGGGGGGATATTAGGTAATTTATTTGGGTCAGGATCATTTGATTCTTTTTTTTCGCCTTTCCGAAGGGGACCCATTCGGCCGCCCACAGAGTCTGATATTGAGCTCAGCATACAGCTTTCAAGCAACCAAGTAGTAACAGGGGAGCCTATATTTGGGAAGTTGATTGCGTATATTCATAACGGATTTCGAACCACCCAGTTATCGCCACATGTTGATTTTTCTTCCGATTCTCTGTTTTGGATAGAATCCATTCGGGACAAGGTGAGAATGTTACGGCAAGTGGGGCAGGGTAATGATGTAGCTTATTTGATTGACGAGTTTGTTTTGTTTCCTCTAAGAGCAGGTCAAGAAACCATTGATCAAGTTAGTCTAGGTGTACATTTGATAGCTGGCATGCGGACTTTTCCCTTCGATGTAAAGGCTGGATCACAAAGTGTATCTGTGGCTCCACTCCCCGACCCAAAGCCTCGGATTCCTTTGACCGGAGAGGGCCTGGTTGCAACGTTGGATCTTGAAAAACAGACATCTGTTGTAGTAAATGAGCCCCTCCCGCTTTTCTATTCTGTTGAAGGGGCAGCAAACCTGAGGCTTGTGAAGTCTATCCCACTGAAGCCACAACCCGATGCGGAGCTGATACTCAAGTCTGATGAATTTACCTATCTGAGACGTCAAAAGAAATTTCGCCTAACTAAAGGGGGCTATGTTATTTTTCGAAAACCGGGTCATTACACGCTCAACTTGGAGCCATTGCAGTACTACAGCCCAGAAAAAGAAGCGTATATGTCAACAGATGCACAGGTGCTGACTGTAGAGGTCATGCCGGCTTCTGTTAGGCCACCGCCTGATAACGGCGTGGCTCAGGCAACGCAGACCCCTAGTGCTTCAATGGGGTGGAGGATAAATGACTGGGTATTGATCGCGATGGTGGGAGGGCTTGGCCTATTATTTGGCCTAGTCTGCATAGGGCTTTGGAGGCGGCGGAATAGGCCAAGCTCTATTGAGGAGCCACGGCAAGAAAATGCAGAGTCGACCACCCTCCTGAAGGGGACTATGCGTTTAGTGCTTGAGAGAGTCCAAGGTGGACGAGCTGAGGAAATACTGGGTGCATTGGATCATTGTGGGCTTCTGGCTAAGGCGGAAAATTTGAATAATCCTGATTACATATCTCTGATAGAACGGTATCATAAGAAACGTTTTTCGGGCGCTGAGATCAATTTCTCACTTTCTGAGAATGATTTGGCCAATACTTTAGTAAGAACGCTTTTGAAAGACGTTGCAGAATAGTCTCAGAAGTGGTAGATATTGAGGTTTAAATGGGAGAAACTATGGCAGAAACAAGATGCTATGAATTATGTTTTATTTTGAAATCGAATGTGACCAGTGAGACTAAAGACGAGGTCCATCAGAAAGTGCTATCTATTGTCAAAGAAAATAGCGGTACGATTGATACAATTGATGAGTGGATAACCCAAGATTTGGCATACCCAATTAATAAAGAAAAAAGAGGCCAATATCACTTTATGCAGTTGAAAGGATCCTCAGATTTTTTGGCTCCTTTGAAAAAGTATCTTACGCTTCAAGGGAATGTTCTGCGTCATGAGTTCTTCAGATATAAAGCTGATTATGACTATCATGAGCTTAAAAAGACCTTGAGTGCATTTAACAATGCCGAACCTGCAAGCTGATTCTTATTTTCGATTTGTTTCGCAGGGGATAGCTGGTAGGGTACACCAGCTTAATGAAGGTCGGTTTGTGCAGCCTGTGGCTGTGCTTGAGCTTCACGTTAAAAGTCCGATTTCAAAAAAAATGGAAGTTTGGGCTGTTTTCTTTAGAGATCCCAAGAGTTTGATTGGTATTGAAGTTGGGCATCAGGTGCAAGTGACGGGGTATGTAGATCGATCCTTAGGAGGTCATGGTGTGTATACCCAACCGGTATCCGTATTTTTGTGGGGGGAGACATGGGAAAGACTAGCGCATTAAAACCACGGCGCATACCACCCCTATATCTGTATGCACTTGCTGCGCTCATTGTTTCTTTGTTCCCACTTGCGTTTGCAGTAGCGCCTTTGTTGGGTGTAAGTCTCTTACTTCAATCACAAAAAACGGGTAAATCCCGAAACTTTCTTTTGTTGCAGATGTTCTGGCTGCACTTTGGCTTATGTGCCCTATCTTTTGTGTTTCAAGGCAGTGAAGGCCCTCTTTTTGTTTTTAGCGCCATTGGGCATGGGGTCTTGGCAGCTTTTTATGGCAGTTATAGTCTTGCTTCCAAACGAAAGCTGAAGCCTCTGGCAAGTTACCTTGGATTCATAGGGGTTGTCGCTGTGGGTGTATGGACGGTCGTCGCTGTTGACAGCTGGATATTGAACAATATGCTTTATACAGGCATATATGAAGTCCTACTTTCACAAGCTGAACAATTGAAACAGGCTCTATTTGAAAATAAGATTAGTCCTTATCAATTGCCCGGGCATATTAAGCTTTTGCTCGAGCAGGGTGCTGCTGTTTGGTCAACCGAGCTCATGAAGCAACTACCTTATGGTCTTTTAGGCGCATGTGTCACTTTTGGATATGTTTATTGGGTGATTTTTGATTTTCGGTTGTCGAAGACGCCCTTATACGTCAATTACAAGCTGCCTGATGGGGTTATGGTGGTTTTGGTGGGATGCCTAGTGATCTGGCTTTTGAGCTACCAAGTGGCTGAAATCGTATGGGTGAAATGGGTCTCGAGTGCCATATTGACCTCGGCTCTTTGGATTTATGCGAGTGAAGGGGTATCTATCCTGCTACGTTTGAAGGTGCCCGTGAGGCGTTTTTGGATTCTATTTTTCGTCCTAACGGCTTTGTTTTTCTACACGTATGGCACTTGGGTGGGACTGGTCGTTTTGGGCGTGCTCGCCCAAGTACATCGGTTTATACCCCAAAAGGCGTCTTCGCCATAGAGGTGAGTCAAAGCTTTCTAAGGCTCTTGCCTTTTGGGGCAGATTAGGCCTATAATCGGTCGGGTAGGAAAAACCATATAGAGGTAATTAGCATGGCTGCAGTAGAAGTAATTTTATTAAAAAATATTGATTCTCTAGGTGAGATGGGACGGATCGTCCGTGTAAAACCTGGATTCGCCCGTAACTTCCTGATTCCTAGAGAGTTAGCTGCATTTGCGACCAAACGTCTTGTAAAGCAATTTGAGCATAGCAAGCGAGTCGTAGAAGCAAAGGTATCAAAAACGAGAGCAATTGCTGAAGGCCTTGCTAAGAAAATCAATAACACAAAAGTTCAATTTGAACGAAAAGTTGGAGAACACGGCAAGCTTTTTGGTTCCGTGACTTCTGGAGATATTGTTGAAGCCTTGGCTGCTAAAAGTGTTGTAGTGGACAAAAAGCAAATGATATTACCTACACCAATTAAAGCTGCAGGAAAAGTTAAAGTACCTGTGCGACTCTTTCGAGATGTGCAAGCTGAAGTCCTTGTTGAAATTAAAGGTATTACAGCTGAAGAAGAAGCTTAGAGTATAGGAGCAGGTCTGACGCAAAAGAATGTCAACAAGTTCTTCATCACACCAACCGCCTACACATACTAAAGATTTGATATCCCATGTGCCGCCTCATGACGATGAAGCAGAAAGAGGTGTTCTTGGCGGCGTCTTATTATCCAATGATTCATATTTCAAAATTGCTGATTCATTAAATCCAGACGATTTTTATCGCCCAGCCCACAAAATTATTTATCAAGCAGTCGTCGATTTATTTCAAAAGAAACAAGCCGTTGATTTAGTAACGCTTGCTTCACGCATTCGAGATATGGAGGCGTTAGATCAAGTCGGAGGACCTCCTTATCTAGCCAGCTTGATTGAGTCAGTTCCATCAGCTGGGAATATTGAAGACTATGCTCAGATCGTATTTGCTAGATCAATTCGCCGTAAGGTGATTGCCAAAGCAACTGAGGTGGTTGGAAAAAGTTTTACAGAATTTGATTCTATTGAGTCTTATATAGACTATGTAGAGCAGACTATCTTCGCAATTACACAAACCCGTAGCACTCAGCAGATCACGCCCATACGGCAAATTGTTCATTCGACATTTCAATTTATTGAAGAGCTTTATGAGAATGATAGCCAAATTTCTGGTGTGGCAAGTGGGTTTGGGGATATCGATGAAATGACCTCTGGGTTTCAAAAAGGAGACCTGTTCGTCATAGCCGCACGGCCCTCTATGGGAAAAACCAGTTTGGCATTAAATATCGCAGCGAATGTCGCGATTCATTTGAAAAAATCTGTGGCTATCTTTTCGCTTGAAATGAGCAAAGAGCAGCTAGTCCTTCGGTTGATGACGACATTGGCACAAATTGATGCGCATAGCATGCGAACAGGGAAGTTGAAGGATTCTGATTGGCCTAAGCTTACTCAAGCGGCTGGGATACTCAGTGAGTGCAATTTATTTATTGATGATACCTCTGGGATAACCGTTCAAGAGATGCGAGCCAAATCTAGGCGGTTAAAACGCGAGGGTAAGTTAGATATAATTGTTGTGGATTATATGCAGCTCATGCGTGTGTCTGGTCGTGTTGAATCTCGTGAACGTGAAATTTCTGAAATTTCTCGAAATCTGAAAGAATTGGCAAAAGAATTAAACGTGCCATTGATCGCATTGTCTCAGTTGAATCGTGCCCTGGAAGCTCGAAGCGATAAACGTCCCATGATGAGTGACTTGAGAGAATCAGGTGCTATTGAACAGGATGCTGATGTGATTGCATTTATTTATCGGGATGAAGTTTACAACAGGGATTCTGAAGAGAAAGGTATGGCTGAAATCATCTTTGCTAAACAGAGAAACGGTCCTATTGGTGTCGCGAGATTAGCTTGGGTACCTGGGCAAACGTCATTTAAACCGCTGGCTCCAGAAACCTACGTCCCTCATTAAGAAAGTTTCTATTGTCACTGTAGAGAACTCAATGTACTCCGTCGAACCGAGGCACAAATGCCCATGGTTCTCCTCGTGAGTGACGGTAAAAAAACATTAATTGAATTTTTTGAATGCCTCTGTCAACTGAAAATGAATATATTTTTCTATGGGTTGCCTAAACGTAAATCTAGATCTATTCATTACGAAATTGGCTGATGAAATAAACAGATTAGGATTCAGTTCGATGGTATTCATGTCAGGAGAAATGTTGACACTTTTTCTATTAGCTAATACCTTTGCTTTGACAATAGGCTTACCTGCTGTAATCCATTTTTCACGTAGTGGGGGGTAAGATTTAAGTACGTTATATGTATAGTTGTCTAACATTTTAGTGGGGGAGGTCGATTTCAAAAGCGCTTTCTGAAAAGCTTCATTTAATACAGGTTTAAATTCATTTGACTCTAACGATTCAATAAATTTTCGGTCATTCTGCCAGCCTTTGAAACATTCGGGCCAGTCCGATACTGAATCTGAAAAACCAAGAAGAGCTTGTTGTAAAAATTTTGCCATGTATACAGGTAAATGGAAATTTAACCCGTTAGTGTAGCTCTTTGTGAGGTAAGCAGGGGATAAATTGATTAATGAGCCTGAAGGTGAGGCTGGCTTTAGCCAGTCCCAGGCTACTTGAGCTATTGTTTCATCTGGGGCCAGTCTGCTAATTGTATCTGCAATTTGGAGAATATGCTCTAATGCATTTCCGATGAGTTCATCAACCATGACCTCTTCTTTAGTGTCACCAAGCAAAGTGAAAAAATAATTATGTCTTCCGAAAAATTCATCCCAACCTTTGCTTAGTACGTGAGATTCAAAGTCTTTAAAATTCTTATAAACTTGGAAGGTAAAATTAAATTCGGGGGACTCGCCTTTGAGTGTCCAGTATGCATGCCAAATTTCGTGAACAACTGTGGATGTGTCAAATGGTAAATACGTAGAGTTTAGATAGATATGGCCTGTGAAAAATTTGTCATAATAGGCAGATGCTTCAGATTGAGTTTCAATTTCGGCAAATGTAAGCTCTGGCCAAACTTGATCAATCCAATGGCGGTACAGACAAGCGTCCCTTAATGCTCGAAGGACTTCGATTTTGATAGCATTGCTAGAAAATCCAGAGCCTGAATACAAAAAACAGCCCAATATACAAAAGCATATCGGCTTCTTCATCCATGAAAAGCCACCCACTACATATACTAGGGTAAATCAGATAGGACACAATTAAAACCTATGTTATTTGCTTACATTGACCTTTTGTTCCTTGAATTGTAGTTAAGGCCATTGAATCGGAGGTAGAGGATGGCTTTCAATGAGCTTATTCCGGTGTGAAAGAGGATGATAGCAAGAATCATGATAGTTTTTTTTGCAAAGCGTCTTGAGCGTTTTGGAAAGAATGATTTGTTCGACACTCAGTGTTTTCCCAAAGGAGATCGCAATTTTTTTATACTGTTCGAACAGCCATAAATACGAATAAAGAATGTTTCCCATAGATTTTGGAGATTGAGATTTTGGCAATGATTCAATATTTTTAGGGACAGCTAGCAATCTGTCTTCTTTGATTTGCTGAGATAGCCAATTATTAAGTGGTCGCCAGCTATGTTGTCCAGCATATGAAGATGTAGTAATCAATAGACAAAGGGATAGAACCGGTCTCAAAAAAAATTTCATAAAGGACCTCCAGTTTGTTGCATCAGTGCTACAAACGTTGCGCCGATAAAAAGCCAAACGCCGATGAACGTAAATAGAAATAAAGGCGCCAATAGTTTTACCGGAGCCGTTTCAATGCGTTTTTCCATTTCTATATATGCTTCTTTCATTCGACTCTGAATGAGAGTTTTGATTTGTTTATGTACAGGGGTACCCATTTTTTCATATGAGGCAAACGTAAAGAACAGTTTTTTTACTTTTTCACAGTGACTGTAAGCTGAAATAGTTTTAAGTGACTCATAATGAGAGAGCCCATTTCGTTCACTATGGGATAAGAATCGTGCGATAAATCCGAAAGACGACGTTTTTGATAACCGTGCACTGGCCTTTTTTAGACCTTCATAAAGCGGTTCGCCAATGTCGATCTGCTCATATAATGCTTCTAAAAATAAAACTTCATTCTGAATACTTAAGTGTTTGATCATTATCTGAACTCCATTATTTTTCTTAAAGTTAGTTTCATCCAGGCGATGCCTAATGCTTGAATGGCTACACCCGTAACGATCATAAGCAAGCATGTCTTTGAGTTCAAAATAGAATGAATAAGCTCTGGAAAGAGCACAAGGCATAAACCCATGAATAACCAGGATGTAATCGTGAGAACATAGAACTGCAATTTTATTTGGGCGGTCTTAGCTGAAAGTTTCTTCTGAAGATACGCTTTTTCAGCTAAAAAAGCTGTTTGGCGCTTAAGCCATTGACTTAAGGGGCCTCCTTTTTCTATAAGGTCGAGCAAAATGTTGAGGAATTGTTTAAACTCCGCGTTATATTTCCAAATTGGATGAAAAGCTACCCAACTCGGTTTCTTGATACCCAGTGAAAACATTTTGCCCATAAGCGTTCCAAAAGTTTGTACGTGTTTGGATGAGGCTTGTTTTAAACGATGGCAAGCAGAAAAAATATCTAATCCACTACTAATGCCAGAGTAGAGTTCTTCGGCAATAGTTTTGGTGAATAATAAATGTTGTTTGGCTCGTTGATCAAAAATCAGGTCAAAAATCATAAATGCTATGAGCCCAATAAGCTCTATGCAAAGTGTAATTTTGTAATGCCTCAGTAATAGCATGAGGACAATAAGACCCAATACGAGGCACCAAATGATCCACTGTTTTGAAATAACGAGCAATTTGGCAGATGTACACAAAAATACCCGTGTGGGTGGATTGAATAGAATGAATCCAAGAAAAATGGAAAATATAAAGCCTAAATATAGGGTTAGCCAGGTCATTGCAAATACTAACATTCAAAAACCGTGCCATAATGTTTGAATGTTGGGTTGTGAAAGACTGATTAGTGAAAATGGGTTGAAAATGAGATAAAATATTCGTACAATCACGCCGACTAAATAACTTCATCATTAGTAAAGTAGATCGATATTTCTGAAAAGGAAGGTTTATGAGTGAGCAGATGTTCCAATGGGTATTTACGCAATGGCAAGGATCAGGTGATAGCAACAAGCAATTATACAAGAGCGCCCATGCAATCCATGCAGCACTTGAATCAGAGGGCTGGCCGTTAAGACTTGTAGATGTACCTGCAGATGAACCATTGCCGCTTGAAAACAACATTCTGGGCTATAAAAATTTAAAGGTGTATTTTGAATCTGCTTGTACATTACTAAAACAGGCAGATCCTCAAAAAATTCTAACTATTGGTGGAGACTGTAGTATCGAACTGGCGCCCCTTTCTTTTATCAATCAAAAATACAACGGAGATGTTGCTATCGTCTGGGTTGATGCGCATGCAGACTTAAATACATCTGAATCATCCCCCAGCAAAAAATTTCATGGTATGCCACTACGTATGTTGCTAAAAGACGGAGACGAAGCTGTTATTTCAAAGTTGTTTTCGACCATCACCATTGACCAAATTGTCATGGCGGGTATCCGAGATATTGATCCCCCTGAACAAGAGTTTATTGACCAACAGAATATTCCTATCATTCCAGTCGCATCATTGAATAAAGGGCCCGAAGAGCTCATCGAGGCAGTCAAACGAACGGGGAAAAAGCATGTACATTTGCATGTAGATTTAGATGTCATTGACCCGTCTGAGTTTTCGTCCTTTATGTGCATTACACCAGGTGGAATTACGCGTAACGCGCTTTCCAAAATTATTACGGGATTTGGAGAGGCTTTTGACATTGTCGGATGTACCTTAACCGAGTATTCGTCTCCTAATACAGATGAATTGCCTTTCGTACTCGAATGCCTCAGGTCAATGAAACAGGCACTGAAATAAACGGATCACATAGATTGCTCATATGGATGACCAACCGTCAAGAGTAAAAAAGAGAAGGATAAGATTTTAGAGCCACGAGAATTTTCAACCTCATATCCGCGTGCTGGTTAACGCATTAAGTTCAGTCCGAATAAGGCCTATCCACTATCTT
>JAJCYS010000043.1 GCA_029262815.1 Deltaproteobacteria bacterium | reverse complement strand
GCTCGCTCGCACTCATCAGGGATTAACACAGGTGCAGAAATGCCTCCTGGGATAATACCTTTCAATGTATAGCCTTCAGCCATACCGCCACATACATCATTAATCATCTCCATGAGGGGAATACCAAGTGGCAGTTCATAGACACCTGGTTTTTTGATTCGACCACTCACGCTGAATAACTTTGTGCCAGCACTTTTTTCAGTGCCCGCAGCCCTGTACGCCGCAGCGCCGTTATTCATAATCCACGGTACAGCCGCAAACGTCTCAGTATTGTTCACAACAGTCGGTTGTCGATGTAGTCCTTCAATAGCAGGGAAGGGTGGTTTCAATTTGGGCATACCTTTTTTGCCCTCAAGGCTAGAAAGTAACCCTGTCTCTTCGCCACAGATATAGGCACCCGCACCACGATGCACCACCATATGATGTGTAAACCCAGAATCTAGGATGTTTTCACCGAGTAATCCGGCTTTGTACGCCTCATCAATCGCGCGTTCGACACTTTGTATTTCTTTTAAAAACTCTCCACGAACATAAATATAAGACTTGGGAATATTTAAGGCATATCCGGCAATCAGCTTACCTTCGATAAAGCCATGTGGATGACGATTCATCAGATAACGATCTTTGAACGTCCCGGGCTCCCCCTCATCCGCATTATTGATTAAAAACCCTCTAGGGGTTTCACTCGGCGGTACAAAACTCCATTTTAAACCTGTGGGGAAACCCGCACCGCCACGGCCTCTTAACCCAGAAGCTTTGATTTCTTCGATCACGCCTTTTTTTGATTTTTCAGAAACCACTTTTTTGAATGCAGCATACCCTCCGTGTTTCATATACACATCAAGTGTATGGATGTCTTCAACGTGGTCATGCTCGAGTAGTACAGATTTATACGATTTACTCATCTTTTGACCCTCGTGCGTTTTCGACAAACATAGTCGCCTTTTCTTCCGAGAATGACTCGTGATAATCGTCATTAATCATGACGACAGGTGCAGTGCCGCAAGATCCCAGACACGCAACTGCCTCGTAGGAAAAAAGGCCATCTTCAGTCACTTCACCTGGTTTTTTCAAATTGGTGAGTTTTTTGATGTGGTCTGTCAGCTCACGGGCCTGAAACATACAACAAGTCACGTTCTCACACACTTGAAAATGATGTTTCCCCACCGGATTGCGATGATACATCGTATAAAAAGTAATCACTTCCTCAATCATCACACGTGGTAATTCCATAAATCCCGACAGCTCATCTGCTACTTCTTTGGAAATGTATCCAAATGATTCCTGGATCGCATGGAGTGCAGGCATGATGACAGATCTACGGACTTCGTATTTGTCATACATCTTTGTGATTTCAGCTTTTAAAGCATCTGTTAAGTGTGGCTTTGTCATTAGCGGTCAAGCTCCCCGGCGATAATATTAATACTCCCTAAGCCAGCTACAGCGTCCGCAATCATTTTACCCTCAATCATTTCTGGAAAAGCTTGGTAGTGGGCAAAACTGGGACCACGACATCGTATTCGTGTGGGCCAGCCAGATCCGTTGCTGACACAGTAGAATCCTAACTCACCATTAGCTGCTTCGGTAAAACTATAATATTCTCCTTTAGGAACTTGAACGTCGTGAATGACGAGCATGAAGTGATTCATCAATCCTTCGATACTATTATAGACATCTTCTTTTTTGGGTAAGGTAATGCGCTTGTCATCGATGCTCATAGGTCCCGTTGGAAAATTCTTCAGAAGTTGACGAATGATGCGACAACTCTGATGTATCTCTTCCATGCGGACTAAATACCGATCATACACATCTCCATTGAGTGCTATCGGTATATCGAATTCAACTTGATCATAAAAGTAATAAGGCTCAACCTTCCGTAAGTCAAAATTTAATCCTGTTGCACGGAGCAGAGGTCCGGTATAGCCATATTGAATGGATGATTCTTGATCGAGTGCACACACGCCTTTGGTTCGAGAAATCCAAATGGGGTTTTTGGTAAGTAAACCATCTACCAATTTCATTTGTTTTTCAATATAGGTGACGGCTTCTTCGGCTCTTTTGAGCCACCCTTCAGGTAAGTCGTATGCCATACCGCCGACTCGTGTCAGGCTGACCGTTAATCGAGCACCACAATATTCTTCAAGTAATTCATAAATTTTTTCACGAGGTGCAAATGAATACCAAAACGTAGTCAACGCACCTATATCAACCGCATTCGTGCCTACGCAAACAAAATGATCCATGATGCGAGAAAACTCAGAGAGAATCATACGTAAGGCTTGACCTGCTTCTGGCACCTCAACACCGATCATTTGCTCAATAGCTCGACAATATCCCACATTATTCATCGCAGAACTGCAGTAATTCAGCCGGTCCGTATAAGGGATAATTTGATTCCACTTATGGGTTTCGCCCATTTTCTCAAAACATCGGTGCATATATCCGATTTCAAGGTTTGTGCGCTTGATAATTTCACCGTTCACTTCAGCCATGATCCGAAGTGTGCCATGCGTAGCAGGATGACTGGGCCCGATATTGATCCACTGGTTTGCTTCGAGTGGGTCCTCATCCTCAAGTGATGGATCGTCATCGAAATGAATAGGTAGAGGCTCACTCAACTCTTGATAGTTCTCAGGATTATAGTCCTTACGTAACGGATATCCTTGAAACTCATGGTGTGTCAGAATGCGCTCTAGATCAGGATGTCCAGAGAACTCAATGCCGTACATGTCCCATGTCTCACGCTCAAACCAGTTTGCACCGCGCCACAGCGGAATGAGGGTCGGAACAGATTCTTTTTCGTCAGTAAAAGTTTTGATACGAATACGCTCATTGGTATCTGGAGCGTAAAGATGGGTCACAACTTCAAAGCGTTTGCTCTCAGTTTCGTCTTCTAAATGATCAACCCCACATCGGTCCATCATCCAGGTAAACCCACAGGATTCTTTGAGTGCTTTTATGATTGAAAAACTATCTTTGGCGTCCGTAGCCAACTCATACCCATCTGCCACAGATCGGGTAGGGGTAGTCGTGTTCGTTAACTTGGAATTGATAAAATTTAACCGCTCTTCACTTGTAGAAGCCATTGTTTAGCCCTGTTCAGATGTTATTAAACACGTACAGATTGTTTTATCATGATTTTGCTTTTTTGCTTATTATCTCCTGAATTTGCGTAATGCCTTGAATAACAGCCTCAGGGGTGGGCGGACATCCTGGTATATACACATCCACGGGAATGATTTTATCGATACCTTGAGAAACATGATACGCCCGATAAAATCCACCCGATGTGGCGCATGCACCCATCGAAATCACCCACTTGGGTTCTAACATTTGATCGTAAATACGTTTAAGAATGGGACTCATCTTTTCAACAATCGTACCTGCTACAATCATCAAGTCAGATTGGCGAGGGCTGAAACGTACGACCTCAGCGCCTAATCGTGAAACATCGTATTTAGGTCCGACTACTGCCATGTATTCGATGGCGCAGCACGCAGTTCCAAATGGCAGAGGCCATAAAGCATGTTTTCGTCCCCAGGCTAAAAACTCTTTTGCTTTGGTCGTGAAGATAAACTGATTAACATCTGGAGACCCTTTTGGCGCAGTTTTCATACAATTACCCTACATCTCAAGTCAGAATTTTGTGCTAAAATTGTACCTCTAAGTTGAATTCTTTTAAAGTTAGAAATTTTCTATTAATATTAACATGTTACACTGAAGGAAGCCAATGGCAAAGTTAGAAGTCAGATCCTTTATCTCACCTCCTTTACTAGAGAATGGCTACCTTGTTTGGGATAGCGATACACGGGCAGCCTACATTATTGATCCTGGAGGTCAAGAAGCTCAAATTTCAGCCATTATCCAAGATGAAAGGTTGTCTGTTAAGGCTGTTATTGCCACGCACGGCCATATTGACCATATTTATATGGCTGCGTACTTTCAAGAAACCTGTGCATGTCCATTTTGGGTCCATGAATATGATGAACATCTGGTCAATCGGTGCGAAGAGATTGGGGAGATGTTCGGTATCTCAGGGGCTAAACCGCCACGTATCGATGCTTATATTAAAGAGGGCGATGTACTGACTTTAAGTGATTCGTTTTCGTTTCATGTATTTGAAACACCGGGTCACAGCCAAGGGAGTTGCTCGTTGTATGTAGCCCAAGCTGGCCTCGTATTTGTCGGAGATGTAATTTTCAATCGGGGAGTGGGTCGTACTGATTTGCCGGGGGGAAGTTTTGAAACCCTCAGAGACAATATTAGGCATAAACTTTATACGCTGCCAAATGACACCATTGTGTACTCCGGACATGGTATTTCAACAACTATAGGGGATGAAAAAAAACATAACCCGTTTGTTTCGGAGACGCATGGATGAAAACCGTCAAAGTTACCCTTCTGCCGCAGAATCAAGTTATCGATGTGCAGGAAGGGGAGTCTTTTCTTCATGCTGCAAAACGACAAGGTGTGTGTATCAAAAGTACATGTGGTGGTGTGGCAAGTTGTCGAACATGTATTATCAAAGTTATTGATGGCGAAAAACATGCAACCGAGATGACATTTGAGGAGCAACAACTGCTAGGTAATGTGTTTCATATTACGCGTGAGCGTCTGAGTTGCCAACTTCAGTGTACGGGTGATATGACCATCGATATTTCGGAACATGGTAATGCAAAGTTACAAGACATGGGCAGTAAGACATTGAAATAAGGGGCTAATCGTTGTGTATGACCATCGAACTGTACTGTTGTGTTTTGGATTTCTACTGACATGCCAAGCTGGAGTAGCAGCGCCTCAGGAGAAGACGTCGTTATATGATAAAATTTTGAAAATCTCCAAAGAAGTAGGTGGTACAGTCCACCGTGGCAAAAGTAACGCGTCAATCCGTCAGATTTTAATAGAATTAAAACCCAAATTAGCGAAAGCAACGACCCCTCGAGAAAAAGTAGCAGCCATCTCTAAGTATCTTTATCAAGAACGAGGGTTTAAGGTTAAGGCCGACGCATTGACTAAAACACTCAAAACGATTTTAGATGCAAAGAATTCCGATCTCATACAATTTAATCATTTGTTACTACCTGGATTGCTCGAATCTAAATATGGGTTTTGCGTCAGTTTATCTTCATTGTATTTAGTTATTGCTGAACATTTCAAACTACCGCTTTATCCTGTGGTTGCCCCTGAGCATGTGTTTGTACGATACGATGATGGTAAAACTCGTTTTAATATAGAAACACTTGAGCAAGGTCGAATTCGAAAGAATTCATATTATATGAAACGCTATAGCATAGAGCAGCAACATGTTTCAGAAGGTTATTATCTGGTCACCTTAAAACAGTCTGATGCAATCTTAGGGTCCATTTATAATAATCTGAGCATGCATTATTTGTTCAAATCTCGGGAATTCGATAAAGCGTTAAATATGAGTTTGAGAGCTCAGAAGTTGCAACCCAAGAATATCGAAAGTTGGAATAACCATGGGGCCATCCTATTACGTATGGGGCAGTTCAAAAAAGCTGAATCGAAATTCTTAGAAGTTTTAAAGCGACGACCTAATTATGGAACAACTCAAAATAATTTAGGCGTTGTCTATCTCAACACCAAGCAATATAGAAAAGCATTCACAGCGTTCTCAAACGCATATTGGTGTGGTTCTCCAACGGCGTTTGGTAATGCATTTATTGCGTATCATCGGTTGAAGCAAAAACCTGGTTTTTCGGGACGTGAAATATATTATTTGAAAGGATATAAACTGAGCTATCAGGTAGAACCAAAAAACTTTCGACTGAGAAGTCGTAACGGGCTGTTATACCTACTTCAGAAAAAAGAAAAAGAGAGAATTCAACCCAATATCAATGTTAATTTTCAGACCTATGCTAAAAAAATTAGCAAACAAGAACTTCTTGCAAAGATGAGACTAAAGACCACCCAGTCCATGAAGGGTAGTGCATATCGTGAAGGTAAGTACGAAGGATGTGATTTATTTTACACGCTAGATCCTCAAAAAAGGACTGAGATGAAACTTTGTGCTATTTACAAAATTACTGGACCCGTGTTATCAGAATTTGTTTTGACGGGTGGAGCGGGTACGTTTGGTATCTATTTGAAAACATTTGGTTCATTTGTAAGCAGTGCTAAGGTTGAAAAAATGAAACCAATACAAAAATCAAGATCAATTAAAAGTACTTTATAATGGGTGCGTGAATATATTTCGCCTTTTTCTACTTACTCTTATTTGTCTTTTTCCATTTCATTCCTATTCTGACGATTGCGAAAAGCATATTGAAAATATGCTTAACCCTGTTTCTGATCTTGAATTTCTTGGTCAGTTGTTAACGCAACTGAAAAAGGATATTAAGCAATTTCCAGAAATTAAATCGAAGGTTATTTTAACTGCCAATATCATTATGGAAGCATGGCCGAATTCTCTGAAAACACTCGGTCAAGCTGATCGTTTAGCACGTATGTCTCTATTACTTTCCTCATTTCCAATTACTTTATTAAAGTCGATTGCTCCATTTATGAAAAACGTTTTAAATAGTTATGCGCGAACAGATCCTTTTTTTATTTCTGAAATACGTGATCCACTAATGATTGAATCAAAGAGTTCCGTATGGCATGAATTAAAATCATCGAATCAAATTCAAAAGAATGAGATCGCGTATCATTTTTCTTTTTGGGGAGAATTGCTTATTAAATATCAAAGATTGACTTTATATCAAGAACACACTGACGCACTTACACTTTATCAAAGAGGATTGGAATCGGGCATCATTATTGATAAAGAACGGTTTGAATTTTTCTTGGATCTGTCACGCGGTGGTGAATTGCTGTCTCCTCTATTTTACAAGGTTGCGGATACTGCTTTGGTTAACTACTTTTACCAAAATGAACATATTCAGGTTGGTTTAATACGATGGATTCAAATGGTATTTAACTCAACTCTTTATAGCGATGCTTTAGGGGATTATTTTGTCTTTTTATTAACAAATAGAGAACTTGTATATTGGACAAAAACACAAAATTGGAAACAGTATGAGCAAATTTATCCAATCATGCAAAATGCAATACAGTCGAACACAGTCTCTCATTCTGTGGTCCAAAAGTTATTTGGGGTGCATGCAAGTATATTATTTGCTTCGGAAAACACAAAACAAGAATTACTAGTCCAAGTAAGAGCGCATTTTGTCAATAATGGGATTCATCCACAAATCCATCATCTTCTGCCTGAAATTAAACTGGTACCAAGCCTAAGGACACTTCTGCAGATTGGCCGTAGCAAAAATTCGAATTAAATTTAAAAAGAGTATACTAAGTACAAGAAGCCTAAAAACACGATAGGTCTAAGTTTAAGTCTGTTTGAGAAAGTTAGAGGAGCGTAAAAATGTGGTTGTATTTTTTGATAGCACTGATGGGCGGTATGGTACTTCCCATGCAAGCTGGGCTCAACTCCGTACTTGCTAAACCCGTGGGGGGCTCTTATGTTGCATCACTGCTTTCTTTTGGAGTCGGTACTGCAACGTTGATTCTATTTACAATTTGCATGAGACTCCCATTGCCAAGCTGGCAAAATATGACTTCAGCACCTTGGTGGGCTTGGTTAGGTGGTGTGTGCGGTGCATTCTTTGTAGCGGTTGTTACAATATCTGCACCCAAATTAGGAGCGATAACGCTTGTAGCTGTGGTCATTATTGGACAAATGCTTGCCTCTGTCATGCTAGATCATTATGGTCTTATGGGATTTTCTCAAAGCTCATTAACAATGACCAAAGCCTTAGGTTGTGTGCTTCTTTTGGCAGGCGTAATGCTAATTCAAATCAATTGACGGAGAAATAGATGTTCACAGTTACAAAACGTGTGGGTACCGCTTTGAAAAAAGCAATATCAGAATGGCAAACCTCTGGTTTGATTTCGTCTGAAAAGGCTCAAGAGCTGATTTCTAGCCACACTGTTATGAGCTTTAACTGGGGGCGTCTTGCAAAATATACATTCTGGATGGCTATATTTTGTCTGATTCTTTCTGCAAATGCGTTGTTATTTGATGAAGCGCTAGTGAGGCTTATCAAAAAAGTATTCAACACACCAGACATCGTCAAATGTGTTTCCTTAGGTGTGCTCTCGGCTGCGCTCTATGCATTTGGGATTTTCCGTCGTAGAAAGGTCTCTGAACGTATTTATAGCAATGAAGCTATTTTGTTTTTAGGCGTGATGTCGACAGCAGGAGCTGTTTTTTTCTTAGGTAAGGCAATTGACACGGGCAGTGGACATTTTTCATTGCTGGTGCTGTTGTCTTTTCTGATTTATGCATGTTTGGGTTTTCTATTTAGATCCAAATTAATTTGGATTTTTGCACTTCTATCACTCGGCAGTTGGTTTGCCTCTGAAACAGCTTATCAGTCAGGTTGGGGGGCATACTACTTGGGGATGAACTTTCCTCTTCGGTTTGTACTATTTGGATTTGTTCTGACTGCTGTTGGATTTGTTTTTTCTTCTTACGTTAGATTGCAAGAGTTATATAAGATAACTGTTGTTATTGGATACTTATATCTATTTACCGCATTGTGGTTACTATCTATATATGGTAACTACGGGGAAATTGGAAATTGGTACCAAGCCAAGCAGTTTGAATTAGTTCATTGGGCAATACTCTTTGGATTGGTTGCGATAGGTACAGTTGTTCACGGAGTTAAATTCGATGTCGATATATCTCGTGGGTTTGGGATTACATTTTTGTTTATCAATTTCTACACTCGATATTTTGAGTATTTTTGGGACGCCATTCATAAATCATTATTTTTTGCTATTCTAGGGATAAGCCTTTGGATCATTGGGTCTAAAGCAGAACGAATATGGCATTTAGGTCAACGACCCGGTACTCACAAGGAGTAACTTATATGATACACATCATCCGAGACCGTATACTGGCTCAAAAATTTAATAAGAGAACAGTGTCTGAACGGGAAACTTGTATTTATTTACTTCTCTTTTTGCTATCTGAATATGCATCTAAGTCTGCCATAGTTTTTGACTGGGTTTACGAGACCGTGAATCATTGGGATACTGCACAAGATGTAACTGTTTTATTGTTTACGCTATTCGGTATTTTGCTCTGTTATAAAACAAACAAAGCCGGTGACAACGAACATTTTGTTCAGCGATTCATGTGCATTGCATTTCCAGTGACCATTCAGATGCTGGCAATTTTAATTCCGATTGAATTTGCATTTTATGCTTCAGCTGAACCCGTGTTTGGTGTTGAAGTGCCTAAAGATGGTTCCCAATTTGATTTACTATTTCTTACCTTAGGCTACATTTATTATTACTGGCGACTTAACGGCAGTATACGTGTGGCATCTCGGATTTCGTCGGACGGAACTTAAACTGCTTTAGACTGAAGGTGACGGCAATACGTGTGTTTTTGATTGTTCTCTGACAACGGACTTCCTCAGCTTTAGGAATGAACAGTCAACCTGTTGAGCAGACTGCGTAATGAGAGCTGTGATGTGCTCACCCATGACAGGCGCAAATTTGAATCCATGACCTGAAAATCCAGCTGCAAAGATAACGTGTTCTGTGTTTGGAAATCGATCAACAATAAAGTCTTCATCTGGCGTCATCGTATAGAGACACGTTTGTGTTTCAGTAGGGATATAGGAAAGGGTAGGGATAAAGCGTGAAGCATGTCGACCCAATTCAATCTCTTCTGATTCCGAATGTGTTCTAGTGATGTGACTTAAATTTGAAATGCGTTTTCCTGGGGTATGCTTGGCAATTTTCATGCCTCTTGGATCTAACATCGGAAATCCATAATAAATTTCGTTATCTAGTTCTGTCAGCCATACGGGTGCCGCGTCATGTCCCAACATAATATGTTTTTGCGGTGGGTACCATCCTGTTAAGACTTCGTGAACGGAGAGTCTGAGGTTTAAGGATTTTAGAAGTTCAGTGTTCCAAGCGCCACCTGTGATTACCAGATATTTTGCTGTGTAAGTGTTTAATTTAGTTTTTACAAACACGCTGTTGTTATTGCTCTGCCAGTCTGTGACAGCAGTGTTTTCTAGAAGGTGCGCTCCCTTGGATTTTGCCAATTTTGACATTGTGCGCACACATGATTCGACGTGTAAGTATCCAGCCTCGGGTTCGTGAAAAATCTCAGAATTGTCTTCAGCATGAAATAATGGCCATCTTTTTGAAGCTTCTTGAATGGTTAAAGATTCGATGGGGATGTTATATTGTGATGCACTTTGCAGTAGGCCATCTTTGATCTTGCCCTCAGCATGAGGTAGATACATGGCAACGCCACAGAGGTTCAGGAGCTGCTTTTGGCTCTGGGCTTCGATGTTTTGCCATAACTCGATGGCTCGATTGCACAAAGGAACATAATCTGGTTTTTCAAAATAGGCTTTTCGAATAGCCCGAGTTTGGCCATGGGAGCTGCCATAAGGATGGCCGATTTTAAATTGTTCAAGCCCAAGGACCCGTAATCCAGCCTGTGAGGCATACTGACACACTGCAGAGCCCATACCGCCAATTCCGATGACTATGACGTCGTAAACGTTGCTCATAAGCTATTTTTATCATTTTAAACAGGTATTTAACAGCTTGTTATTCCAACAAAACACGGATTATATTGCGTTAATAACCCATTTAAGTTGTGATTTAGGGGTTGAACTTCTGGATTTAGTGCGTTACCTTACTTCCAGAGTTTCGTAGTTACTCTTGCTAATGCTTAGCTGCGCCTGTGAAAACGGGTCAGCGCCTTGGTGTAAATCGAGGTAAGTCTCCTTAACGAAGATCAACGCATTACCATTTAAGAGTTACCTAATACGAGTACGACTCTTAAAAATAGCTTGGCATGTATGGCACAGGCCCCGCTATAGTTAATAACGCCAGACAAGGAGATTTCCGATGGCACAAGGTACAGTAAAGTGGTTTAACGCTACAAAAGGATATGGATTTATCGCACCTGATGATGGTAGCAAAGATGTGTTCGTTCACATTACAGCTCTAGAAGCATCAGGCATTGGCCAACTAAACGAAGGTCAAAAAGTCAGCTATGAAGTTGCTGCTAACAAAGGCAAGCAATCAGCGGTAGACCTGAAACTAGTAAGCTAATACCACTTACAAATTCAGTAAAAAACGCCTCAGAACTTAGGTTCTGAGGCGTTTTTTTTGATCTTCAAGTTCTCATAATTTGTTGCATATGTAATTAGATTTGATAGTATACCGTCCTTTGCGATTGCTTATTTTTATAAAAACCTTGTTCTGTATCGGTTTACCTGGTGTGCCGTTGTCTGGTTTAGCTGCACAGACGTGTGCTGATATATATAGGCAATTGATTCAAGAGTACAATTACTCTCCGGATCAAGCTATCGAGCTTCTGATCAGTGAAAACCAACCGCTTACTAAATTGGCTGCTAAAAAGATACGAAAGAATTTTACACCCTATCTTGAATCTGAGATTGAGAGAGGGATTCCTGCTTTACTTACTGTAAGATCCATTGACCTTTTACTTCATGTGCTAGGAAAGAATGCTTATGGCAGTGAGTTAAAGAAGGGAATTTCGAGTTTAAAGTTAATTCGTCAATCTTACTACCAGGATCAAAGCTCAACAATTGAGAGTGTACTGGCATACCCAGGTCATCAAGAATTATCTAAATTGATTACTCAAGTTCGTGAACTAGGGATCCCAATTCTTTGGAAATCTTGTGAAGAATTATTTTGCGATGAATTTCAAAATTTGGATTCAGAAGTACGTACGGATGAAATGAAACGTATTGTTTTGACTCAGACATTTAACCATATCGCTTCATTTACAAATAGGGACGGTCGCCCGACAATTAACCTTCAGAAAGATATTATCAATCCCCAGATTATAGAATCTCTGGTACACGAATTAACGCATGGATTTCAGTGGTATTACTGGGACTTAAACTTACTGCTTGAAATGTTTGTTTCAAAAATTCGCCATAAAAATAAATTTCAACAAACATTCAAAAAAAATCGAGTTAAATTACTAAAAAATCCAGTTGAATTTCTAAATTTCGAATTTCAATCTGACTTAGCTCATTTAAAATTAATATCTGGCAAATTTGGACCAAAAGTTGATGAGATAAAAACATTTATGCTTATTGAGCATGCATATAAATTTAGTTCTTTTGATTGGGTATATTTTATAGATTTTCTTGAATTCATTCATGAAGTATCAGCACACTATACTGAATCAGTTATTGGGGGATCAGACATCGGTTTTCATGGACGATATTTGAATTTCAAAGGAAAGAATCGATATGTACAGCTGACATCTACGAATGTTCGACTTAATCACCCCAAACTGAATCAACATTTATTACAAACTTATGAATTTAAGGCCTCTCGTTATTTGAATCTTCGAGAAGCATTGAAGATAGTTAAGATATTGAACCAAAATCTTAAACAGTAAAATTAGATTAATTTTTACTCTTTGAAATTGTTGGAACAGATTTATTACTTCGAAGCTTATACAGAGGATAAATAGTAGAATTAAGTAGATTCATTTAGTGGAGATATTTTATGAAATGGCGTTCTTTGATTTTATCTATATGCTTATCACTACCCATAGCTTCAATTACAGCGCAAGGTGGATGGTACCGCGAAATTGTAGGGGTTAATGTTGATTCCAAGATGGTAGTCGATCAACACATTCACCCAACTTGTAGATCAGTGGCGTGTGGACCCTCTTCTGTGTTGACAGCGTTGGGACATGCAATAGAGCCTTTTAAAACCATACGAAATAAAATTCCAGGTAAAACCGTCAAAGATCAATTGGTCTATGTTATCAAAACATATGGTTTTAAACCTTCGAAGGTTAAAGGCCCCAAAAAACATCGATTCAATCCTAAGTCGGGGATTCGGCCCGAAGACCTCCTTCATCTGGCAAATGATTTATTACCTCCTCATGTAGAGAAGTTAAATGGGACATTTATAACACGGAATGCGAATGAATCAACTTCAAGTAATGAGTATATCCAACGAATCCATGGCTACTTATCTCATTCTTTAAGCCAAGGGGTGCCCCCTATTATTAGTATAAAATCCTATGTTGTAAATTATTATCCCAAAAGGCAAAGGTATCTTTGGGATAGCTTAGCTAATCACTTTGTTGTTGTGGTGAGTGTTCCAAAGGTACTTGCTGCGCATGAATTCGGATTTAAATTTGATTACATCGATCCTGTTAAAGGCAGATTAAAATCTGGGTATATTCACCAGGAATACCTTCGAAATTTTTTGGTTCAATTGCCTGATGCGAATAGAAAACTAAAATGGATAACAAATTTCTCACAACTGGTTGTACATGCGCCAGATCTCTACACACTGAGGACAATGAATCAATCTTGGCATGCGAGAACGAACATTGTGTTGAACTACGGGATCGGCAAATTTTTCCCTGCCAAGAAATAGTGGAGTGAGGTATCTATGTGTAGATTACAGGGGAGCCCCTGACTGATGGCCGCTAATGGGTCCCTGCCGAGTTTATCCCAGCGGAGAGAGAGGGATATGGGGCGTGCTCGGCCAAACCGTGGCCTCGCGTCGATCCCTAAGGTAGGCTCCCTTCCGGGTCGCCCAGTTGTAATTATCTCTCCTGGCGGAGAGAGAGGGATTCGAACCCTCGGAGGGCGATTAACCCTCGCACGCTTTCCAAGCGTGTACCTTAAGCCACTCGGCCACCTCTCCTAAATCGTATTCAGTAGACTTTTTACCATACCTTAGTCAAAAATGTAAAATTTACTCTAAATCTAGGGTACTGATTCTTGTACTATAGGGGCATGACATCACATCAGAAAGGAAAACCCCACCACTTCAAAAAAAAGAAGCGTCATCCAATCGTTCATGGCATAGCTACACATCGAAAATTTATGCTTACATATATGTTTAATTTAATAAAGATTATCAATAGACCTGCCATGTATTTTTTGTTTTTTCTGGGCTTTGGCGTAGTCAATTTATCAGCTTTTTTGTTTTATTTGATTGAACTTGGTATCAATCCCCGATTGAATGGGTACCTAGATGCGGTCTATTTTGCCGTCACAACATTATCAACCGTAGGCTACGGGGATATTGTTCCCGTAACTTTTTGGGGAAAGATACTGTCCATGTGTATGATGTTTTTTGGTGTTGCAGTATTCGTGATGTTTACCGCAGTTATCGCGAGATCTCTTCTTGACGTAGAGCCCATATTGAAAGAGCTGTTTTATGGCGTGGATGAGGACGAATAGGTAATATGATGACACCTTCACTTATATGGTTAGGAGTAGGGCTGACGATAGGTCTACTCACTGGCATGCTCGTTGTTCGACTCAAATACACTAATACTATATCTAAAATTACCACCGATTACTCGGTTTTGAGCGAGCGACTCATTCACAAAGAGGGGCTAATCCAAGGCCTTGAGGAAGCTCTCTCAGAAAAAAAGACAACCCAAGAGTCATTACACACTCAAGTCAATCAAGGATTAGAACAACTCGCTGCCCTCAAGGCTCAACTTGAAGCAAGCAAGGATATGCTCAAAACCGAACAAGAACGAGCAAATCTTTTTAAATCCCAACTTTCTGAATCGTTCAAAGCCTTAGCATCCGAGGCCCTGCACCAAAACAATCATCAATTTATGAAATTAGCTCAGGGCTCTTTCGAAAAATTTTCTGAAAACACTAAAGGGAATTTTGAAAAACAAAAACAAGCTGTGGACCATCTGCTAAAGCCTGTCCAAGGCTCATTAGAACGAATGGATCACTACCTCAAAGAAGTCGAAAAAGCTCGAGTCGGTTCCTATGAAGCCCTTAACCAACAAGTCAAACACCTCTCCGTAGCCAACACCGATCTTAGAAAAGAAACCCACCAACTGACTCAAGCCCTTCGGACCCCCATTGTGAGAGGCCGATGGGGTGAAATGCAGTTGAAACGGGTCGTTGAACTCGCCGGCATGGTAGACAGGTGTGACTTTTATGAACAAACCAGCCAGAATTCCGAAGAGGGTCGTCTGCGACCCGACATGATTGTACGCCTACCCGGAGAAAAGCAAATTGTGGTGGATGCTAAAACCCCCCTCCATGCATTTCTAGAAGCTGCTGACCTGACTGAAGATTCACAAAAGCAAGAAAAACTCGAAGACTTTGTCCGTCATGTGCGAACCCATATTTTAACCTTGAGCAAAAAAGCCTACTGGAACCAATTTCAACCCACACCTGATTTTGTGGTCCTGTTTTTACCCGGTGAGTCATTCTTTAGTGCCGCCTTACAACAAGACCCCACGTTGATCGAAGTAGGGGCTGAGAATCGCATTATTTTGGCCACCCCAACGACTTTATTGTCTTTGCTCAAAGCGGTAGCCTATGGTTGGCAGCAAGAGTCCATCGCCAAACATGCTCAATGTATCAGTGATCTAGGCCAAGAACTTTATAAACGTATAGGCGATCTAACCGATCACTTTTTGAAGCTGGGTCGATCCTTAGGTCAGTCTGTTGACGCTTACAATAAAGCTATCGGAACCCTAGAAACACGAGTGCTTGTCAGTGCACGTAAATTTCAAGCATTAGGCGTTTCAGCAGGTAAAGATTTGGAACATGAGACGCCAGAACCTATCGACAAAGCTGTGCGGAAAACCCAAGCACCTGAGTTAGCCGTTCCAGCACCTGGCTCGTCTCTGGAAGTTTAGACTTAGATTTCTTCGTCGGCTAACCCTTACAGAAATGACAAAACTCTAGTCCAATACGGCTAATCGTAATTTGGCTATTCTTTGAAATAACACAACCGTAGTATGAGCTTCTGCTAATGGATTGGTTAGATCAGGTTTTTTCTTTCGCTTCTTTTCATGTGCACGATACGATTTTTTAAATGAGGAAACATCAGACGAAATCCCCATATGATCGCTGATAATGAAATGAGTCAGCAGGAAAAGAGAGTGATTAATTTCTGCTGAATCCATACTGGTGAGGACGATCGATTGATGAACGCCATATCGATCTCCATAAAATGTATATGATCCACTGTCATTGATTTTGTCAAAGTAGCTCAAACAGGCAAATGCACAAATTTTTTGCAATCGATGTCCCGAATAGCCAGAGTTCAAAAGCAAAATCGAATTTATAGAGCGTTCAGTCTGAGTAACAAAATTTTGATATAACTCATGTGCCCGGTTCCATCTCGCAACATCATTTAACTTCTGTTTAGTAGCAAGAGACTGATCGATTAATTTGGGCAGTTGGATGTACATCGATCGAATGGTGTCGACTAATTGGGCAATCTGAATGTCTGGTAAGGGTATCGGATTGGGTTTGATTTTGGCAAGTGCGTTTTCATTGTCATGCCCAAACGCAGTTCCGGTGAGGCAGGCGCATAAACATACCACTCTAGTTGTATAATCTAAGGATGTAAAACTATTCATTGATAGAATAGTTTTAAAAGGAATTTAGATATTTATCAACCTCTGAATTTAAAAAAACTTTTTGATCATATCGTTCAAAGAGTTTTAGGTCTGTAACACCTGAAGTCATTAGGTGATGGTACGTAAGCACGTTCGGAGCGAACTTTCGGATGTGGTACCGCAGAGTTTCATCTACTCGGTATGATTGGGCACTGTCAATCAAAGCAGAAATAAAGTTTTTAATTCCAGGTTGAATCTCAGCACTCGAGTCACCCACATCAACCACAGCTGCATGAACTGCTCTTAAAGTCATAGGTTCTTTGGCTCGTGTGACATTTCCAGTGATGCCGTGAATGGTAAGGCCAAAATCGAATCCAAATCGATTTAAAAAAGTTTGCACACCCATGTGACCAATTTGATATTTTTTATGAGCTCGTGAAATTAGAAATACTAATAATGATCGAAGATAAATGCCTTTTAAATTTTGAGTATTACTTTCATAAGTTTTCCCGTCGACGACTGTAGGTTCGGGATCAAAATAGTCGGGATGTGTCTTGGCATACTCATAATGGAATTGAGCATCTAGGTTAGCAGGCATATTCATTATATATGTTCCATTAAGACTATACGCTTCAAAAAGGCCTGATCGGTATAATGTTGAAATTTCAACCAACTCTTTGTTGGTAGGGTTTTTATCAAGCACTTGTTTGCCAATTGTCGTAAAAAGGTTGGAGATAGTGCTACTAGAAAGGTTGAGCCCTTGTTTTGTTCGCTCAAGGGTATCCGTCATAGATGTGATACCCGCTTTATAACTGAGCAAACCTAAGGTCATAAAATCGACCTTATTTTTGGTGTAAAGTTCGTTTAAAAGCTTTGGGTATTTTTTCCTTATTTTTGAAAGCGTATGTCTGTAGTAGGCCGCGGCGTAACGAAGATTACTCTCAACTTCACACCAATCCTTATTGTTATTGTAATTCATCGGAGGCAGTGATTTAGCAATGCAACTGTGAGGTCGATTAAGTAATGTCAGGTAATCACCATAATGCTTGTTAAGTTTTTCTTTTGTATAATTTTTAAGTTGATATGCATTTGGAATATAACTCGAAACGACGTCAATTTTAGCCGAACGTCCAACACGTGCTAATCCACAAATATTTGTGTTTCTGGCATCTTTGAAACCACCCGCTTCATATAACACTGCCATCAGGACTTGTGGACTCAGGGGAATAGTTTCATCGCTATAGCAATGAGCAGTTTCATAAATCGCCTTCGCCATAGATGCAGGTGTTGTGCTATATTTTTTGTTCACCTTTCGTCTTTTCTTTGACAGACTGTCTGACCCAGATAAAGTTTGTTCGATAATGTGGGCCATATGCGAAATAACTTTTGTTTTTTCATCCGCTGTTAAGACCAAGTACGGGGCTTTGTTTACCTGATTCCATAGTTTATGAAATTGTTCTTTACCCTCGAAACTGGCATTTAGGGTATGAAGTTGTTTGAGATGCTTCAGTGGGATGGCAACAATTTCTTTGGCTTCTAAAGTGGTAGAGACGGTAGGTCGAATATTATGCTCTACATAAAGATCAAACTCTCCAACGTTCAAACTAAGGTTTGTATTTTTTAACATATAGGTCTGCTCGCTTTGAGAGTCAATGGCGAGGGCTTGACCATGGTAGGGTTTGCGATTTTCAAGTTCAGAGGAAACAAATATGACGATTTTCTGTTTGTTCAGTGAGACGTTGAGTGATGGGTTTAAGTCAACAATTGCCCAATGCTCGTCTAATACTTTCAAGACTCGGACGACACGATTCGAAAAATGTTCTTTGGAAAATGAAGGCGCTATGTATTTCTTCTGGTTCATTTTATACTTGCGCATATTGTCTAAGATGGGCACACGTGCAAAGCGGTTATGTTTAGGTTGTTCGAATGAGAGTGCTTTAAGCGGTAATTTCGGTACAAATGGGGCAGGCGTGTTTTTTTCTACTTTTCGCCATTGATTGAGTAGTGTGGCATCAAATTGAAAGTTGAGCATCGCTTTCAATACAGTCTGCTCAATCTTGTCTAAGGCATCAACATCTGAAAAAACGCTTGATAACAATTGAGTCATCGTATTAAGTGTTTTTTGTGGGATTTGATGTTTGTTTAAGGTGGCCAAGATTCTTTTTTTTATGCTGCTATTGACGGCTAAAAGCTTTTTGACGGTGTGATAGGTCGTACTTAGCTCGCTTCTAAGTTTGTTAGCCTGATCAATGGGTAGTTTGCTCACCTCCGCTTCCAAAATGTTTTTAATGTGGTCAACTAACGTATTTTGGTAGATTGAGAAAATATACTCACGGACATAGAGTTGAAATGTGTTCTCGCCAATAAAATAGAGGTCAAAATATTTTTTGATCATCGTCTCGAAATCTTTGGTGTCATGCGACACAAGTTTATCATTTAGATTAGTCTGGATAACTGTACGGCCTTGTTCAGAAAAAGGATTTTTATCAGATACGGTTTGAACCAAAATCGATTTTTGATCCAAGGTCTGAATACGCGCCAATGATCCTGCTACATGTGAGTCGTTTGCATAATAGCTGCGGTATCCGAACGATTCGGTTCCCACTCTCCATGGTCTGAGGTGTTTGTGATCTACCCAGATGACATTGAACATGTCTTTGCGTGGGACGATCATAAAGGTCTGGCCACCTGCCCATGAGTTAATCACCGTATAGTTTGTGATGTTTCCCTCGTTATCTTTGTTGATTTCATGGACTTTAAATATTGTGTTGCCTTGAACTAATCCTCCCTGAAGGAATATACGAACTCGCTTGTCCTTAATTTCTAATATTTGTCCGTAAAGTTGTTGGGTGTCATGAAACAAGGACGAGAAGGTCCCTGTTGCTTGGATGCTACCCTCGTGTGGGTAAAAAGGGGCGTCGTCAGTCAGTGTAACTTTTTGGTTTATTTTATAGTTGGGCAGATCCTCAGCGTTTGCAAAGGGGAGAGATAAGAGCAGGAGCAGGGTACACGTAACAGTTTTCATAACACAACATCCGGAGAAATGATTATAGTGATTTTTGGTAATAAAACCAGAGTCTTTTGATCTAAAGAGCAAAAAATTCTTTAAAAAAATGGGGATAGCCATTTTTTAAAGAATCCCTAGAGCTTTTTGGCCCTTATCTTTGAAGATGCTGGGAAAAAGACCTTTTTGTCAGGTTTGACAACAACAACCCCATTTCCTAATACCTGAGTGACAGTGCCTTCGACGATGGGGATGGTCTTGGGCACTACGGTGCCGCCAAATTCGGAGTAAGGGAAGTATTCCTTGTAATAAAATTGGTAAATTAGAATACGATCACCTTTGGCCAGACGCGAACCATAGATCTGAACTTGACCATCAGGCTGGTATCCAAATACCTGCAACGAAGCATCTGCGGGTTGCGTCCCACCAAAATAAAACGCTAACGCTACTACATTCGCCAAACCCAAACATAAACATCTAATATTTCTAGCTTTCATGTGTAAGGTATCGGAATAATATATAAATTAGTTTAAAACTAAATATATTATGTTTTAAATAATATATGCATAATATCAGCATGTTACATAACTTCAGGCTATTATTTGGCGAATAATCGGTGTGAGAATACCCTCAGGTCCGACGATGCAACCTTCAGTGCCAAAAGGGTGGCGGGGAACCTAATGGCAGACGAAGCCAATCTAATTATTTAGGTAAATTCGATAAAACAGTCGGCAAGTAGCCTGAGAGGCCATTGAGGACATATTGAACGCCAAGTGCCATCATGACAAGGCCCATCAATCGTGTAAATACTTGAAATATATTGGGTCCCAGTTTTTTCAACAAAATGTGGCTTTGATTCAGTGCAATGTACACCGTAACCGCAACAATTAGGATTGTTAGGCAATGCAAGGGCATCTCTATAGTGTGCCTACTCATGTGACTGACACCCAAAATAACTGTTGAGATTGCGCCTGGCCCAACAAGCATCGGGGTTGCTAGGGGCACCATAGCAATATCATCCTTCTGCAAGGCGGATTGAGCCTCTTCAGGCGTGTTTTTTTCAGCAGGGGTCTGCCCTTGGGTCATGGTTCGAGCAGCACTAAAAATCACAAATCCACCAGCAATTTGAAAAGCAGATAAGGTAAAGCCGAATAGATTGAACATTAGGCTACCCGTAATACTAAAAAACATGAGTAGGGCGGCTGTGCCAATAGCCGCAGTGAGTGCAGATTTGGTGCGTTTTTTCTCACTATAATGGGGGGTAAGCTCAATAAACAATATAGCCCCATTCAGCGGGTTAACGATGAACAGTAGGGCTATTGTATTTAGTATAAAATCGTTCAAACTTTCCATTTTTCCACCACTCTTATAATAAACACATGTTTTTATAAGGTGAAACAGATGATTGCAAGTGAAAAATGTTCATGTGTTAAATGAATTGGATTGATCGAAATTCAAGAGTTGATTATGATGATCTTCGGAAGTGAATAACATGAAGGACTTATTTCTACCCCTAGGACAAGCTGCGCTCGAGGAACAAGCCTCGAACGATGATTC
The DNA here is from genome assembly GCA_029262815.1 of Deltaproteobacteria bacterium. Classification (GTDB taxonomy): domain Bacteria; phylum Bdellovibrionota; class JAJCYS01; order JAJCYS01; family JAJCYS01; genus JAJCYS01. The sequence goes on along the minus strand of JAJCYS010000043.1, from coordinate 17,257 downwards.
TCCAGGTGTAGGTGACGTCTTAACACAGATTGATGCGCTCAAAGACTCCGTCTCTCAGGCGACGGATCAAGAGAAGCTATTGGCATTAAGCCAAAATGTACATAACGCTATTTTAAAAATGGTACGAACACCCGTCGTATCCAAGCCTGCTGTTCAAACTGAGACCCAATCACCCGAAGAAACCCTGAGGCGAGATTTGTTATTCCTATATGCAGTGTCTCAAAAATCCGCCCATTTTCAGAAACTCACCACATATTTTCCAACGGTTAAGGATTTTTTGCGTGCACCAATTGGCTTGCTAAAAGCCCATGGCATTGATGAGAAAAACCTCCAAGTATTGATGCATCCTGAACGGCAGAAAAAACTCATGCGGGACATCGAGCAGCTGAGTTCATTTATGAAGGAAAATCGATGGCATCTGATGGATACACAACAGTTGTCTTGGACGCATCGGGTATCGCGTATTGATCAAGTTTTACCAGCAGGGTTGTTATTTAAAGGGCCACAGGAGCTCTTGCATCGGTCGAAAATTGCGATCATGGGGGACAAACATGTCATGCCCCAAGAATTTGGACGATTGATTCCGCAGGTCATTGAATTGTTCAAACAATATCAGATTGTCCCAGTGTGCAATCTCGTACAGCAGAGCTCTCTACAATTTGCACTTCAGTGCGTTCGTGCAGGGCTGCCTTGTTTATTTGTATTGGGGTTTGATCCGTATAAAGCCTCTGAGCGTAGCTACCGCTACCTACATTATTTTTTAGATCATGGGTGTTTGGTGCTCACAAGTGATTTACCGTTTTCGAAAGTTCGAACAACCTATCTTTATGTCTTCAAGCTTGCGATGCACTTGGCTGAAAGTCTATTGATGTTTCCTAAGTTTGATTCGACCATCGAAATGGCTGATTATAGTTCGCGCTATTGGCCTGTCCTGAGTCATTGTCACCAGGAGGATAAGGTTAGTTTATGGTTTACACCCGAAAGTTATGAAACTTCTGTGCCACTCAGACATCTTTCAGCGCAAGATTCAGCAGTTGCACTTTATGAAAACACACAGGTGTTAAAACAATTTATGCAGGGACTTGTGAATAAAGGATATCTAAATTCGAAAATGATCCAAGATGTGTTAGGATCACTCACTAATATTACTGTGATTCAGTAGATGACCTTATATGAGTGAAACAAAACGTCGATTAACCGGCATAAAACCAACTGGTGTTCCCCATATTGGAAATTATTTTGCTTCAATCAAACCGTTTCTGCATCCTGAGCCAGGCGTGGAGTCACTTTACTTTATCGCGAACTATCACTCTCTGACCACACAACGAGAAGGGGGGCCCTTGCTGCATTCGACCTATGATGTAGCTGCCACACTTCTTGCATTGGGTATTGATTTAGACCATACGGTGTTGTTCAGACAAACCGATGTACCTGAGGTAGCTGAGCTTTCATGGATTTTATCTTGTTTCACTGGGATGGGGTTGCTTGAGCGAGCACATGCCTATAAAGATGCAGTGACTAAAGGGCGTGATTTACACGCTGGGTTGTTTACCTATCCCGTGTTGATGGCAGCTGATATTCTGCTGTATGACATTGATGAAGTGCCTGTGGGGAGTGACCAAAAACAGCATGTCGAAATTGCACGTGATATTGCTGGATCGTTTAACCACGCCTACGGTCAGGAAATTTTCAAATTACCAAACCCAAAAATTGACGAGACTGTGATGATCATACCGGGGCTAGATGGTAAGAAAATGTCCAAGTCCTACGGGAATGTGATTGGAATTTTTGAAGAAGAAAAAAGCCTAAAAAAGAAGATCATGGCGATTCCGACTGATTCGACACCTCTAGAAGAACCCAAGCGAGTTGAGGGGTCGACTATTTTTTCCTTGTTTGAATTGTTTGGAACTGATGATGCCATTCTGGATTTTAAGAAACGGATGAATCAAGGGGGCATGGGGTGGGGCCATGCGAAAGTGGAGCTTTTCGAATGTATGCGTGACTATTTTTCCCCCTATCGTCAACATTATGAAACGTTGATGGCTAGCCGATCTGAGATTGATCGCGTGTTGCTCGAAGGTGCCGAACGTGCACGAGCCATGGCAAGGCCGAAGCTTCAGGCTGTCCGGCAGGTAGTTGGTTTTTCAAGTTAAGTTGGATTTCCGCCGAGTTTATCCCAGCGGAGGCTGGGGCAGTGATGACAATGTATAAATCTTTTCAGCCCAGCCCGTTTGCCTGTCATTCCCGACACTGCGAAGCATGTGAGCGGGAATTTATTTATAGCTTGCTAATTTTTTCTCAAGCGCCTGAATCAAAAATTCTTGCGTTTTTATTCTCACTTCAGCCGGAGTAGTGTTCTTAGAACTATTTTGGAGAACTTTGAGATCTGTTTTAAGTGTACCCAGCTTTAATTTTGCTTGTTCCATCTCTTTGTTTGCTTTCTCTGTTGCCTGCTCGACAGAAATCAAGTTTTTTACGACAAACAACTCCTCATCAATAAATTTTCCTCCCGTTTTATAATCAAAAGCTTTGTTGCGATTTGAAGTAACTTCTCCTTCGATTACTGCTCCCTCAACTTTTTTGGTTGTTTCAAATGAAGCAGATACGATATTTCCAGCTTCATCTTCTTCTGAATCTTCGACAAAACGAATCTCATCAGTATGAAATTCCATAGCGCCTAATTCTTTACATGTTCCTTTGATATGGAGACTCGACATCAGTATATCGGCTTCTTTTGAGCTCAGGCTTCCTTCAATGATTGGTAAATCGCACACAATCGTGTCTTTAGGATTTTCTGATTTCTTGAGCGCATACAAAAGTCTGACATTACCCTTTATTTTTCCTTCTTTCGAAATGGACTCAAATTTGTGTAAAAATGGGAAATATACATCTACTTTTTCATGTTTAACAGTTTCAACGAATGTCTTGATAATTACATTTAAAACAATTTTTTCATTGTCTCCTTCATGACTGATCATCAATTCTTTAGGCTCAGCAGTCAAGAAAGCAATCAGTGCATCTGTTCCTTCCTTCATCTCTTTAATATCTTCCAACTGCTGCTTAGTGAGGGGCTTTTTTATATTTGCTGTTTTCTTTTCGCATGCGGTTGTGAATAAAACACAGCAACTTAGGATCGCCATTAAAGTCAATTTCACATTTGTCTGGTTCATAACACACCTCAAAAGTCTAAAATTATCTCTCACTCAATCTTGTATCGGTAAATAACCAGGATTTTTAATTAAAATTAGTTTAAAATTTAATCAATATATAAATAAATAATTGAAATTATAAAAGAAATGACTATGCTTGAGGTTCTTTGATGGGTGTCTTAAATTTCTCTCGGTAGTATTCGGGTAATGATTTTCCAAACAAAGTGATAATGGTGCCTACCGTAGTGAGCAGAAGAGCTAGGCAGATCCAAGCATCAATGGGTTCGTGGCCGATGAACGTACCCAGAAGAACTGCCACAGCAGGATTCACAAACGCATATGTAGACACGCGTTGAGGCGGTTCATATTTAATGAGCCACGTATATGAAGTATACGTGATGCATGACGGAATCAAAATAAGGTAAAAAATACTATAAAACACGATAGGTGGCATGTGGATGATGTCCCCAAGTGTAAATTCTTGAGATAAAAAACCGTAGAGCAGTAGCACGGTACCAGCAGTAGCATGCTGAATCGTAGCGTTGACCCAGGTGTATTTGGGCAAGGTCATTCGTTTTGCCCAAACACTGGCAAAACTCCAAGATATAAAAGCGACCAACAAAAAACTAACATCGTACAAGGTATAGTCCCCTGAAAGACCCGCAGCATTGGCATGAGCCAATATCCAGACTCCTGTGAGTCCTATAGCGCACCCCAACATTTGAGAACCACTCATAAAAGTGCCCAGAATCAGCCGACTAAAAATAGCAAAACTTAAAGGGGCACATCCCACCAAAATGGCTGTCACACCAGAAGGTACCGCACGTTCCGCATAACCCACAAGACCCGTACCAAGTCCTAACATGGCAAGACCCAGTAGGGCAGAAGAGAGTAAGGCTTTTCTTGAAGGCAGGGCCTGTTTGCCCTTGAGAACAACAGCGCCAATAATGGCCATGATCACTGCTGCGCTGATAAAGCGCAAACCCAAGGTTGCTGCTGGTGAAAAATGTTGGACAGCTAACCGGATAGCAAAATAAGACGTACCCCACCCAATATAAACACTCAGGTAATGAAAAAGTGTCCAGCCTTTTGAAGGCGTGGGATGCGTCATATCGGTCCTCAAAATAGGTGGGCTATTAATGGGTCTTGTAGGCCTGTTGAATCAAGCCAACACGCGACTAGAGTATATGAATGGTGGGCAAAAAAGCAAGTTGACCTTAGCCCAAAGGCTGATATCCTTTTAGAGGAAGATTAGGCGCGTAGCTCAGTTGGTTAGAGTGCCACGTTGACATCGTGGAGGTCGGCAGTTCGAACCTGCCCGCGCCTACCATCTCTATCGGGCCCGTTCGGTCATTGCGGAGAAGACCAAAAAGAAACGAAAAATCAAGAAAATAAAAAAGGAAATAAGTAACCTTAAAAACGACTTTTTTAGGGTCCGAAAATCATCATAGTTTTCGGTACCTATCACAGAACTGAATATTCCAGTATAACCAGACCCTACTTCGTCCAGGTCCTTATGCTTGAATACACCCCCTCGATCGGTCTATAGTACAGAACACTATCTTAGAACATCCATGAGGGGCATGATGAACACCACAGAATTAGAAGTCAGCAAAGCGCTCAAAATTCCATCTCGGCTTAATCTCTATGACACATTAGCGTATATGTTGGTGGGTATCTCTTGCGTGCTACTCATGCGATTTGATCTCACTATTATCGGCCATCCCATAGATTTACCTGAAGTTACACTTGCTAATATCATTGTATGGCTCGCCGTCTATTACTTTTTGGGCACGACTATTCAGGAAATAGCCCGGCTTGTTTTTAAATACATCCTTCGGTTCCGTGTCAAATTCACACCTTATGATGAAACTGTCCTCGAAGACCTTAAACTTAAATTGAAACTCAAAACCACAACCATGGGTGAAACATATAAAATTTGCTATCTTTATGCTCGAGCACGCGATGTCACCGGTCACGTTGATCTGTTTCATGCGCTTTATGCACTCTACAGAGGGTGGGTGATTCTCTTTTTTGCTGAGCTTGTTTTCATCGGCTCGAATTTCTATCGTATCCACAATATGATTTTGTACGCCTCTCTAGCTGCTCTCTTAACAGCGCTTTTTTATATCCGATGCCGCTATTTTTATTTGCTGGTCAAAGAGCGAATATTGCACACGTTTCTCGTCATTGAAAAAAATCCGCATTCGGATTTGGAGAAAATTGTGAGTGGATCCCTGCCTCCGCGAGGGTGACAAAAAAAGGTGGATTTCCGCTCACGCTGCGCAAGTCGGGAATGACAAGTTTGGTCACTTAGCTCGTATCAAGGTAAGGAACTTAAAGAAACAGTCCATTTGTGTGCTTCAGGTATGTAACTAATCGTGCAGGCCCATTTTGCTTTTTGGCACAACCGCGACAACGTATCTTTAAAACCAGATTGTTCAGGTAAATCAAATGATGCCGCCTCCACACGAAAGGCAGGTCCCCTCGGACTCAATCGATGTAAATTAAACCCTCGAATAAAGGGTAAATTTAAGATTGAGGGCATAAGCTTATCAAGCACCGTAAAAGATTGATATGACAATAAGCCTTTAAATTCTACTGTTTCATAAACAGGAATTTCAAGAGGTAAGTGAGGTTTTTTAGATAACGCTGAACGTAGTGCCGTGTGAAGCATTTCGCCCCATTTACCTTGCGTGATCCCTTTTTTGGGGAATTCGGACTGATGTAATAACTTAGCCTTCGAACTCGGACATGTAACCCAACTTAAGTCTACGACACCATTGGCACGGGAATGATGTTTGAAATGTAGCTTGAAATAATGCGGATGGTGCTTACAAGGTTTGTGCTTGTGGGCATTTGAGATATGAAAAGAAGTCAAGGCAGGGATCAACTGCATGCCGTTTTCTGCTTTCAGCCGATGTTCTCTGACTAAAATATGTTTTTGAACATGCGATATCAATGTATCAACTCGATAACTAATACTTTTGGCTAGAACGGGATCAATCTGAATCACATAAGGTGTCGTTTCAATCGTGGGTTGTACTAATAAGATTGGATCTCGTGTCAATATTTGATGAGCTAACGCTGTCCAAGTGACCTGAAATTGATAATGTATACCATCCTGGTCCGCTTTGACGGATCCTACTTGGTAGGACTGGACTAAATTACTCAGCTCCCATGAAAATTCAAATAGAGCGAGCTCTTTTTTGCTGGCAGCTGCGTATATTTTTTGAAAAACAACCGTCTCTAAAATAGATTCGGTAGAAATAAGCGGTTTTTTTTCCGTATGACTAAAAGACAATGTCCCACGTAATGTCTCATAGGCTGCTGCATAAAGTACAATCGTGGGAAGTGTTAGGAAAATGAAAAAAAATAAAATCTTACGCATGGGGCTCACGCACATATTTTATGTGAACTGCCTCAGAACCGAAAAGAGATTTTGTCTCTTCGATGAATTTAGGTGAAATTGAGACAGGAAACGTTGCTAACTTAAAGTAAACATTGCCTTTATTTGGGAAACGAATATGAATACTTGTAGGTGAGAGCCCGCGATGAGTGTCCAAAATATGCTTGAATCGCATCAACGCATTCGATTCGCACCGTTCAGGAGAGAGTGAAAAATGTACGTTAAACCGAGTGCCATCCGACAGGTGATCATCCAATCGTTGAACTTGAGTGTCTTCTGATACTTTCATCCGAAATCGTTTTTGATAGGGTCGGTCCGTTTTTCCGTGAAAAATATAAAGCTGGCCCGTTTTGAGCAACGATTGGCCTGCTGAATCTTCAGGATTTTTGAAAAAACAGGTCACTTCAAAAATGCTTTCCCTGTCCTCACATGTGACAAACATTCTTGAATCACCTGTTCGAGTGGTGACAGGTTTTATTTTGGTCACAATTCCAAATAAACTAACTGTACTGTTAAGTGGCAAGTCTATCAATTGCTCACTCGGCCGCATGCCCAATTTTTTTCGAATATGCTCATAGGAGTCAAAAGGATGGACCGTCAAATAACATCCGAGATGGTCTCGCTCAAAACCAGCCAAAGTCAAATCGTCCCAGGTTGCATTGATACCTTCAGCTTGCTTTTTTTCTACATCCAACTCAGATTCGGATGCTTCAAATAACGAACTTTGATTTTGAAGACCTTTGTCTTTAACATAATGTGCATGCGTCAATGCCTCGTCAATCATGACGTGGAGTATGGGTCGATCGATACCAACGAAGTCAAAAGACCCACTTTTGACGAGCGCTTCCAAAACTCTTCGATTTACTTTTTGAAGATCTATTCGTTTGCAAAAATTGGAAAGACACGTAAATGGTTTTTTCTTTCGTTCTTTAAGAATGTTTTCAAGGGCCGCTACACCTAACCCTTTGATCCCCAGTAAGCCAAATCGGACAGTTTTTTCATCCACAACCGTAAAATCTTTTTCAGAAATATTTACATCTGGAGAAAGTACCGTAATACCTTGAATGCGCGCATCATCTATATACCGTTTAACCTTATCGGAAAAATTAATTTCAATGGTCAATAGGCTGGCATAAAATTCCGCAGGATATCTCGCCTTCAGAAAGGCTGTTTGATAACTCAATAATGCATATGCCGCTGCATGACTTTTGTTAAACCCGTATTCGGCGAACATCGCCATTAGATCGAAAATATGCTTCGCCTTCGTGCTTGAAATGTTATTTTGAGTAGCACCTTCCATGAATCGAGAGCGTTGCTTGTCCATTTCTTCAGGTTTTTTCTTACCCATGGCGCGACGGAGAATATCCGCAGCTCCTAGAGAATAATTTGCCAGAGACACAGCAATTTTCTGTACTTGCTCCTGATACACAATGACCCCATATGTCGATTTCAAAATGGGTTCGAGTTGAGGAAGATCGTATGCTATTTTTTTGCGGCCATGCTTTCGCTCGATAAAATCATCCACCATGCCACTACCTAAAGGACCTGGGCGAAAGAGGGCGTTGATGGCTGTGATGTCTTCAAAACTATCTGGTTTCAATTTCTTACACAGTTCCTGCATCCCAGGGCTTTCAAGCTGAAAGACCCCAGCCGTGTTGGCTTCTTCTAGGGTTTTATAGACATCTCGATTCGTAAGTTTAATGTTTGAAAATTGGAAATCAGGATCATGATGGGCTTGAATGTCCCTTTCGGCTTTGTCCAACATGGTCAAGGTTTTGAGACCCAAAAAATCAAACTTAACCAGCCCAATTTCTTCGAGATCGATCATGTCGAGCTGCGTGGTCACAACTGCGTCTCGCCCCAAATAAAGAGGACAGTATCGATCCAAATCATCATTGGCAATGACAAGTCCTGCAGCATGCACAGAGGTATGGCGGATCATGCCTTCAAGTTGCATAGCGACATCAAACAAAAGGGCTATGTCTTCTTGGGTGGAGATTAAGTTCTTAAGGGTAGGTTCTTTTTGAACCGCCTCTTCAAGTGAAATGCCCAACACATCTGGAATCAACTTTGAAAGTCGGTCCATATCTTTGTGGCTATATCCAAACACTCGACCTACATCTCTGAGCACCATTCGTGCTTGAAGTTTCCCAAATGTAATGATTTGCGCAACACGTTGTTTGCCATACTTTTCAACCACATATTGGATAACTTCAGGACGTCTATCCATACAAAAATCGATATCAAAATCCGGCAAACTAATACGCTCAGGATTTAAGAAACGTTCAAATAGCAAATCATGTTCAAGTGGATCTAAATCTGTAATTTCTAATACGTAAGAAGCGAGACTACCCGCTCCGGATCCTCGGCCTGGTCCTACGGGTATACCCTTAGACTTTGCATATCGGATAAAATCCATAACGATCAAGAAGTAACCGTCAAATCGCATGCCTGTGATGACGTCTATTTCATGATCCAACCGTCGGATATATTTTTCATTTTGTTCATCTGATAAATCAGAATGTGCATTCAGTCGGTTAGCAAGACCTTCCTTGCATTCTCTGATGAAGGCTTCTTTGACTGATTCTCCGTCTTGTGTGGGGGGGTGAGGTAAGTGATAGGTTTTTTTGTAGTCCGGTTTGTTAAATGGAAAATCAAATGTACATTTTTTTTGTATCGCCAAAGAAGAAGCGAGCGCCATGGGTAAATCATTAAAACGTTCTTGCATGATTTCAGGCGTGCATACATCTCTCACACCCACACGGTGATATTCCTCTTGTGGACTTTCAATTTTAGTACTTTCACGAATGGCATTTAGCACAGTCGTGGCGAAATTATCCTCAGGTTTGAGATAGCGACACGCATTCGAAGCAACCAGTTGCAAGTTATGGGATTTTTGAAAGGCTAGAATCGTTTTTTCAAATGCAGTCAGCAAGGCATAGGATACCGGTCGCACAATTTCGACATAAAAATCGTCCTTATATGTGGTGCAATAAAATTCTGTACTCTTTTCAATATCAGCTTCTCGATTATGTCTAAAGTACTCAATCCACTCGCCATTTTCCATCGGCATAATCGCAACCAAACCCTCACGATATGTCTTGAGTTGTTCGGCAGTCACATAAGGCCCTTTTTCAGCCATATAGCTAAGGGAGAGTAAACGACAGAGGTTTTGATACCCGGTTTCGGTTTTTACCAATAAACTGATGGGTGCTCTAAATGCTTTTTGCTGTAGAGAATCGGTTTGTTTGGGTTGCACAATTGAGCTCGCCCGTACATTGACTTGTGCACCGAGGATGGGTTGAACGTCAGCCTTTGCACACGCTTTCGAAAATTGGATTAACCCAAAAGCATTTTGACTGTCTGTGATGGCTATAGCTGACATCCCAAGCGTTTTGGCATGTGCGATCAATTCTGGAATTTTGATCGTACTTTCAAGGATGCTGAACTGAGTATGTACATGGGTATGAACGAAACTCATGATTTTGTCTATTTTACCTCATTTTGGGATATTCGGTCGCGCATGATTAAAAAACCTACTCCCATTCGATAGTTGCAGGTGGTTTGGGGCTGACGTCGTACACCACCCGACTGATGCCGGGAACTTTGTTTAATATTTCTGAAGCACAAGCCTCAAGATGTTCAATAGAAAGTCTGGCCGCATGAGCCGTCATGGCATTTTGACTCACCACACATCGAATCGCAACAACCGGCTCATAAACTCGTTTATCTCCTTTGACGCCCACGGAATGTACCGTAGGTAGGAGCATGCAACCGGCTTGCCATATGCTTTTATAGAGGTTTTCTTTTTTAAGATAAGAGATCAAAATATGGTCACATTGTCTCAATTGTGCCAATCGACTCTCTGTTGCATGGCCCAAAATTCGAATTGCAAGTCCGGGGCCAGGGAAGGGGTGTCGGCCCAAAAGATGGGTGGGGAGTTTGAGATTTTTACCTAACCGTCTCACGTCATCTTTGTAGAAATGCATAAAAGGTTCAACAATCTTTAAAGTACAATTTTTGGGAATGCCACCCACATTATGATGGGTTTTGATTACAGAACTTTTGCCCACCTGTGGTTTACTTTCAATCCGATCAGGATAGAGTGTGCCTTGAATCAAGTGAGTCAATTTATGTTTCTTGGCATAGCGTTCAAAAATTTCGATAAACGTTTTACCAATGATTTTTCGTTTCCGTTCGGGATTTTTAGTTTTAGACACTTTGCTGATAAATTCTTCTTGTGCTTGAATGATCCTAACCGGAATACCCACAGCCTTAAGCTCCTTTAAAACTTGTTGGCTCTCTTGATGTCTGCCAAAACCATGATCTACATGGATAAAATGGATTTGTTTGGGACATGTGTTGATCAATAATTTGGCAAGCACTGTACTGTCCACACCGCCACTGACTGCGCATAAAGCTTTGTGTTTAGGGATAATAAGTTCATCATGAATGGCTTCTACTGCATCAGTAAATATTTGCTTGGGATTCCAGTCTCGTTTAACGTTACAGTAATGCTTCAAAAAATTCTTCAAAACTTGGGAACCAAAAGTCGAATGTGATACTTCAGGATGAAACTGAATGCCCAAGCAGTGAGATGAAAACTGTGCAGCTGCCAAAGTTTCTTGAGCAGATGTGGCTAATCCAATCGTTTGTTTTTTTGCTGATGACAAGGTGGCATGATCACCATGAGACATCCATACATTGCTTTTTTTAGGTACCTTTTCAAACAGAAGTGACTTTTTCTTAAGTATCAATGTTTCGGGACCATATTCACAGCTTCTTGCATGATGGACTTTGTGTCCAAAGTATTTAGCCAGTAACTGGTGACCGTAACAAATACCTAATACGGGGGTCTCTGAATGTTGATTTAACAGTTTTTTTAAAAAAGAAAGATCTTGCGGTGTGACAGATCGGGGGCCGCCAGATAATATAATCCCTTTGAGCGCTTCAGTCGGTACTTCAGAAACCGTAGGTGCAGCCAAGGTACAGTACGTACCAGACGCTCTGACTTGCCTTAGGATCAAATGGGTGAATTGGCTTCCAAAATCAAAGATGACTATCTGTGGTTTATGCATCTGATCTACTTCTGTGGAGACACGATATAGTTAGGTGCCTCTTGAGTGATTTGAACATTATGCACATGACTTTCAATAGAACTGTTCGTAGAAATTCTAACAAATGTTGCTTTGGTTTGAAGTTCAGGGATGCTAGCAGCGCCGACATATCCCATCCCAGATTTTAGGCCACCCGTTAGTTGAAATAAACTATTGTTCAAGGTGCCTGTATAAGGCACTCGACCTTCGATGCCTTCAGGTACTAACTTGGGATCAGGGTCATCTTGTGCAAGGTCTGTGATCTTAAGATGTTTGTTCGGATATCGATCAGACATTTTTCGTTTCATTGCACTCAATGAGCCCATGCCGCGATATACTTTGTAACTTCTTCCTTGATAATAAACCAAATCTCCAGGTGCTTCTCGAGTTCCCGCAAACAAGGACCCGATCATAACAGCTGCAGCCCCTGCGGCTAATGCTTTGACGACATCCCCACTGTACCGAATCCCGCCATCAGAGATCACGGTTTTTCCAAATTTTTGAGCCTCTTTGGCGCAACTAAAAATAGCGGACAGTTGTGGCACGCCGACGCCCGAGATAATACGAGTTGTACAAATAGATCCGGGCCCCACACCAATTTTGACAATGTCAGCACCCGCTTCACACAACGCCTTTGTAGCGCCTGGGGTTCCCACGTTACCTGCAATAAGTGTAATGTCAGGGAACGTTTTTCGGATCGCTTTGACTTGATCGATAACCATCTTGCTATGTCCGTGTGCGGTATCGACTAGAAGCACGTCTGCGCCCTCTTTTACAAGCGCATGAGCTCTTTCAATATCTTTTACTGTTGCACCGATGGCTGCCCCAACTTTAAGACGTCCCTTAGAATCTTTGATGGCAAGGGGATGTTTATCGAGGTTATGTAAATCCTTGTAAGTAATGAGACCGACCAAATTTCCACTATCATCAACAATGGGGAGTTTCTCAATTCGATGCGTTTTCATGGTGTCTTTTGCTTCTTGGAGGGTGACGTCTTCAGCTACGGTGATTAGCTTTTCTACAGGGGTCATGATATGCGTCACTGAAATTTCTGGGTCAGTTTGAAATCTAAGGTCACGATTTGCAATGATTCCTACTAGTTTGTTGTTCTCGACAACAGGAAATCCGCCAACACCCGTATCTCGAACCAAGTCGATAACTTCACGAATGGTGGCTGTTTTCTGGATTGTTAAGGGTTCTAAGATAATACCCGACTCAAATTTTTTGACACGACGAACCTCTAATGCTTGCTCTTCGATAGACAAGTTTTTGTGTATAACGCCCAGGCCGCCTTCTTGAGCCATTGCGATAGCGGTGTGATGTTCGGTCACCGTGTCCATCGCACTTGATAGAATAGGTGCGTTTAAGGTCAGTTTAGACGAAAGGGTTGTTTCGCAATTTGCTTCAGAAGGGAGCACTTCGGAATAAGCAGGCAAGATCAGGACATCGTCAAAGGTAATCAACCCAGGAAGTTCAGGTTGCCACGTTGGATTCATAACGTTACTCCTTCATGGTTGGCCCTGTTGACAGCGTAGCCAACCAAGGTTTAAATCGGCACAACAGCCAACAAGCCCTATAATCATCTCGGTAATTGTAGATCAGGGCAATCATGCCATTACCCGCTGATTTTGGATACTTGTAGCAATTTGAGTTTACTTAAGTACCATTATGAATAGGGGTAATGAACTAATCCTTGTTTAGGGTTATACTCATACCACAAAGTGGGTAAAAAAGGGTAAGTCTTGTGTTAAAAAATATAGCAATTTCAATAACTATTTTCCTCTCCATGGCCAGTGCTTCAGCGTTGACTGTTGATGGTATTTCATCTGATATTCCAAGTTTTGAAATCGTATCAAATCAGCCTGGCACACATGTCAATATCGTAGGTATTCCAAGCAGTGATGAAACCTTCAAGGTGTTACCCATAGCCGAATCGATACAAGTGGTTGATCAACAGATTGTGATCGCAGCGAATCACTCGGGACCAGCAGTCATTAGTGTTCATTTTCCGAAAAATTTTGCAGAGTTGACGATTAAATGTGGCTACTGTACCGTCGCTCTTGATCAGTTGCCCTTCAAAATTACCCTGAAAGGGGATCGTATAGATTTGTCCGCAAAGAATGTGAAACATATTGATATCAAATCTACGCTGGTCAAGTTGTCACATGTGGTTAATGTAGAAGAGCTCAGTATACGTGCCCATAGCTGGATTTCTGAAAACACAACACTTTCGATGCAGCGTTTTACCGTACACTCAGGCGTATGCTATGTGAGGGGTGGGACCTTTGAGATCACACAACAGTATGAGCATGTATGCCGGCGAACCGTGTTTGCGCCTCGACATTTGATTGCAAACTCCGTTTTATTTCGTAGCAGAAGAGCTCGATTTATAATGAAAAAAGCGCGTATTGGGTTGCTCTCGTTGAGCATCAATAAGATGATTGCTTGGTTAGGGTCAGATACCGAAATTGAAACATGGCAAGGTGTCGTTTCGAACGCTCGAATATTTTCAGTTTTACCACGTCCCAAATTTGTACAAGCCTTGGGTTCTAAATTACCCAAAAAATTCAACCTGTTTTCTTTGGGCCAAAAACATCTTCCTTATTTCTCACAATCCTCAGAAGAGGATGTATGGCTCGAACGTAAACAAACTCCTGCAAGATTGAGGATAAGTATCGGATATTTTTCACAAATATCGCCTAAAGTTCTGACCCTCAAATCCGATAGTTCAGGTGATGGGCAAGAAAAAGGAACAGAAAACCTGCAAAACAACAGAATGTTCTGATGAAGCTGCATATCGGGGATATTGCCGTAAGTGCTACTTAAAAGTCTCTTACAGTACCATCAAGCTGCTTAAGGAACCCCCCGAAGATGATCCCTGGGAACCAATTGTTGCAGAAGATGAAGATGATCAAGTAGAGATTTCACGCATCATCAACAAAAAGGCTGCATAATCCGGCGCTTAATGCGCACCTTTTTAATCGAAACAAAACAGAATATGCTACCGTATTGGACAACATCTTGAAGAAAAGGGAGTGCTTACGTGCGTTTTGTGACAGCTGCAAGTTTATTCGATGGGCATGATGTTTCAATCAATTTATTTCGTCGATTACTGGTTCGTCATGGGCAAGAAGTTATTCATTTGGGTCATAATCGCTCCGTCCAAGAAATCGTTCGTTCTGCCATACAAGAAGATGCCCATGCCATCGCAATCAGCTCTTATCAGGGCGGGCATACAGAATACTTTACGTATCTTCTAGAATGTCTGGCGCAAGAAGGCGCGGGGCATATCGCTGTTTTCGGTGGCGGCGGCGGCGTTATCACCCCACCTGAAATCGAACATCTCGAATCAATTGGCGTAGACAAATTATTTAGTCCGTCTCAAGGCCAAAAACTTGGGCTGGATGAAATTATTAATGAGATGATTCGCCTTGCTCAAAAGCGAAATCAAGAAGGTCGTCCCAAAACTCAAAATTCACCCAGCAACGATTTGGCGTTCGCTCAAAAACTAACGGGTTTGTTGGAATCTAATGAAGGATTCAAAGAAGGTCGAGTTGAAAAACCTGAAACCCCCATTATCGGAATCACTGGTACGGGTGGTGCAGGCAAAAGTTCTTTGATTGACGAGTTTATCCTTCGGTATCGATTAGACTTTCCGGAGCATCGCATTTTGGTGCTTAGTTGTGATCCTTCAAAACAAAAAACACACGGGGCCCTTCTTGGGGATCGCATCCGGATGAATGCGATTTATGAAGGTCACGTGTTTATGCGTTCTATTGCGGTATCAGAAGAAACCCATGGCATTCATCCCGGTATTTTTTCAGTTTTAAATGAACTCTCTCAATCGGATGATCTGCCCAATATTATTTTAATTGAGAGCGCTGGCATTGGTCAGGTTGACTCAAAGATTACAAAATTTGTAGATAAATCTATTTATGTGATGACAAGCGAATTCGGCGCTGAATCCCAACTTGAAAAAATTGCGATGCTCGACTTTGCTGATTTGATCGTTGTTAATAAAATGGATCGCCAAGGGGCTCAGGACGCATTACACCAAGTTCGAAAGACCGTACGTCGAAGTCGCACGCTTGATGAGCCAAGTTTAGATCACATGGTTGTGGGTGCGTGTGCCTCACGATTTCAAGATGCATTAACGCATCGAGCGTACGGATCTTTTTTGACATTGATTAACGATGTGCAAACACAAACGAATAAGCCCGCCATATCATCTCGTTTTTTTCAGAATCCGGAACAGGGTTTGTTAACGGATACCGAGCGAGCGTTGTTGCCCCGACACCGTGCACACTATCTATCTGAAATTGCTGAAGGGGTGCGATCGTATCATCGTAATTATCAGAAGGTGTCAGAACAGCTCAAAGACATTGACGCTATGGAGCGTGTGAAGCGCGCCCAATCATCCATCGAGCTTGATATTGAAGCGAAGAAAAAAGCTGTTCCTCAAAAGGTTTGGGATATCTTGGATGCTTACGAGGCTCATACTAAGGATTTGAATACGCCCGAGTTGACATTTCAAGTACGGGGTAAAGACTTCACACACAAAACAACGACAGAATCTTTGAGCGGCCTCAATATCCCGAAAGTGTCTTCATACGATGCATCAGGACTTTCGGATGCGTATACTTTTTGTGCAAAAGAGAATTACCCAGGGTCCTTCCCATACACAGCGGGGATTTATCCTTTTAAACGAACGGATGAATTACCCAAACGGATGTTTGCTGGAGAAGGGGGGCCTCATCGAACTAACGAACGCTTTCATTATTTATGTAAGGGTGAACAGGCGAAGCGGTTGTCGACTGCGTTTGACTCTGTGACGTTATACGGTGCTGATCCTGATGAACGGCCCGATATTTTTGGAAAAATTGGTGAAGCAGGGGTCAGCATTGCAACGCTTGATGATATGAAAACGTTGTTTGAAGGATTTGACTTATGTGATCCATTGACTTCTGTTTCTATGACGATTAACGGTCCGGCACCGATCATACTTGCTTTTTTCTTTAATGCCGCGTTGGACCAGCAGGTTGATCGATTTACATCTCAAGAGAATCGCGAACCTAACGAACAAGAGTTCGATGCGATTAGAACGAAGGTCTTGTCATCTGTACGTGGGACCGTCCAAGCCGATATTCTAAAAGAGGATCAAGCCCAGAACACGTGTATTTTCTCGACACCGTTTGCCTTACGGATGATGGGTGATGTACAGGCTTATTTTATTGATAAGAATGTCCGTAATTTTTACTCCGTGAGTATCAGTGGGTATCATATCGCAGAAGCGGGCGCCACGCCCATTACTCAGCTTGCATTCACATTAGCAAACGGGTTCACCTATGTTGAATTGTATAAAGCCCGTGGGATGGATGTATCTGCATTTTCCCCCAGCTTGAGTTATTTTTTTAGTAATGGCTTGGATCCTGAATACACCGTTTTAGGTCGCGTTGCGAGACGTATATGGGCTATTGCGATGCGCGATATTTATGAGACGAATCATCGTAGTCAAAAACTGAAATATCATATTCAAACATCTGGCCGCAGTTTACACGCCCAAGAAATAGATTTTAATGACATTCGGACGACATTGCAGGCAC